>NZ_JBIRAW010000003.1:0-466638 GCF_044326315.1 Actinomadura sp. 9N407 | reverse complement strand
GACCCTCGACGTCCAAGGCTTCTACGCCGCCATCCAATCGGTCTTCGACATCCACCAGACCGGACACGGCAACGCCCTCAGCGTCACCGGCTACCCCATCCTCATGCAACTCGAAGGGATGAAGGACCGCATCAAGGCGCAGTGAGCGCCGACGCGAAACGCGCGGCGCGTTCAGGGGACGTCAGCCCGAGCCGTCGAAGCCCTCGTCGGACAGGCCGGGATCGAGCTCCACCTCGAAGGTGTTGAAGGCCATCGCCAGCAGGCCGTACGTACCGACCGTGAAGACCAGGTCCATGAGCTGGTGGTCGTCCAGGTCGGCGGCCAGCGCCCGGTACGTCGCGTCCGAGAGGTTCGAGCCCTCCTCCAGCTCGTCCACCGCGGTGGTGATCGGTGTCGCGGCTCCCGTACGGACCCCGGCGATCTCCTCGTCGGTGACGCCGGCGCGCTTGGCGATCAGTACGTGCTGGGCCCACTCGTACCGGCAGCGCCGGCGCCAGGCCACCCGCAGGATGGCCAGCTCGCGGGTCCGTACCGGCAGCGTCGACGCGCCCAGCAGGTGCGCGTTGAACGTCAGGAACGCCCTCGCCAGCGCGGGATGCCGTGCGAGCAGCCCCAGCACGTTGGACGGAGGCAGCCGGCGTCCGGGCGCGATGGGCGCCAGCGCTTCGGTGTCCCACTCGTCACGGGGAAGCGGGGGGATGCGGGTCACGTGTTCCGTCCCCCGTTCACGCCCAGGATCTGGCCCGTGATGTAGCCCGCCTCCTCCGAGACCAGGAAGGAGCAGGCGGCGGCGATGTCCTCGGGCCGGCCGACCCGGCGGACCGGCGTCCGCTGGATGTGGTCCTCGACCGTCCCGCCGAGCCGTTCGCGCTCCTCGGCCCGGCGCAGCATCGGGGTGTCGATGAAGCCGGGCGGCACGGCGTTGACGGTGATGCCGGCCGGGCCGAACTCCAGGGCCAGGGCCTTGGTCAGCCCGTTCACCGCCGACTTGGCCGCCACGTAGTGCGCCATGAGCTGCTGGCCCGACTGCGCGCTGGAGGAGGAGATGTTGACGATCCGTCCCCAGCCCGCCTCCAGCATGTCGGGGAGCACGGCCTGGACGCAGTGGAAGACGCCGTTCAGGTTGACGTCGATCACCCGCTGCCAGTCCGCGAACTCCAGCCGGGTGAAGCGCTTGAACCCGTCCATGCCGGCCGCGTTGACCAGGATGGCGATCGGGCCGTGCCTCTCCCTGACGGCGGCCAGCGCCAGGTCCACCTGGGCCCGGTCGGTCACGTCGGCCGCCTGGGCGAAGCCCGGGCCGGCGGGTTTCAGGTCGAGGGTGGCGACGTGGTGGCCGTCGGCGCTCAGCCGCTCGGCGATGGCCAGGCCGATTCCCGAGCCGCCGCCGGTGACGACGGCCGTCTTCATACGAGGGCCTCGTCGCCGAAGACCGTGGTCCGCTGCAGCGTCCGCTCGGAGGAGGCGTCATAGGGGAGCGCCCGGTGCAGCATGCCCGTGTTGTCCCACATCACCAGGTCGCCGACCTCCCAGTCATGGGTGTAGCGGAAGCGCTCCTGGGTGGACCAGTCGAGCAGCTCGTCCAGGAGGGCGGCGCTCTCGCCGGGCTCCATCCCGACGATGTGGTCGGCCGTCGCGCCGATCACCAGCGAGCGGCGGCCGTCGCGGCGCTTCCAGACCAGCGACGTCTCCTGGGTGGGAACCGTCCGCCAGGCCGCCAGCTCCTTCTCGGTGGGGTCCGGCTTCACCTTGCGCTGCGCGGCCTCGAGGCTGTGCACGACGCGCAGGCCGTCGTAGCGCTCCCGCTCCTTCCCGGCCAGGTTCTCGTAGGCCGCGTAGGTGCTGGCGAACTGGGTCCCGCCGCCGACCATGGCGATGTGCCGGGCCGTGAGGGTGGTCGCCTTGCTCGGCACCCTCTCGGTGGTGCCGTCGATGTGCCAGTTGAAGGTGCCCTTGAGGTACTCGGCCGCCGGGTTCTTGGCCGGATCGAGGGTGATGGTGAAGATCTCCTGGCCGCCCAGCTTCACGACCTCGCCCACCTTGCGGCTGAACGCCAGCTGCGCGTCGTCGTCCAGGTGCAGCCCGCGGACGAGCAGCACGCCGCGCCACTTCAGCGCCTCCATGCAGCGGTTGATCAGCGTGTCGTCAAGCGGGTCCTCGACACCCGTCACGGCCACGCCCAGGTGCGGGCTCAGCGCCGTCGTCTCGATCATGGAAATCTCCCTTCCGAAGTAGGAGAATCCTACTCTCATCGCTGGAACATGCGGAAGTCCCCGTAGCTGATCTTGCTGGCCGGATGGACCGCTCCATTGGACCTAAAGCCCGTTCTCTCTTGCGAATGCTTGATTTGCTCATGGCGAGAATGTAGTTTCCAGCCATCGAGGAGGCAGGATGCGATTTCTGGACAGGGTGGCGGTCGCCACCGGCGCCGCACCGGGTATCGACGGCGGACGGGCGGTACGGCCGTGAAGCGGCTTCTCATCGACGGACGGCTCACCGAGGCCGGACGGACGTTCCCCACGCTCAATCCCGCGACCGGCGAGGTGCTCGGCCAGGCACCGGACGCGACGACCGACGACGCCGAGGCCGCCGTCGCGGCCGCGCGCCGCGCCTTCGACACCACGGACTGGGCGACCGACACGCAGCTGCGGATCCGGTGCCTCGACCAGCTCCACCAGGCGCTGATCGACCACACCGAGGAGCTGCGCGACCTCACCATCGCCGAGGTCGGCGCGCCGCGCATGCTCACCCACGGCGCCCAGCTGGAGCAGCCCATCGGGATGGTCCGCTACTACGCGGACCTGCTCAAGACCCACCCGCTCACCCAGGACCTCGGTGAGGTCGAGATCCGGGGCCAGCGGCACCACCGCTGGGTGGAGAAGGAGGCCGCCGGGGTCGTCGCCGCGATCATCGCGTACAACTACCCGAACCAGCTCGCGCTGGCCAAGCTGGCGCCCGCGCTGGCCGCCGGCTGCACGGTGGTGCTCAAGGGCGCGCCCGACACGCCGCTGACCACGCTGGCCCTGGGCGAGCTGATCGCCGCGCACACCGACATCCCGCCCGGCGTGGTCAACATCCTGACCTCGTCGGACTCGGCGGTGGGCGAGCTGCTCACCACCCACCGGGACGTGGACATGATCACGTTCACCGGCTCCACCGCCACCGGCCGCCTGATCATGGCGGCCGCGGCGGCCACGGTGAAGCGGGTCTTCCTGGAGCTCGGCGGCAAGTCCGCCATGGTCGTCCTCGACGACGCCGACTTCGCCGGCGCCTCCCTGTTCGCCGCGTTCACCATCTGCGCGCACGCGGGGCAGGGCTGCGCGCTCACGTCCCGGCTGCTGGTGCCCCGGGAGCACCACGACGCGATCGTCGAGCAGGTCGCGGCCAACCTCGGCCGGGTGACCTACGGCGACCCGGGCGATCCCAAGAACTACATGGGACCGCTGATCAGCGAGCGGCAGCGCGACAAGGTGGACGGCATGGTCCAGCGCGCCGTCAAGGCGGGCGCCACGCTGGTGACCGGCGGCGAGCGGGTGGACCCGGGCTTCTTCTACACGCCGACCCTGCTCGCCGGCGTCGATCCGGCCGGCGAGATCGCGCAGGAGGAGGTCTTCGGCCCGGTGCTCGTGGTCATTCCGTACGACGGCGACGACGACGCGGTACGGATCGCCAACGACTCGATCTTCGGGCTGTCCGGCGCCGTGCACAGCGCCGACCAGGATCGCGCCATCGCGGTGGCGCGCCGGATCCGCACCGGGACGTTCAGCATCAACGGCGGCAACTACTTCTCGCCCGACACCCCCTTCGGGGGCTACAAGCAGTCGGGCCTGGGCCGCGAGATGGGCGTCTCCGGGCTCGAGGAGTTCATGGAGACCAAGACGTTCGCGACGGTCGTCGGATGAGCCCGCTGGAGGGCGTCCGCGTCGTCGAGGTCGCCATGTACGGCTTCGTCCCGTCGGCGGGGGCCGTGCTCTCCGACTGGGGCGCGGACGTGGTCAAGGTCGAGCACGCCGTCACCGGCGATCCGCAGCGCGGGCTCCGGCAGACCGGCACCATGCGCGTCGAGGGCGACCCGAACCCCAACATCGAGCACGCCAACCGCGGCAAGCGCAGCATCGGCCTGAACATGGCCACGCCCGAGGGCAAGGAGGTGCTGCACGACCTGGTCGGCAGGTCGGACGTGTTCCTGACCAGCTTCCTGCCCGCGTCCCGGCGCAAGCTGGGGATCGACGTGGACGACATCCGCGCGGTGAACCCGCGCATCGTCTACGCGCGGGGCAGCGCGCTCGGCCCGCGCGGCGCGGAGGCCGAGAAGGGCGGCTACGACATGACGGCCTTCTGGGCGCGGGCCGCCACCGCGGCCAGCCTCACCCCGTCCGGCGTGGAGGGAATGATCAGCCCGCCCTCGCCCGCCTACGGCGACACCATCTCCGGTACCAACCTGGCCGGGGGCATCGCCGCGGCGCTGTTCCAGCGCGAGCGTACGGGCGAGGCACCGGTCGTGGACGTCTCCCTGCTCGGCAGCGGCGTGTGGGCCATGGGCCACGGGATCGGGCTGTCCCTGCATCTCGGCGAGCCGCTGGCGGCGCCGCCGACCGGCTCGCACGGCTCCCCGACCAACCCGCTGTCCGGCCTGTACGCCACGGCCGACGGCCGCTACCTCGCCTTCGTCATGCTCCAGCCGGGCCGGTTCTGGGCGGACGTGTGCCACCACATCGGCCGTCCCGAGCTGGCCTCCGACCCCCGCTTCGCCACCGCCGAACTGATCGCCGCCAACACCGCGGAGGCCGTCGAGCTCCTGCGGGAGATCCTCGCCGGCCGCACCCTCGCGGAATGGACCGAACGCTTCGCCACCCTGGCCGGACCGTGGGCACCGGTCCAGGACTCCCTGCAAGTCGGCGACGACGCGCAGATCCGGTCGAACGAGTACCTGGTCAGGGCGGGCGAGCTCGACCTCGCCGCCAGCCCGGTGCAGTTCGACGTCACCGCCCCCCGCCTTGGCCCAGCTCCCGAATTCGCCGCCCAGACCGAGGAGATCCTGATGGAACTCGGTCTGGACTGGGACCGCATCCTCGCCCTGAAGGCGGCGGGCGCGGTCACCTGATCGTCACCGTTCGGGGACCACTCCAAGGAGAACCGTTGAGACCCGTCAGACCCTTGATCATCGGAATGCTCGTCCTGGCGATGGCCGGATGCAGCGCCCGCTCCGGCGACACGCCGGGCGATTCCACGGCGGCCGTCACCCTCAAGGACTTCGGCACGCTGAAGAACGTCTGCCAGACCGGTACGCCCAAGGCCTCCACGAGCCAGGGCGTCACCGGCACCGAGATCAAGCTGGGCGTCCTGTCGGACGTGGGCTTCACCAAGAACCCCGAGTTCGGGAACGCGGCCAAGGTGTTCAGCGCCTGGTGCAACGACTCGGGCGGCATCAACGGGCGCAAGCTCGTCCCGGAGGTCCGCGACACCAAGCTGATGGAGGTCCGCCAGCGGATGCTGGAGGCCTGCCAGAAGGACTTCGCGCTCGTCGGCGGTGGCACCGCCCTGGACGCCATGGGCGTCAAGGACCGGCTGAGCTGCCTGCTTCCGGAGTTCTCCGCGCAGACCAGCCAGGTCCAGGCCCTGGGGTCGGACCTGCAGGTGGTCTCCAAGGGAGCCTCGGTCGGCCACAACGTCTACGCGGGCTTCTACAGCTGGCTGATGAAGGAGGCGTTCCCGTCGTCGGCCGCCAGCGTCGGCCTGATCGCCGGAGACTCGCCGGTCAGCAAGGTCATCAACGAGCAGACCAAGGAGACGCTCGCCGCGATGGGCGGCACGATCACCTACACCGACCTGTACCCGGCCCGCGGCGTCGCCGACTGGACACCGTACGCGCAGGACATCAAGAACAAGAAGCTCAAGGGCCTGGTCTTCCTCGGTGACTACCGGCAGCTCGCGAAGCTGCTGCAGGTGCTGACCGACATCGACTACAAGCTCGACTGGGTCGACGCCAACAACAACGCCTACGGCCCCGCGTTCCTGAAGCTGGCCGGCCCCGCGCTCACCGCGCAGGCCACCTTCGCCGACCTCAGCGGCATCCACCCGCTGGAGAAGGCCGCCGAGAACCCGGCGACCAAGCAGGTCGTCGACCTGTACGCCAAGTACGCCCCGGACGCCGAGGTCACGCTACCCACGCTGCGCGCCTTCTCCGCCTGGGTGCTGTTCGCCACGTCGGCCAGGGACTGCTCCGAGCTGACCCGCAAGTGCGTGTACGAGAACGCGGTCAAGCCGACCGAGTGGACGGCCGGCGGGCTGCAGGCCCCGGTGGACCTGTCCAAGACGACCGCGCCCCTGAAGTGCTTCAACGCGGTTCAGGCCACGGCCAAGGGCTGGACCGTCCCGGACTTCAAGCCCAACAGCGGCACGTACCGCTGCGGCGGCCCCGTCCACAAGTACGCCGGTGACTACGGCAAGCCCCTCACCCTGGCCATGCTGGGCAAGACCATGGCCGATGTGAAGTAGCCGATGGACAATTTCCTGGCCTTCGGGATCATCGGCCTCAGCACGGGCGGCATCTACGCCGTCATCAGCAGCGGACTGGTGCTCACCTACACGACCACGGGCATCTTCAACTTCGCCCATGGCGCCGCGGGGATGATGGCCGCGTTCTGCTACTGGCAGCTGACCGGCGGATGGGGCCTGCCGGTGCCGGTGGCCCTGGCCGTGGTGCTGCTCGTCCTGGCCCCGCTGTTCGGGCTGTTCGTCGAGCGGTTCATCATGCGTCCCGTCCAGGGGATGGGGGAGGTGGAGCGGCTGGTGGTGACGGTCGCCCTGCTGTCAGGGCTGATCGCCACCGCCCGCTGGATCTGGGATCCGAACGTCGCGCGCCCGCTCCCGAAGTTCTTCGCCGACCGGCCGGCCCTGCATCTCGGGCCGGCCGTGGTCACCTGGCACCAGGTGGTCACGCTGGTGGTGGCCGCGGCCGTCGCGGCGGGACTGTACGTCCTGCTGTACGGCTCGCGGCTCGGCATCGCGATGCGCGCGACCGTCGACGACCGCTCGCTCGCCAAGCTCAACGGCGCCGACCCGGCCGTCGCCGCCAAGGCCGCGTGGGTGCTGGGCACGGTGCTGGCCGCGCTCGGCGGCATCCTCATCGCGCCCAGCGTCACCCTCGACGCCTCGCTGCTGTCGCTGCTCATCATCAGCGCGTACGCCGCCGCCATCTTCGGGCGGCTGCGCAGCCTGCCGATGGCGTTCGTGGGCGCGATCGTGGTCGGCTGCACCGAGAGCTACCTCACCGGGTACCTCCCGCAGAACGACTACCTGCCGGGACTGCGGATCGCCGCGCCGGCGCTGCTGCTGTTCATCGTCCTGCTGGTCTTCCCGAACCCGCGGCTGCGCGGGAGCGTGCGGATCATGCGGGCGCTGCCCGTTCCGACGATCAGGGGCACGCTGGTGTTCGGCGCCTGCATGACCGCCTTCGCGGTGATCCTGGCGACCACGCTCAGCGACCCGGACATGGTGACCTATGGACTGATCTTCCCGCTGGCCGTGATCGGCCTGTCCCTGGTCGTGCTGACCGGCTTCTCGGGCCAGATCTCGCTCTGCCAGCTCAGCCTGGCCGGCATCGGCGCGGTCACCTGGGCGAACCTGGGCGCGACCGGCAACCCGCTGGCACTGGTCGCGGTGGTGCTGGTCTCGGGCCTGGTCGGCGCGGTGATCGCGATCCCCGCGCTGCGCCTGTCGGGCATCTACCTGGCGCTGGCGACCGCGGCCTTCGCCCTGGTGCTGGACGGGTGGATCTTCACGCTGCCCGGCTCCTGGCTGTTCAACCAGGGGTCGGCCGAGGTGGCACCGATGTTCGGCTCGATCCGGGCCCAGATGGTCTTCGCCGCGGTCGCGTTCGGCCTGCTCTCGCTGCTGGTGGTGGTGATCAGGCGCGGCGTGCTCGGCCGCAGGCTGATCGCCATGCGCGACAGCGAGGCGGCCTGCGCGACCCTGGGCGGGCGGCTGCTGGTCACCAAGGTCGTGGTGTTCGCGCTGGCCGCGGCGATCGCGGGGCTGGGCGGCGCGCTGTACGGCATGCACCAGCGCTCGATCACGCCCGACCACTTCAACCTGGTCGCCGGACTGCCCATCTTCCTGCTGGTGGTGATCGGCGGGATGGCGGCCGTCGGCACCGGCTTCTTCGCCGGGGCCAACCTGGCCGGGTTCTTCCCGCTGCTGGTCGCGGTCTTCCCGGCCGCGCACAACCTCGCGGCGCTGCTGCCGGGACTGGCCGGGATCGGCATGGGCGGCAACCCGGACGGGGTCGTGACCCATCTCAGGCGCGACTGGGACCCGGTCCGCCGCTACTGGATGCCGCTGGCCGCGCTGATCACGGTGCTGTGGCTGCTCTGCGTGGCCGGACTCATCAGCGGCTGGGTGCTGGCGTTCGGGTCGTTCGTCCCGGCGCTCGCCCTGCGCACCTGGGCGCGTCCCCGGCCGGCCGCCGACGTCCCGCTGGAGTGGCGCGGCATCCGCAGGCCCTGGATTCCCGCCGACAGGAAGGAGGTACTCGATGGCCTTGCTCGAAGTTAGCGCCGTGTCGGTGCGCTTCGGTGGCAACGTCGCCCTCTCCGAGGTCGATCTCGCCGCCGAGGCGGGGCACGTCACCGGCCTGATCGGTCCCAACGGCGCGGGCAAGACCACGCTGTTCAACGTGGTGTCCGGACTGCTCAGGCCCCGGTCGGGGCGGGTCCTGCTGGACGGCGCCGACATCACCAGGCGGGGCCCGGCCGCGCGGTCCCGCCGCGGTCTCGGCCGTACCTTCCAGCGGCTGGAGATCTTCGGTCACCTGTCGGTACGCGACAACCTGCGGGTCGCCGCCGAGTTCCAGCGCGGCGCCGCGGACATCGGCCCGATCCTGGCCAGGCTCGGCCTGGAGGACGTGGCGGACCTGCGCGCGGACGACCTGCCCACCGGCCGGGCCCGCCTGGTCGAGCTGGGCCGGGCGCTCGCCGTACGGCCCAAGGCGCTGCTGCTGGACGAGCCCGCGTCGGGACAGGACGAGGAGGAGACCGAACGCTTCGGGCTGCTGCTGCGCGAGCTGGCCGCCGAGGGACTGGCGGTGGTCCTGGTCGAGCACGACATGCGCCTGGTGATGGAGGCCTGCGACATCGTGCACGTGCTCGACCTGGGCAAGGTCATCGCCAGCGGCCCGCCCGACGGCATCCGCGCCGACGCCGCCGTACTGACCGCTTATTTGGGGGCGGCATGAAGGAGCGAAGCGAGTTCATGAGCGCTGTTCTTGCCGGGGGGTGTGGGGGGTCGCCCCCCCACAAGGAGGCAGCATGACCAGCCTGCTGGAGTTGCGGAATGTCTCCGCGGCCTATGACCGCATCACCGTGCTGTCCGGGGTCGACCTGGCGGTGGGGGCCGGCGAGATCGTGGCCCTGCTCGGCCCGAACGGTGCCGGTAAGACGACCACGCTGAACGTCGCGGCGGGCCTGCATCCGGCCGCCGGCGGCGAGGTCCGCGTCGGCGGGCGCGCGCTGGCGGGTACCGACCCGGTCGAGCTGGCCAGGCGCGGGGTGTGCCTGATCCCCGAGGGCCGGGGCGTGTTCCCCAACCTGACCGTACGCGAGAACCTCCGGATGATGACGTTCGCCGGCGTGGACCGTGCCCGGGTGGAGGAGATCGCGTTCACGCGGTTCCCCAAGCTGGCCCGGCGGCAGCGGCAGACCGCCGGGACGCTGTCCGGCGGCGAGCAGCAGATGCTCGCGCTGGCGCGCGGGCTGGCGGTCGATCCGGCGGTGCTGCTGATGGACGAGCTGTCCATGGGCCTGGCACCGCTGGTGGTGGCCGAGCTGTACGCGCTGGTCGTCGAGATCGCGCGGACCGGGGTCGCCGTGCTGGTGGTGGAGCAGTTCGCGAGCACGGTCCTGGGCATTTGCGACTGGGCAGCGGTGATGGTGAACGGCCGGATCGAGCGCGTCGACGTTCCCGGTGACGATCTGGCGGCCGACCTGTCGGCCCTGTACATGGGAAGTGTGAAATGACGGAGACACGCGCGGACCGCTTCGTCCGCGAGATCGCCGAGCTGCGGATCCCCGATCCGGCGGCGGGCCGGGCCCGGCTGTGGCTGCGGATCGGTGTCCTGCTCATGGCGGCGGGCGTGGCGGCGGGGGTGACGGCCTTCTTCCTGTCCCGCTCGACCACCGATCCGCTGGCCCAGAACGACGCGCAGGCGCTGGGATTCGCCGGAGTCTGCGCGAGCGTCGTCGGCAGCGCCGTGTACCTGCGCTACGCGCTCGCCAACGTCCTCCGCTTCTGGCTCGCGCGGCTGACCATGGCCGTCGAGGCCGCTCCCGAGGAACAGCCGATCCCCGCCGCCGTGCGCGGCGACTGAACGGAGACACGCACATGCGCAAGGACGACTACATCCTGATCAGCGTCGATGACCACATCATCGAGCCGCCCGACATGTTCGCCAACCACATCCCCGCCAAGTACCGCGACGACGCGCCGCGCCTGGAGCACCGCGACGACGGGACCGACGTCTGGACGTTCCGCGGCACCACCATCACCAACTCCGCGCTGAACGCCGTCGCCGGTCGGCCCAAGGAGGAGTACGGGCTGGAGCCGCAGGGGCTGGACGAGATCCGTCCGGGCTGTTACGACGTGCATGAGCGGGTCAAGGACATGAACGCCGGCGGGATCCTGGCCTCGATGAACTTCCCGTCGTTTCCGGGTTTCGCGGCGCGGCTGTTCGCGACCGAGGACTCTGATTTCTCGATGGCGCTGGTGCGGGCGTACAACGACTGGCACATCGATGAGTGGTGCGGCGCTTACCCGGGCCGCTTCATTCCGATGGCGCTGCCGGTGATCTGGGACGCCGAGTTGGCCGCGGCCGAGGTGCGCCGGGTGGCGGAGAAGGGCTGCCGTTCGCTGACGTTCACCGAGAACCCGGCCGCACTGGGCTACCCGAGCTTCCACAGCGACTACTGGGACCCGCTGTGGAAGGCGCTGTGCGACACCGGCACCGTGCTCAACGTGCACATCGGTTCCTCCGGACGGCTGACGATCCCGGCCGTGGACTCGCCGCCCGACGTGATGATCACCCTGCAGCCGATGAACATCGTCTCGGCCGCCGCCGACCTGCTGTGGTCGCGGGTGATCAAGGAGTTCCCGACGATCAAGATCGGGCTGTCGGAGGGCGGGACCGGCTGGATCCCGTACTTCCTGGAGCGGGTGGACCGGACGTTCGAGATGCACTCGACCTGGACGATGCAGGACTTCGGCGGGCGGCTGCCGTCGGAGGTGTTCCGCGAGCACTTCCTGACCTGCTTCATCAGCGACCCGCTGGGCGTGAAGCTGCGGCACGACATCGGCATCGACAACATCTGCTGGGAGGCCGACTACCCCCACAGCGACTCGATGTGGCCGGGGGCACCCGAGGAGCTCAGCGAGGTGATGGAGAACTGCGCGGTGCCCGACGAGGACATCAACAAGATGACCTACGAGAACGCCATGCGCTGGTACTCCTTCGACCCGTTCGCCCACATCCGTCCCGAGGACGCGACCGTGGGGGCGCTGCGCGCCTCGGCCGCCGGCCACGACGTCTCCATCCAGTCGCGGAGCAACCGGATCATCGATCCCTCGGAGAAGCTGGAGGCGTTCCGCCAGCGGGCCCGCGCGGCGACAGCGGCGGCCGCGTCCCGTCCCTGACCCCCGACTCTCCCGGCTCGGGGCCCGCGCCACGGTGACGGCCGCTGGTGGTGCACGATTGGATCATGAACACCACCAGCGGTCCCACCAGCGATCTCACCGGCAAGAGCGTCATCGTGACGGGGGCGGGATCGGGCATCGGCCGTGCCGCCGCCCTGCGGTTCGCCGAGCACGGCGCCAAGGTCCTGGTCGCCGACATCAACCCCGGCGGCGCGGCCGAGGCCGTGGCGGAGATCCGCGCGAAGGGCACGCCGGCCCACGCGGTCGTCGGGGACCTGAGCGAGCAGCGGATCGTCGACCAGGTCGTCGCCACCGCCGTCGAGGAGTTCGGCGGCCTCGACGTCCTGGTCAACAATGCCGGGATCATGGACGACATGTCGGCCGCCGCCGACGTCACCGACGCCGTCTGGGAACGGCTGCTGCGGATCAACCTCACCGCGCCGTTCCTGCTGGCCCGCGCCGCCCTGCCGCACATGCTCGCCGCGGGCAAGGGCTCGATCGTCTTCACCGCCTCGGAGGCGTCCCTGCGCGGCAGCGCCGCCGGGGCCGCCTACACCGCCTCCAAGCACGGCGTCGTCGGCCTCACCAAGTCGCTGGCCGTGATGTACCGGGGCCAGGGCATCCGTACCAACGCCATCGCGCCCGGCGCCACCATGACCAACATCGAGTACGCCCCGGCCCCGGACGCCCATGGACCGGCCGTCCTCGCGTCCTACATGGGCAACTTCGGCCAGGTCTCCACCGCCGAGCAGCAGGCCTCGGCCATCGTCTTCCTCGCCTCCGACGCCGCCGCCAACATCAACGGCGCCATCCTCCCGGTCGACAACGGCTGGGCCGCCGTCTGACCCGAGGCCGCGGCGGCCGTTCCGCGATCACGCCGGACGGACCGTCCGTTCCGCCGGGCTCCACGTCGCCATGAACGAGGCCATGGCCGTGATGGCCTCGCCGCGCAGGCCGGCGTGGTCCGGCCGTACGCGCAGGTCCACCGTGACCCCGGACCGTGCCGCGCGGGCGGCGAACGTCAGCGAGTCGTCCAGCAGGGGGTCGGTGCCCGCCGTGAGCAGCTGGATCGGCGGCAGGCCGTGCAGGTTGGCATAGAGCGGGCTGAGCAGCGGGTCGGTCGGCGCCGTGCCCCCGGCATAGCGCGCGACCTGCCGTCGGAGGCCCGCGACGTCGAACGTGGGATCGGCGCGCGCGTTGAGCAGCAGGCTCTGCGACTCCATGGTCAGGTCGAGCAGCGCCGAGATCAGGACCGCGCAGCGGGGCGGTGCGGCACCCGAGTCGCGCAGCCGGACCAGCAGCGAGGCCGCGAGTCCCGCCCCGAGCCGCCCGCCCGCCACCACCACCGGACCCGAGGCCTGGCCGTAGTCGTACGCGGCCTGGACGTCGTCGAGCGAGGCGGGGAAGGCGGGGCGGTAACGGGTGCAGACGACGGTCGCCCGCGTCCGTGCGGCAAGACGGCCGGCGTGATCGAGTGCCGGTTCCGGGTCGCCCGAGAGGTCCCGGTCGCCGTGCACGTACAGGATGACCGTCTCCGCCGGATCGGGCGGGCGGATGACCGGCCCCACCGGGCTCTCCTCCACCCGGAGCTCACTTGCCACGGCGCACCGTCCTCTCCACTGCCTGCCAGTGCTCGTCGGCCACCCACAGGCGGGCGAAGGCGCGCGCCGCCTCGTCCGCGGGCACGCCTCCCGCGGTGACCTTCTTGATCTCTCGAGCCGGGCCGTTGGCGAGCGACCTGGCCAGGGCGCGCCAGCCGTCCTCGAACGAGGCCCGCGGCAGCACCCGGTCCACCAGCCCGGCGCGCTCGGCCTCGGCGGCGTCCAGCAGGGTGCCGGTGCCCTCGAGCAGCAGGGCCCGGCCCCGGCCGACCAGCGCCGCGAGCCGTTCGGCGCCGCCCCAGGCGGGCATGATCGCCAGGGTGGACTGGGTGAAGCCGATCCTGATGTCGTCGGCGGCCACCCGGATGTCGGCGGCCACCGCGACCTCGGCCCCGCCGCCCAGGGCGTGCCCGTTCAGCGCGGCGATCACGGGGACGGGAAAGCCGGCGAGCCGGTCGCAGATGCCCCGCATCCGCAGGGCCATCGCCGTCGCCTCGTCCTCGGTACGGATCGCGGCCAGTTCCTTCAGGTCGCCGCCCGAGACGAACACCCGGTCGCCCGCACCCCGGATGACCAGGGCCTGCGCGCCCGCCGCCGCGTCGAGCGCCTTGTCCAGCTCGTCCATGGTGGCCGGCGCGATGGCGTTGCGGGCGTGCGGGCGGTCGATGGTGACGACCGCCAGCCCGCCGTCCAGCTCAAGATCTACCATGTGGCTTCTCCATAGGCGGTAGTGATGTTCTGGGCGTTCGCGGTCAGTCGTCGTAGACGACCGTGACGTGCTCGGTCATCGGCTCGCCCTGGCAGGTGAGGACCCAGCCGTCGGCGATCTCCTCATCGTCCAGCGCGTTGTTGACGCGCATCTTGGCCTCGCCCTCGGTCACCTGGGCGATGCACGTGGCGCAGTTCCCCGCCTCGCAGGAGAAGGGCGGTGCCAGGCCCGCCCGGCGCGCGCTCTCCAGGAAGGTCTCGCCGGCATGCTGGGGGACCGTCTGCTTCCTGCCGGCCAGGACGATGCTGACCGTGCCGTCCCGCTCCTCGCCCGCGGGCTCGCCCTCCCCGGTCGCGAAGCGCTCGATGAAGATCTGCCCGGCATCGGCGCCGTGCGCGAGGAGGGCGCGCTCGGTCAGCTCCATGAACGGCGCGGGCCCGCAGACGTAGAAGTCGGCGTTCCGGTCGACGTTGACGAAGTTGCGTACCTGGACGTCGGTGACGTAGCCGTTGAGGACGTCCAGATGGTGGTGGACCTCGAGGTCGTCCGGGTAGCGGGCGGCCAGCTCGGCCAGCGTCGTCCTGAAGATGATCGAGTCGGCGTCCCGGTTGGCCACCAGCAGCCGGACCCGCCGCCTGGTGGTGGCCAGCGCGCTCTTGACCAGGGACAGGACCGGCGTGATGCCGCTGCCTCCGCAGAACGCCACCAGCGGTGCGGACGTCTCGCGCAGGCAGAAGACACCGGCCGGACGGGTGGTCTCGACGCTGTCGCCGGGTTCCAGATGGTCGTGCATCCAGTTCGACACCAGGCCGCCGGGGACGCGCTTCACCGTCGTCATCAGCTCGGTGTCGGTGTCCGGGGAGCTCGACATCGAGTAGCTGCGCAGAGTGCCGCAGGCCTTGTACGTCAGGAACTGCCCGGCCTGGTAGGGGAACGGCGCGTCGAGCACGTACGTGCGCGTGTCAGCCGTCTCTTGGACGATCCGCGTGATCCGGACCGGATGGAAGCCGTGGTCTCGCGCCATGTATGGAATCTAGCTTCTCACTCTGAGAGAGTGCAATTCTCGACGCGCGATTCCCGACGTGAGAGACGTGAGAGAGGAGCTGTCGCGATGCGGACGATCCCGGCCGAGCTGGCGAAGCGGTACGAGGCGGAGGGCTGGTGGACCCGGGACACGCTCGGGGACCTGCTGGCGCGCGGGCTCCAGGCGGCACCCGGGACCGAGTTCCGCGTGCACTCGGCCGTGCGGCCGTGGACGGGGACGTTCGGCGACGTCGAACTGGTGGCGCGCCGGCTGGCCGAAGGACTGCGCGCGCGAGGCGTCGGTCCCGGTGACGCGGTCGCGTTCCAGCTGCCCAACTGGATGGAGGCCGCCGCGGTCTTCTGGGCGTCGGCGTTCCTCGGCGCGACCGTGGTGCCGATCGTCCACTTCTACGGGCGCAAGGAGGTCGGCTACATCCTGGAGTCGGTCGAGCCCAAGGTCTTCGTCACGGCCGAGCGGTTCGGGCGGATGGAGTACGAGCCCGGCCTGTGCGCGGGCGTGCCCATCGTCGGCGTGGTGGGACGGGACTTCGACGACCTCCTCGGCGACGATCCGCTGCCCGGGACCATCGCGGCGGACCCGGCGGGCCCGGCCCTGATCGCGTTCACCTCGGGGACGACGCGCGATCCCAAGGGCGTCGTGCACAGCCACCAGACGCTCGGCTACGAGACGCGCCAGCTCGCCGGGCTCTACCCGCCCGACCGGGACCGGCAGCTCACCGCCGCTCCGGTGGGGCACTTCATCGGCATGGTGAACGCCTTCCTGATCCCCGTGCTGGACGGGGCGCCGGTGCACCTGGCCGACGTGTGGGACCCGGGAAAGGCGCTGGGACTGATGATGAGCGACGGGCTCACGGTGGGCGGCGGCGCCGCGTACTTCATGACGAGCCTGCTCGACCATCCCGACTTCACGCCGGCGCACCTGCGCTACATGAAGTACGCGGGCCTCGGCGGGGCGGCCGTGCCGGTGGCGGTCACCACCCGGCTCGCGGAGCTGGGCATCACGGTGTTCCGCTCGTACGGCAGCACCGAGCACCCGTCCATCACCGGCTCCATGTACACCGCGCCCGAGGCCAAGCGGCTCTACACCGACGGGGACGCCCTGCCCGGCGTGGAGTTCCGGCTGGCCGGCGACGGCGAGATCCTCAGCCGGGGCCCGGACCTGTGCCTGGGGTACACCGATCCGGACCTGACCGGGGCGGCCTTCGACGGCGACGGCTGGTACCGCACGGGCGACATCGGCGAGGTCGACGGGGACGGCTACCTCACGATCACCGACCGCAAGGCCGACGTCATCATCCGCGGCGGCGAGAACATCAGCGCGCTGGAGGTCGAGGAGGCGCTGCTGGCGATGCCGGGCGTCGCGGAGGCCGCCGTGGTGGCCGCCCCCGACGTGCGGCTCGGCGAGCACGCGGCGGCGTTCGTGCGGATGCGGCCCGGCGATCCCGCGCCCGGCATCGAGGCGATGCGGACCCACCTGGAACGGGCGGGCCTGGCCCGGCAGAAGTGGCCCGAGGAGCTGTCCGCCGTGGACGACTTCCCGCGCACCGCGAGCGGCAAGGTTCAGAAGTTCGTTCTCCGACGTGATATTGCAGCACAGCAAACTTGAGAATAGTATTCTCAGAAACAGCGAAGGAGAGTCTCGATGCCGTCACGCGAGCTGCCCTATCCGCTCTTCGACGCGGACAACCACCTGTACGAGACCGAGGACGCGCTGACCAGGCACCTGCCCAAGGGCTACGAGAACGTGGTCCAGTACGTGCAGGTGCGCGGCCGTACGAAGATCGCGATCCGGGGGCAGATCAGCGAGTACATCCCCAACCCGACCTTCGACGTGGTCGCCCGTCCCGGGGCGATGGAGGACTACTTCCGGGAGGGTAACCCCGAGGGCAAGAGCAGGCGGGAGATCTTCGGCGAGCCGATGCGCTCGATCCCCGCCTTCCGCGAGCCGGGGCCGCGGCTGGAGCTGATGGACGAGCTGGGGATCCAGCGGGCGCTGATGTTCCCGACGCTGGCCAGCCTGATCGAGGAGCGGATGCGGGACGACCCGGACCTCATCCACGTGGTCGTGCACGCGCTCAACCAGTGGCTGCACGAGGAGTGGTCCTTCAACTACAAGGACCGCATCTTCACCACCCCGGTCATCAGCCTTCCCGTGGTCGACAAGGCGATCGCCGAGCTCGACTGGTGCCTGGAGCGCGGCGCGAAGACGATCCTGGTCCGGCCCGCGCCGGTCCCCGGGTACCGGGGCCCGCGCTCGTTCGCGCTGCCGGAGTTCGACCCGTTCTGGAAGCGGGTGGTGGACGAGGGCGTCGTGGTCGGGATGCACTCCTCCGACAGCGGCTACAGCCGGTACACCAACGACTGGGAGGGCAGCGGCGCGGAGATGCTGCCGTTCAAGACCAACGCCTTCCGGATGCTGGGCCAGTGGCGGCCGGTCACCGACGCGGTGGGGTCGATGGTCTGCCACGGCCTGCTGACCCGGTTCCCCGAACTGAAGGTCGCCGTCATCGAGAACGGCTCCACCTGGGTCCAGCCGCTGCTCACCGAGCTGGCCGACGTGTACAAGAAGGCACCGGAGGCGTTCGGCGAGGACCCGGTCGAGGCGGTCAAGCGCACCCTGCACGTCAGCCCGTTCTGGGAGGAGGACATGGCCGAGCTCTCCGACCTCATCGGCGTCGACCGGGTGCTGTTCGGCTCGGACTACCCGCACCCCGAGGGGCTGGCCGACCCGGTCTCCTACGTCGACGCGCTGGGCACGCTGAGCCTGGCCGACCAGGCCAAGATCATGGGTGGCAATCTGGCCCGCCTCATGTCGGTATGACCTGGGAGTCCATCCCCAGGATGGTGCTGAGCGCGGTCCCGCCCGGAGTGCCGGTCATCGACCTGAAGTCGGCTCTCAGCCGGCAGGGCGCTCACTGACGGTAGCGCTCTCACCTGCGATATTGGCATTCTCATTTTCTGGAAGTAACGTATTCAGCAATGAACGACTTCGCTCAGACCTCGTCCGGCATCCCCGTCCGGCCGGTCTACGGACCGGCCGACCGGGTTGCCGAGCCGCCCGAACCGGGTCGCTTCCCCTTCACCCGCGGCAACTACGCCTCCGGCTACCGGGGACGGCTGTGGACCTTCCGCCAGTACTCCGGGTTCGGTACCGCCGAGGAGTCCAACCGCCGCTACCGCTACCTGCTGGACCAGGGCGGCACCGGCCTGTCGGTGGCGCTCGACCTGCCCACGCAGTGCGGCTATGACTCCGACGACCCCGAGGTGAGCGAGGAGGTCGGCCGGGTCGGCGTCGCGGTCGACACCCTCGCCGACGCCGAGGTGCTGTTCGACGGCATCCCGCTCGACGCGATCAGCACCAGCTTCACCATCAACGGCACGGCCGCGATCCTGCTGGCGTTCTACGTGGCCGCCGCCGAACGCCAGGGCGTGCCCCGCGCGAAGCTCACCGGGACGATCCAGAACGACATCCTCAAGGAGTACGCCTCGCGCGGCACCTGGATCTGGCCGCCCGAACCGTCGCTGCGGCTGATCGCCGACACCATCGAGTTCTGCGCGGCGGAGGTACCGAAGTTCAACGCGATCTCGGTGGCCGGCGCGCACTTCCGCGACGCCGGCGCCAACGCGGTGCAGGAGATGGCCTTCACCCTCGCCGACGGGGTCACCTACTGCGACACCGTGCTGGAACGCGGCCGGATGACGGTCGAGCAGTTCGCCCCGCAGATCTCGTTCTTCTTCTACACGCACGGCGACTTCTTCGAGGAGATCGCCAAGTACCGGGCCGGGCGGCGGCGCTGGGCGACGATCGTCCGCGAACGCTACGGCGCGACCACCGACAAGGCGTCGATGTTCCGCTTCGGCTGCGTGGCCGGCGGCGCCTCCCTGTACGCCCCCCAGGCCCAGAACAACATCGTCCGGGTGGCCTACGAGGCGATGGCCTCGGCGCTGGGCGGCGTCCAGTCGATGTTCACCGCCGCCTGGGACGAGCCGTTCGCGCTGCCCAGCGAGGAGTCGGCGACGCTCGCGCTCCGTACCCAGCAGATCCTCGCCCACGAGACCGGCATCGCCCGCGTCGCCGACCCGCTCGGCGGCTCGTACTTCGTCGAGGCGCTCACCGACGCCACCGAGGCCGCCATCGTCGAGATCATGGACGACCTGGACCGGCACGGCGGCATGGTCCGGGCCATCGAGGACGGCTACCTGCAGGGCCTCATCGCCGACGAGGCGTACCAGGCCCACCAGGAGATCGAGGCGGGTATCCGGCCGGTCGTCGGCGTCAACCGCTTCGTCGCCGACGAGCCGGCACCCGAACTGGCGACCTACGAGCTGGACGCCGGGGGACGCGAACGGCAGCTGAAGCGGCTCGCGAGGGTCAAGGCCGAGCGCGACCCGGCGGCCGTCCGCGCCCGCCTCGCCGACCTGGCCCGTGCCGCGGAGGGCATCGACAATCTCATGGCCCCCTTGATCGACTGCGCCGACGCCTACTGCACGGTCGGCGAGATGGTCGCCGCCCTCAAGGCGGTCTGGGGCGAGTTCCAGCAACCGGTGGTGTTCTGAAATGCCGACTGTGCCTTCTGTGGAGGGGCGACCCCCCACACCCCCCGGTTCGCCTTCGGATCCGACGCGAGTACTCGTAGCCAAGCCGGGCCTGGACGGGCATGATCGCGGTGCCAAGATCGTGGCGCGGGCGCTGCGGGACGCGGGCTTCGAGGTCGTGTTCACCGGCATCCGCCAGCGGGTCGAGGACATCGTGGCGATCGCCCTGCAGGAGGACGTCGCCGTCGTCGGCCTCAGCATCCTGTCCGGCGCGCACCTCGCCCTGACCACCCGCACCATCGACGCGCTCAGGGCCGCGGACGCGGCCGACATCGCCGTCATCGTCGGCGGCACCATCCCCGGGGCCGATGTCCCCCGGCTCAGGGCCGCAGGTGCCGCCGCGGTCTTCCCGACCGGCACCGCCCTGGACGTCCTGGTGGCCGAGGTGCGCGCGCTGACCGCCGCTCCCGCCCCACCCTGATCCGCGCCGTACGGCGCGCGGAGACCGAGGACGCATGAGAACGAGAACCTGGAGGGCACTGTGCGGGTCGGTGTGATGATCGGGCCGGAACGGGGCGACTCCGCGCGGAAGGCCGCGCGGATGGTCGAGGACGTGCTGTGGGCCGAGGGCGCGGGGCTGGACACCGCGTGGGTCCCGCAGATCCCCACGGACTTCGACGCGCTGATCGCCGTGGCCCTGATGGGCGCGCGGACGGAACGGATCGAGCTCGGGACCGCGGTCGTACCGCTGCAGGCGCAGCACCCGATCGCGCTGGCGCGGCAGGCGCTGTCCGCGCAGGCCGCGTCCGGCGGGCGGCTGGCGCTGGGCGTCGGGCCGTCGCACCACTGGATCGTGCGGGACATGCTGGGGCTGCCCTACGAGCGCCCGGCCGGCTTCACCCGCGACTACCTGGACGTCCTGGACGCCGCGCTGCGCGGGCCCGGGCCGGTCGACGTCGAGAACGCGACGTTCACGGTGCACAACCCGCTCGGCCTGGGCCCGGTGGCGCCGCTGCCGGTCCTGATCGCCGCGCTCGGCCCGGTCATGCTGGCGCTCGCGGGCGAACGGGCCGACGGGACCGTCCTGTGGATGGCGGACGAGCGCGCGGTCGCCGACCATGTCGTCCCCCGCATCACCAAGGCGGCCGAAGGCGCCGGGCGGCCGGCCCCCCGCGTCGTGGCGGGCATCCCGGTCTGCCTGTGCCGGCCTTCGGAGGTCGGGGCGGCGCGCGAGCGCGCCAACCGCATCCTCGGCGAGGCGGAGGTCTCGCCCAACTACCAGCGCCTGCTGGACTACGGCGACGCCAGGGACATCGGCGACCTGTGCGCGGCGGGCGACGAGGCGGCCATCGCGGCCCGGTTCCGGCGGTTCGCCGACGCGGGCGTCACCGACCTGTCGGTACGGCTGCTGCCGATCGGCGAGGGCCGGGACGAGCTGGTCGCCTCCAAGCGCCGGACCCGGGACATGCTCGCCGGGCTCGCGGCGGATCTCAGATGACCGCCGGGCCGCTGGCGGGCGTCCGCGTCCTGGAGGTCGGCCACATGCTGGCCGGGCCGTACGCGACGATGATGCTCGCCGACCTCGGCGCCGAGGTGACCAAGATCGAACCACCGGGCGGGGACATCTCCCGGCAGGTGGGCGACACCTACTTCGCCAGCCTCAACCGGGGCAAGCGCAGCGTCCGCCTCGACCTGACCTCCGCCGCGGGCCAGGCCCGCCTCGGCGACCTGGTCGCGTCCGCGCACGCGCTGCTGGTCAACATGAAGCCGTCGGCGATCCACCGGCTCGGGCTCACCTACGAGGCCCTGCGCCGGTGGAACGAGCGGATCGTCTGCGTCGCGCTCACCGGCTTCGGGCTGGCGGCGGGCGACGATCCGGCCTTCGACTACGTGGTCCAGGCGGCCACCGGCGTCGCCGCGCTCACCGGCGATCCCGCCGGGCCGCCGACCCTGCCCGGGTACTCCTCCGCCGACAACTCCGCCGGGCTGACCGCCGCGCTCGGCCTGCTCGCCCAGATCGTCTCCGGGCGCGGCGGCCAGGTGGAGGTGGCGCTGCGGGACGTGCTGCTGTCCCAGCTGAACTACCGGGCCGCCGCGTACCTCAACGACGGCGTCGAGCCACAGCGCCTGCCCAACGGCGCGCACTCCTACTACGTCCCCGCCCAGCTGTTCCCGACGGCCGGGGGATGGCTGGCGCTGTTCGTCACGCACGATACGTTCTGGAAGTCCTTCGCCGCCGAGGCCGGGATCGAGGGCTACCCGACGATGGCCGAACGCGCCGAGCGGCGCGAGGAGGTCCTGGCCGCCGTGACGGATGCGCTCGCTCGCGATTCCGCCCGGGCCTGGGAGGAGCGGCTCCGTCCGCTGGGCGTTCCGGCGGCGGCCGTACGGACGCTGCCGGAGGCGCTGGAGGCCAATCCGGAAATGATCGTGACGGCCGGTGGGTTCCGGCAGGTCGCGAGCCCGATACGGGTCGCCGGGTACGTTCCCGACTACCGGCCGTCGCCGCGCCTCGGCGAGCACGGCGGCCTCCCCTTCCCACCCCAGAGCGGGGAGCCTCTCAATGCCGTCCCCTGACCCGCCCGGCGAGCGGCGGATCGTGCTCGTCTTCGAGGATCGCGAGTTCAGTGTGGCGCGGCTGGAGGCCCTGGCCGGCGGGCTGGCCGGGACGCTGGCGCGGCGCGGCGTACGGGCCGGCGACCGGGTGGCGCTCATGGCCTCGAACCGGCCCGAGTTCGTCGTGGCGGTGCAGGCGATCTGGCGGCTGGGCGCGGCGGTCGTCCTGCTCAGCCCGGCGTGGAAGCGCGGCGAGGTCGAGCACGCCCTGGCGATCACGGAGCCGGCGCACGCCGTCGGCGACCATCCGGTGCTGGCCGGGCTGATGCCGATGCTGCACCTGGACGAGCCGCCCGACGGCGAGCCCGGGCCCGCCCCGGAGCCCGATCCGGAACGGGACGCCGTGCTGGTGTTCAGCTCGGGGACGACCGGGTTGCCGAAGGCCGTGCGGCACACGCACGCGTCGTTCGGCGCCGCGGTCCGGCACTGGCGGGACGCGCTGGGACTGACCGCCGCCGACCGGATGCAGATCACCACGCCGCCCTCGCACATCCTCGGCCTGCTCAACATCGTCACGGCACTGGAGGCGGGCGCCTGGCTGCGGCTGTACCGCCGGTTCGACCTGGACCTGATGCTGCACCACATCGAGGCCGACCGGATCACCGTGGAGGCGCGCGCGGAGTCGCTGATGGCCGGGTACCTGCCGGCCGAGGCGACGGCGGACGCGTTCGACGACGGCTGGTACCGGACCGGCGACGTCGGGAACATCGACGCGGACGGCCTGCTGCGGCTCACCGACCGGTCCAAGGAAATGATCAAGGTCAGGGGGTTCCAGGTCGCGCCCGCCGAGGTCGAGGGCGTCCTGCACGGCCATCCGGCCGTCGCCGACTGCGCCGTGTTCGGGATCCCCGACCCGGCCGACGGGGAGGCGATCGTCGCGGCCGTCGCCACGCACGGAACGGTCGATCCGGCGGATCTGGTCGCGCTGGTCGGGGACCGGCTGGCCTCGTACAAGAAGCCGCGCCGCGTGGTGTTCGTGGCCGAGATCCCCCGGCTGCCCTCCGGCAAGGTGCTGCGCCGAATACTCAAAGAGCGTCATGGACAAGAGCGTCATGGCCAGGAACGTCATGGACAGGCGTCTGGCGACTGAGGAACAAGGAGCGGGTCCCGGGAGCGCCTTCCCGGGACCCGCTCCGCCTCTCGGCCCGCCGCCACCGCGGCGGGCGGCTCACTTCGGCGGGAACCTGAGCGCGCCGTCCAGGCGGACGACCTCGCCGTTGAGGTAGCCGTTCTCGCAGATGTGCTGGACGAGGGCCGCGTACTCGGGGGACTGGCCCATCCGCTTGGGGTACGGCACCTGGGGGCCCCAGTAGGCCTCCAGTTGGTCGCCCGCCTTCCCGTACGCGGGGGTCAGGAACGTGCCGGGGGCGATCGTGACGACGCGGATGCCGACGGGGGACAGGTCGCGGGCGGCGACGAGCGTCATGCTCACCACCCCGCCCTTGGCGGCGGCGTAGGGAAGCTGCCCGATCTGGCCCTCGTAGGCCGCGATCGAGGCGGTGTTGACGATGACGCCCCGCTCGCCGCCCTCGGCGGGCTCCTGCCGGGCGATGGCGGCGGCGGCCAGGCGCATCACGTTGAAGACGCCGGTCAGGTAGACCTCGATGGTCTGCCGGAAGCCGGCCAGGTCCAGCGGGGAGCCGTCCTTGCCGATGAGGCGGCCGCCGGTCGCCGGGCCGCCGTGGGCGTCGACCGAGATCCGCAGCGGCCCGGCCTCGGCCGCCGCGGCCATCGCCGCCTCGACGTCGCCCTCGCCGGTGGCGTCGGTCCGGACGTAGCGGACGCCCAGCTCCTGCTCCAGCGCCTTGCCCTTCTCGTCGGCGAGGTCGGCGACCACCACGTGCGCCCCGGCCGCGTGCAGGCGGCGGACGGTGGCCTCGCCGAGCCCGCCGGCGCCGCCGACCACGACCGCAGAGCTTCCACTGATCTCCATCAACGTTATCCTCTCTTGCAAGCATGACTCTTGCTAAGGAAGAATAGCATTCTCATGAATATCGCCATGATCCTCGAAATGACGGTCTCGGCCGGTGACCGGGTGGTGGTGACGGCGGGTGGCCGTTCGCTGACCGCTTCCGAGCTGCTGCGCCTGGCACATGCGGCGGCCCGACGGTTCATGCGGCGGCCGGCCGTCCTCTATCTCGGCGCCAACCACCTCGCCTACCCGGTGGCCCTGTTCGGGTCGGCCCTGGCGGGCGTCCCGTTCGTCCCCCTCAACTACCGGCTCGGCGAGCGGCAGCTGAGCGACCTGCTGGACCGCCATCCCGGTGCCCTCGTCCTCCGCGCCCCCGACCTCGACGCCCTCCTCGACCCCGAGCCGGCGCCGGACGGCGCGGACCCGTCCGATCCCGGGCCCGACACCCCGCAGGACCAGGATTCGGTCGCGGTCCTGCTCTACACGAGCGGTACGACGGCCGCGCCCAAGGCCGCTGTGCTGCGCCACCGGCACCTGCTGGCGTACATCCTCAACACGCTGGAGTTCGCGTCGGCGGAGGAAGAGGACGCGGCGCTGGTGGCGGTCCCGCCGTACCACATCGCCGGGCTGGCCAACCTCCTGACGAACCTCTACACCGGGCGCCGGGTCGTCTACATGCCGGCGTTCGACGCGGGGGAGTGGCTGGACACCGTCCGGCGGGAGGGGATCACGCACGCGCTGGTCGTACCGACGATGCTGGCACGGATCGTCGCCCATGTGCCCGACGACGACGCCGGGACGCCGACGCTGCGCAGCCTCGCGTACGGCGGTGCCCGGACGCCGCGGCCCGTCCTGGAACGTGCGCTGCGCATCTTTCCGGGGACGGGGTTCGTCAACGCCTACGGGCTGACGGAGACGGCCTCCTCGGTCGCCGTCCTGGGTCCGGAGGACCACCGCGAGGCGCTGGAGGCGAGCGACCCGGAGGTACGCGACCGGCTCGGCTCGGTCGGCCGGGCGCTGCCCGGGGTCGAGTTCGAGATCCGCGCGGAGGACGGCGGCCCGGCCGGCGCGGGTGAGACCGGCCTGGTGTTCGTCCGGGGCGACCAGATCTCCGGCGAGTACGGCGGACGGAGCGTGCTGGACGGCGGCGGCTGGTTCGCCACCCGGGACCGGGGACGGCTCGACTCCGGCGGCTACCTGTTCATCGAGGGGCGCGCCGACGACACCATCATCCGGGGCGGCGAGAACATCGCCCCGGCGGAGATCGAGGACGTCCTGCTCGCCCATCCCGGGATCACCGAGGCGGCGGTGCTCGGCCTGCCCGACCCCGAGTGGGGGCAGCGGCTCGTCGCCGTCCTCGTCGGCGACGGGGACCCGGCGGAGATCCGGCGGTGGGTCAGGGAGCGGCTGCGCTCCTCCAAGACCCCCGACACCGTCGTGTTCCGCGCCGAGCTGCCGAAGACCGACACCGGAAAACTGCTGCGCCGCGTCCTGCTGGCCGACCTGGAGAACACCCATGCCTGAAGCCGTCATCGTGTCCGCCCTGCGTACCCCCATCGGGACCGCCTTCAAGGGGACGCTGCGCGACACCACCGCCTACGACCTGGCCCATCACATGGTCACCGCCGTGGCGGCCGGGCTCGACCCGGACACGGTCGACGACGTGGTCCTCGGCGAGGGCCTCTACGGCGGCGGCGTCCTGGCCCGGCACGCCGCGCTGACCGCCGGGCTCACCTCGGTCCCCGGGCTGGCCCACAACCGGCACTGCGCCGCCGGCCAGGCCGCCGTCCAGAGCGCGGCCGCGAGCGTGCGCGCGGGCATGGACGGACTCGTCATCGCCGGCGGCGTCAACTCCGCTTCCACCGCGCCGAGGTCGCGGTTCCGGATCGACGGCGAGTGGGCCGACCCGTGGTACCCGCCCACCCATCCGGACCGGCCCGATGCCCCCAACCTGGACATGTCGATCACCGTGGGCTGGAACGCGGCCGTCAAGGCGGGCGTGACCCGTACCGAGATGGACGCCTGGGCGTTGCGCTCGCACCGCAACGCCGTGCGCGCCATCGACGAGGGCCGCTTCGACGCGGAGATCGTCCCGATCGAGACCCCGCACGGGCTGTTCGCCGTGGACGAGCACCCGCGCCGCGGCACGTCGCTGGAGAAGCTGGCCGCGCTGAAGCCGATCCACCCGGAGATCGAGGGGTTCAGCATCACCGCGGGCAACGCCTGCGGTGCCAACGACGCGGCGGCGGCGCTCGTCGTCGCGAGCGACCGGCTCGGGCTGCCCGCCCTGGCCACCGTGCGGTCGTGGGCCTCGGTCGGCGTCGACCCCGCCGAGACCGGGCTGGCCCCGGTGAAGGCGATCCCCAAGGCGCTGGGCCGCGCGGGGCTGTCGGCCTCCGACGTCGACCTGTTCGAGATCAACGAGGCGTTCGCCGCGATGTGCGTCGCCACCGTCAAGCTGCTCGACCTCGACCCCGAGCGGGTGAACGTGAGCGGCAGCGGCTGCTCGCTCGGCCACCCGGTCGCCGCCACCGGCGCCCGGATGATCGTCACGCTGGTGCACGAGCTGCGCCGGCGCGGCGGCGGCATCGGCGTCGCCGCGATGTGCGCCGGCGGCGGGATGGGGTCGGCCACGGTCATCGAGGTCCCGGCTCCGTGACCCGGCGGCTCGCCCGATGAACGTTCCGGAGCTGGTCGCCGCGGCGCGCACGGGATCCCTGCGCGCCGCCGGGCGGCTGCTGACCCGGGTCGAGGGGGCGCGCCGCGACGAGGTGCTCGCGGTCCTCGACCGGGACTCCGCTCAGGGGCCCGGCACGGAGCCCGTACGGGTCGTCGGCGTGACGGGCCCGCCGGGCGCGGGCAAGTCGACGACCGTCGCGGCGCTCGTCGGGGCGTACCGCGAGCGCGGCCTGCGGGTGGCGGTGCTCGCGGTCGACCCGTCCTCGCCCTACAGCGGCGGCGCGCTGCTCGGCGACCGGATCAGGATGGCCGCGCACACGACCGATCCCGGCGTCCTCATCCGCTCGCTGGCGGCCCGCGGCCATCTGGGCGGCCTCGCCGCCGCCGTCCCCGCGGCCGTCCGGGTGCTGGCCGCCCTGTCCTATGACCTGATCCTGCTGGAGACGGTCGGGGTCGGCCAGTCCGAGATCGAGATCGCCGCCGTCGCCGACCCCACCGTCGTCATCCTGACCCCCGGCGCGGGCGACGCCGTCCAGGCCGCCAAGGCGGGCCTGCTGGAGGTCGCCGACCTGCTGGTCGTGAACAAGGCGGACCGGGACGGCGCCCACCAGACCGTCCGCGACCTGCGTCCCGAGACCGACGTCCCGATCCTCACCCTGTCCGCGTCGAAGGGCGACGGGCTGCCGCTGCTGATCGAGGCGATCGACGCCCACCGGCGCGCCGACACGCCCGCCCGGCGGACGGCCCGCGCGCACGCCCAGATCCTGTCCCTGGCGCAGACCAGGCTGCGCGCCCATCCCGACCTGGCGAGCCTGGCCGCCGATGTCGCGGCCGGCCGCCGCGACGCGTACACGGCGGCCGGCCTTCTCCTGCGCGGTACTCCGGAAGGGTGACCCTCACGCCTGGAAGCGCAGCAGAGCCTCCTGGGCGTACGAGGCGACGAGGGAGCCGTCCGCGGTGAGGACGTCGCCCCGGCCGAAGCAGCGGCCGTGGGCCAGCAGCGGGCTGTGCTGGCGGAGCAGCAGCCAGTCGTCGGTTCGGAACGGCCGGTGGAACCACAGCGTGTGCGAGGTGACGGCGGAGGCGAACGCCGTGCCGGAGTCCCGCTGGCAGACCCCGTCGAGCGGGCGCAGCGCCGTGCCGATGAGGGTCAGATCGGTCGCGTAGGCGGCCAGCGCGGGTGCCAGCTCCGGGTCGGCCGCGGGGGTGCGCATCCACAGATCGAGCTCGGGCGGCTCGGGCCGGGTGGAGTCCAGGTCGGCCGTCGATCGGGTCTCCCAGGGCAGCAGGTCGAGCTCCACGCGATGCTCGGCCCCGAGGACGGCGGGGACCTTGGCGGCGGACTGGTGGTCGAGGCCGTCCTCGGCCGCGTGCAGCGAGACCGAGGCCGTCGCCACGACGCCCTTGGACTGCCGGGCGACGATGCCCAGCGTCGCGAAGGTGCCGCCTTCGTGATGGCGCTCCACCTCGTACCGGACGGGTTCCTCGGACACTCCGGCCCGCGGGAACAGGACATGCAGCGACTTGATCGTCTTGTCCGGGCGGCTCAGCGAGGCCGCCCGGACGAACTGGGCCAGGAGCTGCCCGCCGAACAGCCGGTGGTAGCTCAGCCGCTGGTTGCGTCCCTCGAAGCCGGCCGGTACGGCCCGCAGGTCGAGGCAGTCGAGGAGGTCGGGCCACAGATCGGTCGCGGAGGGCATGCCGATCAGTGTAAAGGAAGTTATCGCGTTATGAGAATAGGATTCTCGGATCAGGTACGGGTGACTCCGATGGCGCAGAAGTCCCACGCCTCGTCGGCCGTGATGGGGTGCGCGGTGCCGTCCTCGGAGACGTCGTTGGACTGGGCGATGAACATGATCGTCTGCATCACCAGGGCCGCCGCGCGGCGGGGCTTGATGCTGCCCCGCAGTCGGCCGGCGTCCTCGGCCTGGGCCATCAGCTCGGTGAACAGCGCGAGCAGCGGCGCGTGCGCGGCCTTCACCTCGGCGGGATGCGAGAGCAGCAGCTGCGGGGCGAAGTCGGTGAACAGCGGGCGCTGCGCGTCGGGATCGGGGCGGGACAGCTCGAACAGCAGCTGGACGGCGACCTTGAGCCGGTCCAGCGGGTCCGGACGGCCGGAGGCGGCGGCGCGGATCTGCTCGGTCGCGCGCTGCAGGGCGTCCTCGAACAGGGCGAGCAGCAACTCGTGCTTGCCGTCGAAGTGCTGGTAGAAGCTGCGCAGCGACTGCCGGGAGCGGTCGACGACCTCCTGCACGGTGAAGTCGGTGGTGCCCTTCTCCATGATGATCGCCTGGGCCGCGTCGAGGAACCGCTCCACCCGCTGCTCGGCCCGGAGCTTCGCGGCCCTGGTGGATCGCTCCACCGCACGCTGCTTCCAGGCCGGCTCTTCGCTGGTGGTGCTCATGGGCTGATCCGTCTTCTGCGCCATAGGAAGAACCTTACTGCACGGTACTGGTAGTGATCCTCTGGCTCTGACGATCATCTGACGGCACCCAGGCGAGATCCTTACATTGCTCTGACAAGAACGTTGTTTCGGCATCAGGCCGGGTGTCACCCGACGAAGACCTTGCCGCCCTTCATGACGAACCGCACGTCCTGCGTGACGGCGATGTCCTTCAGCGGGTCGCCCGGAACGGCGATGACGTCGGCGAGCAGTCCCTCGGCGAGCCGTCCCCGGTCGGTGACGTCGATGAGCTCGGCGGCCGTGAGGGTGGCCGCCCGCAGCACCGCCAGCGGGCTCATCCCGCGGCTCGCCAGCGCGACCAGCTCGTTGGCGTTGCGGCCGTGCGGGATCGCCGGGGCGTCGGTACCGACCGCGATCTTCACTCCGGCCTCGATGGCCGCCCGTACCGACGCGCGGGCGCGCGGGAACATCTCGGCGGCCTTGGCCTGGAGCTCGGGCGCGGCCTTGGAGACGTCCATCCCGTCGGCCAGGTACGTGGTCGGCACGAGGAACGTCTCGTGCTTGAGCATCAGCTCGATCGCGGCGTCGTCGATGAGGAAGCCGTGCTCGATGCAGTCGATGCCCGCCTCGACGGCGGCGCGCACCGCGTCGGCGCCGTGCGTGTGCGCCGCCACCCGCAGGCCGCGCCGGTGCGCCTCGTCCACGATCGCGCGCAGTTCCTCGTCGGAGTAGTGCTGGGCCCCGGGCAGGCCGGTGTGCGACATGACCCCGCCCGAGACGCACACCTTGATCAGCTGCGCGCCGTGCTTGATCTGGTAGCGGACGGCCCGGCGCACCTCGTCGACCCCGTTGGCGATGCCCTCCTCGACCGACAGCGGCAGCACGCCGGGCGCGAACGCCGCGAACATCGTCGGGTCGAGATGGCCGCCGGTCGGGGTGATCGCGTGCCCGGCCGGCACGATCCGGGGACCGTCGATCCAGCCGGCGTCGATCGCCTTGGCGAGCGCGACGTCCAGCAGGTAGCCGCCCGTCTTCACGAACAGGCCCAGGTTGCGCACGGTCGTGAAGCCGGCCCGCAGCGTGCGGCGCGCGTTGCCCACCGCGCGGAGCATACGCAGCGGGGGGTCGTCCTGGACGGGCGAGTACGCGGCGGTCTCGCCGCGCCCGCCCATCAGCAGGTTGACCTCCATGTCCATCAGGCCGGGCAGCAGGACCACGTCGCCGAGGTCCAGGACCTCGCCCTCCGGCGGGCCGCCGACACCGGCGATCCGGTCGCCGTCCACGCGCAGGATCCCGGGCCGGACGATCCGTCCCGTGTCGATGTCGAGGAGCCCGGCCGCCCTGAGCGTCAGCACCTCAGACCACCGGTTCCGTGACCAGGTCGAGGTAGGCCGCGCCGCTGTCGGGGACGCGGGCCTGCTTCCACACCTCGACCGGGAACGACACCATGACCAGGCCCATCATCAGATGCAGCAGGGTCCGGGCGTCGTCGGGCAGGTCGCCCCAGGGAAAGCCGTCGCAGTACGCGATCGCGTCCTCCAGGCGCGGGAACGCCGCGTCGTAGAAGGCCTGCATCTCGGCCATGGACGAGGCCATGCGCTTGGCGTACCGCTCGCTCTCGGCCGGCAGTGCCCAGGCCGCGTACGGTTCGAGGTCGGCGAATTCAGCGGGCAGTGGCATTGGCGTGTTCCTCGATGCGGTCGGCGACGGTCTTGTGGAGGTGCCGGAGCAGGATTTCCTGGTCGTTGAGCGGGAAATGGCTGACGACCCGGGAGGCGAGCATGGTCTGCGTCGCTTCGAGGGTGTTGGCGTCCTGCAGGCCGTATTCCTTGAACGTGACGGCGGCGAGTTCCTGGGCGAGCCGTTCGCGGGTGTTCTTCGGCGGGACGAAATAGAGGTTGGCCTCGAAGATGTGCCGGTCCACCGCGGTGGGCCAGTAGTGGTAGGTGAGGTACCAGCCGGGCGCCCAGAAGAGCAGCGTGAAATTGGGGAAGAACTCGAAGGAGTCGGTCCCCCAGGAGCGGTGCCGGGACGGGTTGATGCCCGGCGGGAGCGGGTCGAGGCCCTCGATCTCGGGACGGTCCCACGGGCCGAACAGGCCGCTGCGCAGGACCCGCTCGATGGGCTTGACCATGCCGGGGTCCTTGGGCGGGGCCATGCCGCCCCAGGACGAGATCATGGAGTGCGGCGTGTGCAGCTCGTAGTGCAGGGCCTCGAAGCCGTAGCCGATGAGCTTGTCGGCCTCGTCCTTGACGGCCTGCTTCTGGTGCAGGACGGGGGCGTGGTAGAACTCCGCGAAGGCGTCGATGAACAGCTTCCAGTTGCTGCCGATCTCGGCCTTGTAGGTGTAGACCTCGGTCATCTCGTGGAAGGGATAGCCCTCCAGTCCCTTCGCCATGTCACCGAGGTAATGGGTGAGGGGCTCGGCGTCGGCGTCGAGGTTGACGAAGATGAAGCCTTCCCAGATCTCGCAGCGCACGGCCTTGAGCCCGTAGTCGGCCTTGTCGACGTCGAAGAACTCCTCCTCCTGCTGGATGAAGGTGAGGTCGCCTTCGAGGTCGTAGCGCCAGGCGTGGTACTTGCAGGTGAACTGGCGGCAGGTCCCCTTGACCTCTTCGGCGGGGTAGTCGTTCCACACCAGCTTGTTGCCGCGGTGCCGGCAGATGTTGTGGAAGGCGCGGACCCGCTTGTCCTTGCCCCGGACGATGATCAGTGAGGTGCCGGCGACCGGCAGTTCCTTGGTGATGTAGCTGCCGGTCTTCGGCACCTGCTCGACCCGGCCGACGTTCAGCCAGGTCCGCTTGAAGATGGCCTCCCGTTCGGCCTCGTAGTAGGCGGGATCGATCGAGTCGGTGTAGTCGACGGGGCCGGTGCCCAGCTCGGGGTACTGCTGGGTCCAGCTCCCCGCGGCGGGTTTCGCGAAGTGGGGCACGGTCTGCCTCATCCCTTCTCATGTATGAGAATCATATTCTCGCTAATGAGTGGAAGGTTCTCACGAGCGTCGTCGTGACGTCAACGGCCGGTGCCGGAGCCCGGTCGCCCCGGCCCGCGATCCCGGCGAGGGGCGGGTCGGCGACTCTCCGTCGCCAACTCCGTGCAGTTGATTCTCCCTCAGTGAGAAGATAATTTCCATCAATGAGAGGCGGGTGCCCGTCCCGCTCTCGGAAGGGACCACCGCCATGACCGAACCCGCGCCGTCCCCGCGCCCCGGTGACCAGCTCGCCAGCACCGCCTGCGCCACCCGGGTGGTCGTCGTCCGCGCCCCGGCCGGCGGGGTACCGGAGATCGCCTGCGGGGGAGTCCCCATGGTCCCCGCGGCCTCCGCGCCCCGGCCGCAGGCGTCCGGCGAGGGCGAGCCCGCCACGCTCGTCGGCAAGCGGTACGTGGACGCCACCGGAGCGCTCGAACTGCTCTGCGTCTCCTCCGGAACGGGCGAGCTGACCTGCGACGGCGCCCGGATGACCCGCAAGGCGGCCAAGCCGCTCCCCGCGTCCGACTGATGGTGGTCCGTTTGGAACCGAGGGAGACCGCATGGAGACCGACGCCGATCCGGTCCTGACCGAACGGCGGGCAACGTTCTGGTGGTGACCCTGAACCGGCCGGAGGGCGCCCGGGCGTTCGCCGAACGCCGGCCGCCGGTCCGGACGGGCCGATGAGCCGCCGATCTCAGATGACGGGCACGTGACCCTTGTCACAGCCCCGAGACCTACTTAATGTATGTTCAGTAGGTCCTGGAAGGGGAGGCGATGTCCGTTCAGCAGCCGTACGCCGCTCTGCACGCGAAGGGAGAGGACCGGCGGCAGCGGATCCTGGCCGCCGCGCAGCGGCTGCTGAGGCTGAACGGCTGGCGGGGGATCACCCTCGGCCAGATCGCCCGAGAGGCCGGGGTCAGCCCGGCGGGCCTGCTCCATCATTTCGAGTCCAAGGAGCAGTTGCTGCATGCGGCGATCGATGCCCGGGACGCTTACGACCTGGCCCACGCGGACCTGACGGGCGACCTGCTCGAACAGCTCACGGTCGTCGCCGAGCGCTACCGCAGGGCACCCGATCTGGTCGGCCTGTTCTCCGTTCTCCTGATGGAGAATCTCGCCCCCGACGCTCCACTGCACGATCGCTTTCTCAGCAGATACCGGTCCGCGCTCGACGCCGTCGCCGACGGCATCCGGCGCGGCCAGCGTGCCGGGCGGTACCGCACCGACCTGGATCCGGCCGTCAAGGCCGTGGAGATCGTCGCCTTTCTCAACGGGATAGAGACATCATGGCTGCTCGACCCTTCGATTCCCCTCACCGAGGTGTTCACGGAGTACACCGGGTCGCTCGCCCGGCAGCTCGCTCGCTGCCCCGACACACCCTGAGGCCCCGGCTGGTGGTGGTCGCGCCGAGCCTGGCCGAGATGGTGCAGGCGGCGGGCGGATGGCTGTTCGACCAGGTGATGGCCGGCTGGGACGTCACGGTCCTCACCGCCGACCACGTCGACTCCCGGCCGCTGCGCATCCTCGGGGCCCGCGCCCTCGACCTGGAGCCCGCGCTGGCCTCGCGCGTCCGGAGCCCCCGTCCCCAGGCCATCGCGCTCGCGGCGGACCTGTACGAGTCCGATCCGGTGATCCGGCGGCGGGCCCTGAGGATCGTCAGGACCGGAGAGGCCGATCTCAGGCTCTGGGGCGGCCGGTGGCCGGCGCGTCCCGACGGCGAGGTGGCCGCGACGCAGCACCGGCTGAGCATGGCCGCGCGGGCGTTCAAGGCCCAGGCCCTGGCGGCCACGGCCGCCGCTCCGGCCGACTCCGGCGCGGCCACCGAGACGTTCCGGACGGGCGAGCTCCTCCTCGCCTCCAAGAGCGCCTGACCTGACCCGTACAGCGGTACGGCCGGATCGCCGGCGAGGTGCACGGGCATAGGCTCGGTGCCTCGCCGGCGCTGCCATTTGGCGATGATCCCTCGCGCCTCCCGTTTCTGGAACACGCATGCCGTAGACTGAGCCATGGTTCAATCGACTGATCTCTGGTTCTTGGGGAGCGCGTGACAAAGCAGGAGGCGGCCGGTGTGAAGCGGCCCAGTCCCCGCGAGGTGCGCCGGCAGCAGCGGATCGAGCTGAGCAGGGAGCAGATGCTCGAGACCGCCGAGGAGCTCTTCGCGGAGCGCGGCTACTACGGGACGAGCCTCAAGGACGTCGCCGAGCGGTGCGAGTTCTCGGTCGGATCGATCTACTCCTTCTTCGACAGCAAGGACGCCCTCTACCTGGCGGTCCTGATGCGGCGCGGCTCCGGGCAGCGGGCGGAGATGGACCGGCTCGCGGCGGCGGGGACGCCGGCCGGCGAGCGCCTGGCCGCGATGGTGAAGGCGGAGCTCGAACTCAGGCGCAAGTACCCGGCCTGGGGGCGGCTGCAGGCCCGGATGACCAAGATCGGGGGCCTGGCCGCCGCCGACGTCCCCGAGGCCTACCAGGACTTCCACCGCGAGATCGTGGACCTGCTGGCGGGCGTGATCGCGGACGGGCAGCGCGCGGGAACGATCCGTCCCGGCGATCCACCGGCCCTGGCGCGGCTGTGCTGCGCGCTCATCGACGGCTTCACCCTGATGGACCCGATGGTCGGCGACGAGCCCGAGGGACTCAACGCCGAGGAGTTCCTGGCCTTCGTCCGGGAGACCTTCACGCCGAGGTGACACCGGACATGACGCGTCCCTCGATCAGGACCGAGCGGACCTGGTCGGCGTCGAGCCGGCGCAGGGCTTCGGCGAGCGGGGTGTGCAGCAGGACCAGATCGGCGGGCACGCCGGAGCGCACCTGCCGCACGGGGCCTCCCGGATCTCGCGGGTCGGTGAGGTAGGCCCGGAGTGCGGCGAGCGGAGTGATCCGTTCGGACGGGCCGGCGACGGCGCCCGACCGGGTCCGCCGCTGGACCGCCGCGTCCATCACCTGCCAGGGATCGAGCGGGCCGTAGGGCGCGTCGCTGGAGAGACCGATGCCGATCCCCGCGTCCAGGAGGCCGCCGCACCGGTAGAGGTCCGGATGGTCCTCGACGGGGACGTCGCGAAGGTAGTCGTCGCCCCGGTCGGCGAGGAAACCGGGCTGGGTGACCACGCGCAGCTCCCGCCGGGCGACGTCCTCGATGGTCTCGGCCGGGATGAGCGCGGCGTGCTCCAGCCGGTCGCCGGGGACCGTCCCGGCCTCGTCGAACGCGGCGAGCAGCAGGAACAGGGCCTCGCGGGTGACGCAGTGCACGGCCACGGGACGGCCGTGGCGGTGGGCGGCGGCGATCCGTCCGGTCAGGTCGCCGAGCGAGGGCAGCCCCGAGTCGGCGATCACGATCTTGTACGGGCCGGTGGTGACGCGGGCCCGCGCGGACGGGGCGGCGTCCAAGGGCGTCCCGAGGAGGTGCAGGCGCTGGGGGAGCGTCCCGTCCCGTACGGCCTGATCGAACGCGGCGAGCGCCTCGGGGCCGAGGTCGGGTGTGGCATCGGTGACGGCGGTGATCCCGAACCCCGTCAGGGTGCGCGCCACACCGTCCAGGGGCGTCGGCACCGAAGGGGGAAGCCGCGTGCGCAACCAGTCGTCGGCTCTCCACAGCCGTCCGGTCGGTCGGCCCTCGTCGTCGCGTTCGATGCCGGGATGGTCGGCGGTGGCGACCCCGGTCGCGGCCAGGGCGGCGGTGTTGAACGTCCACAGTGCGCCGCTGCGGTGCTGGACGCGCACGGGACGGTGCGGTCCGAGCCGGTCGAGGGTGGCGGCGTCGAGATCGCCGGCGACGGTTTCGGCGTACCCGACCCCCCGGATCCAGCCGTGCGCGTCCGGTGCCGCGTGCTGGAGGGCGCGGGCCAGCTCGGACGGGTCGTTCACCGCCGGAGGCCCGCACATGGCCGAACGGCTCCGGGCCGCGAGGGCGTGCAAGTGCAGGTGGTGATCGCACAGCCCCGGGAGCAGCGCGCCGCCGCCGCACTCCAGGACACTCTCGCCGGGTTCACGGGTCAGCGCACCGATCTCGGTGATCCGGCCGTCCCTGACGCGGACATCGGCGCGAAAGCGGCCGTCGATCTCGGCGTCGCGCAGCAGCAGCCCGGTCACGGGACGGGGATCCCCAGTTCGCGCAGGACAAGAGCAGTGTCCGCGCCCATCGCCGCCGCCTCTCCGGTGGGCTCGCGCCGGGCCGGAAGCGCGACGGGGACGGGGCCGTCGCCGGTCTCCACCGTCCAGCCGCCGCCGTCCCGTACGGCCGAGGGGGACGGCGACGCGCCGGATTCAAGGGTGGACGCGACGACGTCCGACATCGCCACGTCCCAGAGCACGCCGCCACCGCCGGGCGGCGCGGTGGAGGCGAGCGCGGCGGCGGTGAGGCCGGCGAGCGGGTCGGCGATCGCGTCGCCGCAGAACAGCGGTGTCCCGGCCGGATCGCGGCAGACCAGGCCGGTGGCCGCCGCGACATCGTCGCCGAAGCCGATCCGGTCCTGGGCGCGCCCGTAGGCGGTGATCGAGACCCAGGTCGTACCGGCGGCGACGGCGGCCTCGGCGTCCAGCCCGAACCGCCTCAGGGCACGTGGCCGGGACGCTTCGATGACGATGTCGGCTCTGTCCACGAGCGCCGCCAGCGCCCGTCGCCCCTCGCGCGTCCCCGGGTCGAGCACCACCGAGCGGTGGCCCGCGTGCAGCAGCCGGTAGAACCCCGGATCGCCCCGGCGCGCGCCGTCCGGCCGGCTCGGGATCTCGACCTTGACGATCCGCGCCCCCGCCATACCGAGCAGGTGCGCGCAGAGCGGGCCCGCCCACAGCGCGCTGAAATCGACCACCAGCGCCCTTTCGAGAGGGCGCGGCTCGAGCGGCTCAGGCGGTGAGGGAGCGGTGCGCGGCGCGACCGGACCGGCGGCGATCCCGAGCAGTTCGGCACGTTCGGCGAGCTCGGCGCCGGTGTGCTCGCGCAGCCACGCCGACACCGCGGGCCATGGGTCATCGCCGACCTCGGCGCAGGCCAAGGCACCGAGCAGGGCGGGGTCGTCGGGACGCGCGCACGACACCGCCGCCCATCCGTCGGCGGTAGGCAGCAGCCGGCACGCGCCGCCCGCCGAGACCTCACCCCTGCGGCCCAAGCCCAGGAACGCGGCACGCTCGGAGAGTAGACGAGCACCGTCGACACGTACGCCCGTGTGAGCGGCGAACCGTTCCGCCAGGGACCGTGCGATGAGGGCACCGCGACCGGGCGGCACCAGCGGTGGCCCATCCGGGCGACCGGTGAGGGCGACCACGCCGGACGCGGCCCACGCGGCCCGGGCGTCACCGGCCGGAAGGCCGCTCACCTGCGTCGGCATGGCCCGACGATACACTCCGCCCCGGACAGGCGATGATCGCGGAAGGACACCGATGAGCGGACCGCTGCGCGTCTCCACGGCCGATCTCGCGGACGGTGCCACCGGCGGCCCGCTGTTCGGCGCGGACGGCTCGGTGCACGATCCGCTGATCGTCGTCGACCTGGACGGTGCCGTGGACGGCCACGCCGCCGAGCGGGCGATCGGCCACGCCCGTGCCGCCGACCGGCTGCTGATCGGGGTGTCCGACGCCCCGGCCGCCCGTACGCCGCACCCGGCTCTACTGGACGCACTCGACCTCACCCTCACCACCCCCGGCGGGCTCGGGCGGGAGTCGGTCGGCGTCGCGGACACCGGGACGGCGCTGCAGGACCTGCACGCCGCCGTGACGCGCAATCCCCAGGCCTCGCTCGTGCTGCGCGACGTGCTCCGGACGTCCCAGGCACTTCCCGTTCAGGCCGCGCTGGACGTGGAGTCGTACGCCTACTCCACCCTGCTCGGCGGCCCGGAGTTCGCGCGCTGGCTCACCGCACGTGGCCCGCGCCCGCCGCCGCCCGAAGCCGACGACCCGGTCCTGGTCGAACGTGCCGGTGACGACCGCCTGCACATCACCCTCAACCGTCCGGAACGCCGCAACGCCTACGGCCGCCGGCTCCGCGACGCGCTGGTGGACGCGCTGCAGATCGCGCTCATCGACGACGGGATCGGCCGCGTCGTCCTGGACGGAGCCGGGCCCGCGTTCTGCGCCGGGGGCGATCTCGACGAGTTCGGCACCACGCCCGACCTGGTCACCGCGCATCTGGTCCGCACGCGCGGCGGCGCGGGCAGGCTCGTCCACCGGCTCGCCGACCGGATCGAGGTCCGCGTGCACGGCGCCTGCGTCGGCGCGGGCATCGAGATCCCCGCGTTCGCCGGAACGCTGATCGCCCGGCCGGACGCCACGTTCAGGCTGCCCGAGATCTCCATGGGCCTCATCCCGGGAGCGGGCGGCACGGTGAGCATCCCGCGCCGGATCGGCCGCTGGCGCACGCTGTACCTGGCGCTGGCGGGAACGCCCATCGACGCGGCCACCGCCCGGGACTGGCACCTGGTGGATCATTGACCGCGGTACCCGGGTGCGGGATCAGTCGCTGTGCAGCGCCGTGCGCAGCTCGGCCTCCAGATCCGGCTCGCGGACGGCCGCCGTGTCGATGACCAGCTCGTGCAGGACGCCGTTCCAGCGGTGCGGCGGCCGGTAGTCCTTGTCCACCGGCAGGCCCCGGTCGTACCCGACCCGCAGGCCCGTACCGCCGTGCTGGAACGACACCGGCCACGGCCCGCCCAGCGGCACCGAGGCGATCTCCTCGCCGCCGTCCAGCAGGCTCAGGCGGCCGCCGGAGCCGGCGGGATCGGAGCCGGGACGGAACCGCACGCCGACCGTTCGCCGCCCCGGCGGCAGCGGCCCGTCCGCCGTCACCCGGTCGGCCTCGCCGCCGCGCGAGCAGGTGAAGCTGAGCCGGCCGCCGGCGGCGCGGAGCACGAAGCCGCCGGTCAGATCGCCCAGCGCCGCCAGCACGCCGTCCGCGCCGCCCTCCGGTACCTCGATGTCCGCGGTGAGCGTGAACCCGCCGGCCAGCCACGGCAGCGACTCGTCATGGACGGGCCCGCCGCCGGGCAGATAGGTCCCGCGCGCGGGGATCCCGTACACCGGCATGATCAGGGCCGCCGCCCGCTCCTGCATCGTGTCGTTCAGCGGCAGCACGTGGTTGCGCTCGGCCTCCGCGAACCACAGGTCCTCCAGCTCGGCCACCTTCTCCGGGTACTCGGCGGCCGGGACTTCGAGATCGCGCTCCTCGGCGAAATCCTCGGCCAGATGGAACAGCGACCACCGGTCGGTCTCGAAGTCCCGGCTGCCGAGCAGCAGCCGCTCCTCGTCCAGGACGCCGCGCGACACATGGTCGGTCGTCGCCTTCCACTCACCGTGGATGATCGACCGCGAGCCGAGCATCTCGAAGTACTGCGTCGTCCGCGGTGCCGGCGCCTCCGCGTCGGCGAACGTCCCGGTCAGCGACCGCCCGTCCATCTCCTGCTGCGCGACCCCGTCCACGGTCTCGGGGGCCTCGACGCCGCACGCTTCGAGGATCGTCGGCATCAGGTCCACCGCGTGCGCGAGCTGGCCGCGGATCTCGCCTCGCGCGGCGATTCCGTCCGGCCAGTGCACGATCAGCGGCGCGCGCGTACCGCCCAGCCAGGTGTACCGCTTCCACAGCCGCAGCGGCGTGTTGCCCGCCCACGCCCAGCCCCACGCGTAGTGCGGGTACGTGTCGGGCCCGCCCCAGTTGTCCAGCTCCGTGAGGTTGCGCTCGCTGCTGTCGCCCATCCGGGACGAGAACCGGTGCTCGTTGAGCGTGCCGAGCTGCCCGCCCTCCGCGCTGGCGCCGTTGTCGGACATGAGCAGTACCAGCGTGTTGTCCAGGCGTCCGGTGCGTTCCAGGAAATCGAGCACCCGGCCGATCTGGGCGTCGGTGTGGGCGAGGAACCCGGCGAACACCTCCTGCATGCGCGCGAACATCCGCCGGTCGTCGCCGTCCAGCGCGTCCCAGTCCTGGACCCACGGCGGCCGCTCGGGCAGCCGCGTGCCCTCCGGGACGACCCCCGCCGCGACCTGCCGCGCGAACGTCTCCTCCCGCCACCGCTCCCACCCCTGGTCGAAGCGGCCCCGGTACGGCTCCACCCACTCGGGCGCGACATGGTGCGGCGAGTGCATCGCCCCGAACGGCAGGTACATGAAGTACGGCTTGCCCGGCGTCGCCTGCTTCTGGTCGAGGATCATCCGCATCGCGGTGTCGGCCAGGTCCTCGCTCAGGTGGTAGCCGTCCCCGGGCGCCGGCGGCTCGATGTGGTGGTTGTCGCTCACCAGCTCGGGCGCCCAGTGGTTCGCGTCGCCCTGCAGGAACCCGTAGAACCGCTCGAACCCGTACCCGAGCGGCCATCGGTCGAACGGCCCGGACGCCGACCGCTCCCACCGCGGCGTCAGATGCCATTTTCCGACGGCCATCGTCGAGTAGCCCGCGTCCTTCAGCACGCGCGGCAGCGTCGCCGCCGACTTCGGCAGCCGCGCGTTGTAACCCCGGTAGGCGATCGGGATGTCGACCAGGAAACCCAGCCCCACCGAATGGTGGTTGCGGCCGGTGAGCAGGCTCGCCCGCGTCGGCGAGCACAGCGCCGTGACATGGAAGCGGTTGTAGCGCAGTCCTCCCGCGGCCAAGCGGTCCATGTTCGGTGTCGCGATATCGGACCCGTAGGCGCCGATCTGCGCGAAACCGAGGTCGTCCAGCACGATGACCAGGACATCGGGCGCGCCTTCGCGCGGCTTCGGATCGCGCGGGTACGACGATTCATCGGCGGTCGCGGTCGCTATGCGCGGACGGCGGCGTGGCTCGGACATGGGGCGCTCTCCCTCAGGGTGGATTGTCTGATCGGCGGCGCGTCCCGGGAACGCGCCGCGGCTCGATCGCGCTCGTCAAGGGCGCATGGAGACCGGTGCCGTCAGCATCCCGACCACCGCGTCCACCAGCCCGTCGGCGTACGCTTCGGGGTCGGGCGCGCCGCGTTCGGCGGACCAGTCCAGCGCCGCGAGCCGCTGCTCCAGATCCGCCAGCCCGACGACGATCAACCGCCCGGCCAGCTCGCTCCGCAGGACGAATTCGGGCCGCCGGGCGTACTCCAGCGCGTGGTAGAGCATCTCCCCGGCCTCGACCGCGCTGTGCAGCGGGCCGACGAAGGACAGCGGCACGACGGCTCGGCCTTCGAGGTCGCACGTCCGGTTCAGGAACCGGACGTAGTGGCTTCCCGGCGATGCCGCCTGCTCGGCCAGCGGCCGGACCAGGACCTCCACCAGGGCGCGCACGTCCCGTTCGAGCCCCGCCTCGCGGACGGCCGCGAGCCGTTCCCGCCGCCGCGCGTCGATCCGCTCGAACCGGGACCGGAAGATCGCCTGGATGAGTCCCCGCTTGTCCCCGAAGTGATACTGCGCCGCGGCGACGTTCCGCTGCCCGGCCTCCGTGCTGACCTGCCGCAGCGATACGCCGTCCACGCCATGGACCGCGAACAGCCGCTCCGCGGCCGGGACCAGATCCTCCTTGGCGCTCACGGACCCGACATTAAAACACCTGTATTAACGCGTCAAGGGGCCGGGCGAGTGGAGGCGGCACCGCGCACGTGGTGGGCACGTGGTGGGCACGTGGTGGGCAGGTGGTCGCCACGGATGTGGGGGTGGGGGGTCCGAGCGCATGCTTGGGGCAACGGAAACGACGGAAACGCCCTCAAGGGGGCGGACGGAAGGATCACATCATGTCCGAGACGCCCGAGTTCGAGATGCCGACCCCCGACCCCGCGCTGAAGAAGCTGGACTTCCTGGTGGGGGAGTGGAAGCTGAAGGGGTCCACGATCGAGGGGCCGATGGGGCCGGCGACCGAGATCGTGGGGCACGAGTCGTTCGAGTGGATGGAGGGCGGGTTCTTCCTGGTGCACCGCTGGACGAGTTCGTTCGAGGTCGGCGGGATCACGGTGCTGGACTCCGGGTACGAGATGCTGGACTACGACCCGGCCGGCGGCCGGTACCGTACGCACTTCTTCAACAGCCTGGGTCCCTACGACGACACCGCCAGCAAGTACCACGGCAACTTCAGCGGGGATGCTCTGGTGGTGACCGGGCCGGCGCGGATCACCCGGACGCCCAACGCCGACGGGTCGGTCACGGTCGACTCCGATGTCCCGATCGGTGAGGACACCTGGGCGCCGATGATGACCTACGACCTCACCAAGTCCGCCTGACCGCAGGACCCGCCTGACCACCGGGCGCGTCTGACCACCGGGCCGCCTGACCACTGGGCCGCCTGACCACAGGGCGACACACGAAGAAGGCGGCTCCCGCGACGGGAGCCGCCTTCTCGCCGTCCCTCGCCGAATCTCCGGCTCCGGCCGGACCGGGACGCTCGCGTCCGCGCCACTCTCCCCGCCCGGCCGCGACCCGGGCCTGTGCTCCTCGGCCATCCTGCGGGACGAGGCGCTGGTGGTCGGCAGGGACACGACCGGTGGGCGTTCTTCCTGGGCGACGTGTGCGGCAAGGGCGCGGTCGCCCAGAGCGGCTGCAGCGCCTGCTGGCCGTCACCAACATCGACCGTCTCATCCCCGCCCACGCCACCACCGGTGATGCCCTCAGCCGATGGACGTTCCCGGAGACCGGGCGACCGCAGGCGGCCCCCTGACGGCCGCGGCCGTCAGCGCCGGTGTCAGCCGGTGAGGAACTCCTGGTAGGAGATCTCGCCGTCGGCGTTCTTGTCGGCGGTGGCGATGTAGGCGTCGATCTCCTCGATGGAGCGGGGATCGCCGGAAGCCGCGAGGGCCGCGATGAGCTCGTCCCGGCTGAGGTAGCCGGAGCCGTCGGTGTCGAACGAGCGGAACTCGGCCATGTGATCGGTGTCGGGATTCTCGTGCCTGCCCATGGATCCCACTCCTGTCCTCGGTTCCCGGACAGGGTAGACAGGGCCGTCGGGGATGACGCAAGGCGGCCGGGCGGGATGTCCTGTCCCGCCCGGCCGCGTGCGGTGCCGGATCAGTACTTGATCATGCCGCGGATGTTCTTGCCGTCGCGCATGTCCTGGTAGCCCTTGTTGACGTCGTCGAGGGCGTAGGTGGAGGTGACCAGCTCGTCCAGCTTGAGCTTGCCCTCGTCGTAGAGGCGCAGCAGGCGCGGGATGTCGCGGCGGGGGTTGGCGTTGCCGAAGATGGAGCCGACCAGCTCCTTGCGCTGCATGGCCAGGTCGAAGAGGTTGAGCTTGACGTCCTCCTGGGCGATCGGCGCGACCGCGGTGACGACGGCGCGGCCGCCCTTGGTGACCATCCCCATCATCGGGCCGATGAGGTCGCCGGTGGCGACGCCGGTGGTGAGGATCGCCTTGTCGGCCTGGGCTCCCCAGGTCATCTCGCTGACCATGGCGGCTGCCTCCTCGATCGAGGCGGCGGTGTGGGTGGAGCCGAAGACCGCGGACTTCTCCCGCTTCCACTCGACCGTGTCGACGGCCACGACGTGCCGGGCGCCGGCCATGGCCGCGCCCTGCACCGCGTTCATGCCGATGCCGCCCAGGCCGATCACGACGACGGTCTCGCCCGGCTGCACGTCGGCGGCGTTGACGGCCGAGCCCCAGCCGGTGGTGACGCCGCAGCCGACCAGGGCGGCCTTGTCCAGCGGCAGCCAGTCGTCGATCTTGACGCAGGTCGCCTCGTTGACCACGGTGTACGGCGAGAACGTGCCCGTACAGCACATGATCCCGAGGTCCTTGCCGCTCTTGGAGTGGTGCCGCGCGGTGAAGTCGCTGACCTGGCGTCCGGCGAGCAGGAAGGCGCCCAGGTCGCAGAGGTGCTGGCGGCCCATCGCGCACGAGGGGCAGCGGCCGCAGGACGGGATGAACCCCAGGACGACGTGGTCGCCCTCCTTCAGCGTCGTGACGCCGGGGCCGACCTCGACGACCTCGCCCGCGCCCTCATGGCCGCCGATGACCGGGAACTGCTCCAGCTGGAGCAGCGCCGCGATCTCGGGGTCGAGGACCATGTCACCCGTGACCATGTGCTCGTCGGAGTGGCAGAGCCCCGACGCCGCCAGCTTGACCTTGATCTCTCCTGCCTTGGGGTCGTCGAGTTCGATGTCCTCGACGCTCCAGTCGGTACCGGCTTCCCACAAGATCGCCGCTCGAGTCTGCATGGGCGCCCCCTCGGGCTTGAGCCGCGTGGCCGGCCACGATGTGGCGGTTCACAGCGGATACGTTCCAATTTCCTTCTTTTTACTAGAACATGATTCGGAAATCTATGGCTTCTGTCCGTTATCGGCCGCCTTTGTTGCGGCCCTTCGGAAGCGGAAAGCGCACGTCCGGCAGGAGGGCCTGGAACGAGCCGTGCCGCCACGCGGAGGCGGTGACCCCGGACCCGTAGGCGACGTCCTCCGCGAGCCTGACCGCCGTGTAGCGGAACGGGTCGAGGGCGGGACGCTCGGTGATCCATTCCAGCGCGATGGGGGCGAGCATGGCGGCGGCCGCGGCGCGGGCGAGGCGGTTCCGGCCGCTCGCCGCCAGGCAGGCCAGGCCCAGCGGCCACCATTCGCGGCGCAGGGCGTGGCCGATGGCGGCGGCGTCGGCCACGGTGCCCTTGCCGACGATCGCGCCGCTGAGCGTCCAGCGTCCGGGCGTACCGTTCAGCGCACGGGCGAGCAGGCCGCCCGCGACGGTCGTGCAGGCGAGCGCGGGGAGCGGGCGGCCGTAGGCCAGAAAGGCCAGACCGGCGAGGTTCCAGGCCGAGGGGCGGGCGGGAGCGAGCCGTCCCGGGTGGCGCCGTGCCAGCGCGGTCGCCGAGGTGCCGTACTCGTGCCGCCGCCGGGCCCAGGCTCGGGGATCCAGGCGCGGGGTGTGGGTGACCTGGGCCTCCGGCCGGTAGCGGACGTGCCCGCCCCGGTCGGCCAGCCGCCAGACGAAGTCGACGTCCTCGCCCAGCCGCATGTCCTCGTCGAACGTGAGGTCCCGCATCGCCGAGGTACGGACGACGAGGGTCGCGGTGGGGACGAAGCCGAGCTTCGCGCCGGGACGGACCAGTGCCGGGCGGGTTCCCATGTCGAGCGCGGATCGCGCCGCCTCGTACCGGGCCAGCAACCGGGACTCGCCAGGGCGCGGCACGATTCGCGGTGCCACGGCCTCGACGCGGGGATCGTCGAAATGCGGGATGAGGGCGTCCAGCCAGCCGTCCACGGGGCGGCAGTCGGAATCCACGAACGCCACGAACGGTGTTTCCACGAGCCGCAGCCCGGTGTTGCGCGCGGCGGCGGGTCCCCGGTTGCGGGGATGCCGGATCAGCCGCGCGCCGTGTGCGGCGGCCGTACGGCGAAGCGGTTCGGGGTCCGGGGAGCCGTCGTCCACGACGATGGCCGGCAGGCCCTTGATCGCTGCCAGGGTGCCGTCGAGTTCGTCGGCACGTCCGAACGCCGGGATCACGACCGTCACGTCATGGGAGCCGGGGCGCGCGGCCGGAACCGGGTTCGCCAGGCCGTGGTCGAGGAGCCGGCGGGCCAGGGCCCGCCCGATGGAGGAGGAGTCGGCCAGGCCGCGCGGGCCCGCGCGGCGCAGCGCCGCCAGGTAGGGCTGGGCGGCCGCGCCGAAGCGTACGAGCTTCCAGGGCGAGCCGCCGGTGGCGACGCGCCCGCCCGACCAGAGGGACGTCCCCCGGTCCAGCGCGATGGGGAAGTCGGGAGGAAGTGCGAAGGAACGCCGGTCATCCGCGCCATCTGAGGCCCGTGACGGCGTACCGCCAGAGCCGCTCATGCCCGCGCTCCTGGTGACGGGACGCCGGGAGCGAGAAGGCGGCCACGGGCGTCCACCCGCCCGCCGCCGATCCGGAGGGCGGCGGACGCCGCCATGGCCTTCAGGATCTCGCGGCCCTTGGCGGCGGAGGCTCCGGACGGATCGCCGAGGACACCGGACGGCGAGACGGCGCGGACGCCATGGGCGATCAGGTCGGGCATCAGTTCGGTGAGCGGCCGGGTGTCGCCGGTGACCGCGTCGAACGGCCGTACGAGGTGCGGGGCCAGATGCAGCATGACCGAGGTCTCGGTGAAGCCCGCGTGCGCGTCGCCGCCGGGCGCCGCGCAGCCGGTCCAGGCGGTGTCGTGCCCCTCGGTGCGCAGCCGGTGCACGGCGGCGTCGAGCGTGGGGACGTTGCCGCCGTGCCCGTTGACGAAGACGATCCGCCCGGCCCACAGCGCCAGCGAGCGTACGGTCTCCACGATCACCACCTGCAGCGCCTCGTGGCCGATCGAGATCGTGCCGGGGAAGCCCGCGTGCTCGCCGCTGGCCCCGTACGCGATCGCCGGTGCCACCAGCGGCGCCCCGTTCAGCAGCGGCACCTCGGTCAGCAGGGCGGCGGCGCGTTCGGTGACGGCCTGGGCGATCACGGTGTCGGTGGAGAGGGGAAGGTGCGGCCCGTGCTGCTCGGTCGAGCCGACCGGTACCAGCACCAGCGGAGCCGCCTGGACGTCCGGCCAGACCGCTCCCGCCAGGTCGCCGCCCCCCTCCACGTGCACGTCAGCTCGCCGGTACGTCGGGCACCGCGCCGCCGCCCAGGGTCAGCCGGAAGCCGGGCGGGATGACGAGGTCTTCCGGAGACAGGTCGTGGACGCTGGTGTGGCCGAGGCCCAGGACGGCGGAGTCGAGGCCGCCGCGCATGATGTCCAGGACGTTCTCCACACCGGCCTGCCCGTTGGCCGCCAGGCCCCACAGGTACGCGCGGCCGATGAGGACGGCGCGCGCGCCGAGAGCGAGGGCCTTGGCCACGTCCCCGCCGCGCCGTACGCCGCCGTCCAGGAGGACCTCGATCTGGTCGCCGACGGCCTCGGCGATGGACGGGAGCACGCGGATGGTCGCGGGCGTGGTGTCGAGGTTGTTGCCGCCGTGGTTGGAGACCGACAGTGCGGTGACTCCCGCATCGACGGCCTTCCTGGCGTCGTCGACCCGCGTGACGCCCTTGAGCATGAACGGGCCGTCCCACTCCTTGCGCAGCCACTCCACGTCGTCCCAGCTCGGAGGCGGCGTCTGCATCCACTCGCCATAGGCACCGAAGAACGTGGGCGCCGTCCCGCCCGGGGACGTGAGGTTGGGGGCGGTCAGGTCGGGGATGCGGCGGGTCTTGGCGAAGCGCCACAGCCAGCCGGGGTTCGGCAGGACGCCGGGCGCCAGCTTCACCGCGGTCTTGAGGTCGATCCGCTCGGGGATCATCGGGCTGCCCCAGTCGCGGCCGTTGGAGAACGACCAGTCGAGCGTGGCGATGAGCGCCTTGGCACCCGCCTTGCGGGCGCGGTCCATGCGCTGGACCATCGCGTCGCGGTCGCCGCTCCAGTACATCTGGAAGAACGTGTTGGGGTTGGCCTCCGCGACCTCCTCCACCGGCTTGCTCGCGAACGAGCTCAGCCCCATGATGACGCCGCGGTTGGCGGCGGCGCGCGCCACGGCCACCTCGCCCTCGGGGTCCACGGCCTGCACGCCGGTGGGGGAGATGAGCACCGGCAGCGACGTCTCCACGCCCATCACCGTGGTCGACAGGTCCCGCTGGGCGTGGTGACCGGCGACGCGGGGGGCGAAGCCGAGCTCGCCGAACGCGCCGGTGTTGCTCTCGATCGTCCGGCCGCGCTCGGAGCCGGCGACCAGCGCCCCGTACACCATGCCCGGCAGCCGCCGCTTGGCTCTGCGCTGCGCCTCTGCGACGGTCTCGAACCAGGGATTTCTCGGCATCAGGATGTCTCCTTGGAAAAGCCCGCCAGCGGGTCCTCGGCGCACGCGCTCACCGGAGGCCGGTCCAGGTCCCGGCGGCGCGAGAGCTGCAGCAGGACCGGTGCCTTGCGTGCCGGGACGGTACGGCGGGAATGGTCGGCCGCCGGCGTGGGAATGCCCGCCCGGTCCTCGGGCCGCTGGGCCAGCAGCGTCTCGCCGTACCCCTGGACGCACTCGGGGTCGGGGCCGTCCAGCGGCAGGCCGGTGAAGAACTTGGCGGCCATGCAGCCGCCCTTGCAGGTGTCGTAGAACGAGCAGGACGTGCACGCCCCGCCGTTCTGCGGCTCGCGCAGGCTGCGGAACAGCTCCGACTCGCGCCACACGCCGGCGAACCCGCCCGGCTCCCGGATGTTGCCCGCCAGGAACTCGTCATGGATCGCGAACGGGCAGGCGTACACGTCACCGACCGGATCGATCAGGCACACCACCCGCCCGGCGCCGCACAGGTTCAGGCCCGGCAGCGCCTGCCCGTAGGCCGACAGGTGAAAGAACGAGTCCCCGGTCAGCACGGAGTCGCCGTGCGCGACCAGCCAGTCGTACAGCTCGCGCTGCTGGCCGTTCGTGGGGTGCAGCTCGTCCCACACGTCGGCGCCCCGGCCCGACGGGCGCAGCCGCGTCAGCCGCAGCTGGGCGCCGTAGGTGTCGGCGAGCGCCTTGAAGTCGTCCAGCTGCGGGATGTTGTGCCGGGTGCACACCACCGACAGCTTGAAGTTCTTCATTCCGGCGTCGGAGAGGTTCTTCATGGCGCGTACCGCGGTGTCGTACGAGCCGGGCCCGCGCAGCGCGTCGTTGACCTCGGCGGTCGCGCCGTCCAGCGAGATCTGCACGTCGACGTAGTCGTTGGCGGCCAGCCGCCGCGCGGCCTCCGGGGTGATCCGGACGCCGTTGGTGGAGAACTTCACGCCCACGCTGTGCGCGGTGGCGTAGTCGAGCAGCTCCCAGAAGTCCGGGCGCACGGTGGGCTCGCCGCCGCCGATGTTGACGTAGAAGACCTGCATGGCCTCCAGCTCGTCGATGACGGCCTTGGCCTCGGCGGTGCTCAGCTCGCGCGGGTCGCGCCGTCCCGAGCTGGACAGGCAGTGCGCGCAGGCCAGGTTGCAGGCGTAGGTGAGCTCCCAGGTCAGGCAGATCGGCGCGTCGAGCCCGGACTCGAACAGATCGACCAGCCGCGTCCCGGCCGCCGGCGGTGCGGTGATGCTCATGGGGTCCTTTCGACGAGCATGGACGACCTGACGAGGGCGGCGAGCGCCGCGCCGTACCGGTCCAGGTCAGGGGCGGGGACCCCGGCCGTCGTGCACGCGGCACGGGCGGTGGGCGCGTCCTTGAGGCCCTGGACGACCGCCAGCAGCCGGCGGTCCTTGAGGAACGACAGCTTGCGGGTCCCGAAGTGGTAGAGCAGCGCGCCGAAGGGTTCCGGCCGTACCGAGACCTGCGGGTGCAGGTCCCAGGCACGGTCCAATTCGAGTCCGGACACGGCGGTCTAGTAGACGCCGCACATGCCGTCGATCGAGACTTCCTCGATCAGTGACTCGGCGTCGGCGAGCTCCGCGGCCCGGTCGTCGGTCTGGTCCTGCGCCTGGTCCTGGGGGGTACCGGTGTCCATGGATCCTCCTTGGCCGGGGCCGGTGTGGCCCGAATCACCATTTGCCGCGATACTAAGTGCATCGAGTGTCAAAAAGGAAGGCGCGGGAGGGTGATTTGTCGGCGTCCGGGGTGAGTGCGTACCGCGTGCGGCGTCCCGACGTCCTCGTGGTGGGGGCCGGTGGCAGCGGGGCCGTCCTGGCGGCCCGGCTCAGCGAGGATCCCGGCCGCGAGGTCCTCGTCCTGGAGGCCGGGGCGGTGCCGCGTACCCGCGCGGAGTTCCCCGAGGACCTGCTCGACGCGCGCCTCGTCCCGGGTGCGCAGACGGGACACTCCGCCGTACGGACGTTCCCCACCCGCCTCATGCCCGGCATGCCGTACATGGCCGCCCGAGGGCGCGTCCTCGGCGGCTCCACCACCGTGAACGGCGGCTACTTCGTCCGGGCCCGGCGCGAGGACTTCGACCGCTGGGCGGCCGGGGCGGGCGACGATCTCTGGTCGTACGAGCGGGTGCTGCCCTTCCTGCGCGCCATGGAGACCGACCTCGACCACGGGGCCACCCCACTGCACGGCGCCCGCGGCCCGCTCCCGGTTCGCCGCACCGATCTCCGGCATCCGGCCGCCGCCGCGTTCCAAGCGGCCGCCCGCGAACTCGGTCACCAGGAGGAGCCGGACAAGAACGCCCAGGACCCGCCAGGGTTCGGCCCGGTGCCCTCGAACGTGGCGGAAGGGCGGCGGGCCAACACCGGGCTCGCCTACCTGCTCGGCGCGCTCGACCGTCCCAACCTCACCCTGCTCGGCGGCTGCCAGGTGCGGTCGGTGACCGTCAGGCGCGGTCGCGCGACGGGAGTCGTGGTCGAGCGCGACGGGCACCGAACGGTTCTCGAAGCGGGCGAGATCGTCCTGTGCGCCGGCGCCCTCTCCACACCGCACCTGCTCCACCTGTCGGGCATCGGACCGGCGACCGCCCTCGACGGGCTGGGCATTCCCGTCGTACTCGACCTTCCCGCCGTCGGGGCCGCGCTCAGCGACCACCCCCAGGTCGTCCTGGAGTGGACGCTCCGGCGGCCGATGGACGAGCCGTCCGGTTCCTGGCTCGGCGGGGCACTGCACCTGCCCTCGCCAGGCGGCGAGGCGGGTGACCTGGAGATCCTCCAGTCCCTCGTGCCGATGGCCGGGCTGATCACCGGCACGACGGCGGCCCCCGGCGCGCCCCTGGCCTTCCTGGCGTCGGTACAGACTCCCGTCCGGGCCGGTGGGCTGCGGACCGTGTCGGCCGACCCCGACGTGCCGCCGGAGATCGACTACGGATACCTGCGGACCGAGGCGGACAGGCACAGGATGCGTGCGGCGGTCCGGGCCACCGCGGCCGTGGTGGCGGCGGCGGCCTTCGGTGAGGTGTCCGCCGGCCTGGTCGGGCCGGATGCCAGGACGCTGGACGACGACCACCTGCTCGACCAGTGGATCCGCGCCGGTCTCGGCACGTCCCAGCACACCTGCGGCACCGTGCCGATGGGCCCGGCCGCCGACCCCTCCGCCGCCGTCGACCCCCACGGCAGGGTGCACGGCCTCAGCGGGCTCCGCGTCGCCGACACGTCCCTCCTTCCCACCGCGCCGATGCGCGGCCCCGCCGCCACGGCCGTCCTCATCGGCGAACTCCTCGCCCACGCCATCCGGCGGGAAACCGGCTGAGCAAGCCGGAGGTCACGGCGGGGAGGCGGCTCCCGCAGGGTCCAGCGCCGCCGTCAGCCCGGCCGCCACCTGGCGGAACGCCTCGTCCAGCAACTCGCCCAGCGGCGTCCCGTCCGCGCAGGACAGCCAGTGCTCATAGGCGCTGACCGCGGCGGCCAGGACGACGTTGCCGGCCAGCCGGGGGACCATCGCCGAGACCGGCAGGCCCAGGCGCGCGGCCACGAACTCGGTGACGATCGCACGCCAGGACGCGTAGCGCAGGGTCGCGTCCGCCTGCAGGGTCGGGACCTCCAGGATGAGCCGCATGCGCTGCCGGTGCCAGGGCACCTCCTCCGGATCGAACCGGTTGAACTCCACGACCGCCCGGCGGATGGCCTCCACCGGAGGTACGGCCGGATCGGTCTCGTTCAGCAGCCTGCGCAGCATCTGCAGGTGGTCCTCGAAGTCGCCCCAGACCAGATCGTTCTTGGAGGCGAAGTAGCGGAAGAACGTCCGCCGGCCGATCCCCGCCGCCGCGGCGATGTCGTCGACGGTGGTCGCGTCGAACCCCTGCCGGGCGAACAGCGCGAAGGCCAGCCGTTCCAGGGCGGCCCGCGACGTCACGCGCGGCCTCCCCATGGCCGGGGCGCCGCCCCGCCGTCCGCTGTCGGTGGTCACGGGCACCAGCCTGCCATGCGCCCGCGACGCGGAAGCGATGAGTTTCCACGCCGGTGGCGGTCGGTATCAATGGTGAGTCCATGCCGAGCAGCCATCGATGGGAGCAGCCATGACCGGAGTACGGGTCCTGGTCGGTACACGCAAGGGCGCGTTCATTCTGACCTCGGACGGCGGGCGCGAGCACTGGGAGGTCAGCGGGCCGCACTTCGGCGGCTGGGAGATCTACCACCTCGCGGGTTCGCCCGCCGATCCGTCCCGGCTGTACGCGTCGCAGTCGACGGGCTGGTTCGGGCAGCTGATCCAGCGCTCCGACGACGGCGGCGCGACGTGGCGGCCGATGGGCAACGAGTTCGCGTACGAGGGCGTGCCCGGTACTCACCAGTGGTACGACGGGACGCAGCGGCCGTGGGAGTTCAAGCGGGTCTGGCACCTGGAACCGTCGCGGTCGGATCCGGACACCGTCCACGCCGGCGTCGAGGATGCCGCCCTGTTCCGCTCGGTCGACGGCGGGGCGTCCTGGCAGGAACTGCCCGGCCTGCGCGAGCACGGCTCGGGACCGTCCTGGCAGCCGGGCGCCGGCGGGATGTGCCTGCACACGATCGTGCGGGACCCCGTCGACGCGGGCCGGATGTACGCGGCGATCTCCGCGGCGGGCGTGTTCCGTACCGACGACGCGGGCAAGACCTGGCAGGCGATCAACCGCGGCCTGCGGTCGGAGGGCATCCCCGACGCCGACGCCGAGGTCGGCCACTGCGTGCACCGCATCGCGATGCACCCGGCGCGGCCCGAGGTGCTGTTCATGCAGAAGCACTGGGACGTGATGCGCAGCGACGACGCCGGCGCGACCTGGTACGAGATCAGCGGCGACCTGCCGAGCGACTTCGGGTTCCCGATCACGGTCCACACGCACGAGCCGGACACCGTCTACGTCGTCCCGATCAAGAGCGACTCCGAGCACTACCCGCCGGAGGGGCGGCTGCGCGTGTACCGCAGCCGCGGTGGCGGAAACGAGTGGGAGCCGCTGACCAAGGGCCTGCCCCAGCGCGACTGCTACGTCAACGTGCTCCGGGACGCCATGGCCGTCGACTCGCTCGACTCGTGCGGCGTCTACTTCGGCACGACGGGCGGCCAGGTGTACGTGTCGGCCGACGCCGGGGACAACTGGGTGCCCATCGTCCGTGACCTGCCGGCCGTCCTGTCGGTCGAAGTCCAGACCCTGCCATGATCCGCGTCGTACTGCCCGCGCACCTGCGCGTGCTGGCCCGCGTCCATGGCGAGGTGGAACTGGACGTCCCCGAGCCGGTCACGCTGTGCTCGGTCCTGGACGCGCTGGAGACCCGCCATCCGGTGCTGCGCGGGACGATCCGCGACCACGCCACCGGACGGCGCCGCGCGTTCGTGCGCTACTACGCCTGCGAGGAGGACCTCTCCCACGAGCCCCCCGGCACCGCGCTCCCCGAGCCGGTCGCCGCGGGCAAGGAACCGTTCATCGTGGTGGGAGCCATGGCCGGCGGCTGAGGCCCCGGCGGTCTTCGTTCAGTCGAGCGGGGAGATCCTGATGGCCGTACGGCCCCCTTCGGAGTCGCCGACCTCGATGTGGACGGAGCCGGACTGGACGGTTCCGCCGCCGGTGACGGAGGCGGTGAAGCCGGACGGGGAGGTGGCCGTGAAGGTCTCGCCGGCACTGAGGATCCTCAGCGGCTCGCGCTCGCCGTCGAAGCGCAGCCGGTCGCCCTTCTTGACGACGACTTCGCACTCGGCGTCCCGGCAGGCGTCCAGATCCCGCTTGTCCGCGGCGGTGCCGACGGCCGGCGGGGCCTGGCTGGGCGACGGGGAGGGAACGGGGGCCGCACTGGTGGCGGGCGTTCTCGCGGGCGTCGTCGTCGCGGGCTCGGGTGCGGCCGATTCGGCACCCCTGCACGCCATGAGCAGGAAGACGGGAAGGAGCGCGGCAACGTGGAAAGGGATGCGGGCCATGGTTTCCGTTCTCTGCATCAGCGGCACTCGTACTTGCTCACGGCGTCGAAGGCGCCGCGGTTGGATTTCCCGTACAGGGGATCGACCACGGCGCGTGCGCTGCCGCCCGGCTTGAGCTTGCGCGCCGAGGTGGCGACCGCGTCGAGGACGGTCTGGAAGTCCTCGGCGATGTCCGGCGGCGCGTCGGCCCGCATCCGCTTGCCCCAGGAAGCGATGAGGGCGGCCTTCCTGCGCATTTCGGTGAAGTCCAAGGGCCGGCCCTGGATCGCCCTGCCCGCGTCGCCTCGGTAGGAGAGCACCCCGACCTGGAATGTCGAGAGGTCGAGGCAGAACGCCGACGTGCTGGAAGGGGACGGCGTGGGCGCGGCGGCGGACCGCGTTGTCGAGGGCGACGCCGAAGCGGTGGTGGAGCCTGACCCTGAACAACCGGCCGCGGTGAGCGAGGCGGCCAGCGCGCCTGCTGCGACGAAGGCGTACCTGCGGGGAGCGGTCACAGCAGGACTGTACGCGCTTACCGTCTGTATTGCCGTGATTTTCTCCCAAAGCCTCCTTGCTCCCGCCCCAGGCCGGAGATCGCGGACCCGCGAGCGGTGATTCGGTGACTCCTCGCCGGTCCACCCATCGACACACCGCTATCGACAGCGCATCCGAGGGAAGGGTGGAGCCATGACCGATCGCGATCCCGTCGAGGCCGTCGACCTCGACATCTACGACTCCGGGCCGCTGCCGTGGAGCAGGGCCCACGACCGGCTGGTGGCGGAGCTGGTCCAGGTCGAGACGCCGTTGTTCCTGGGGACGGTCCGGCCGGACGGGCGCCCGCACTCGGCCGGCGTCGGCGCCTACTGGTACGACGGCGACCTCTACTTCACCAGCGGTCCCGGCACCCGCAAGGCCCGCAACCTGGCGGCGAACCCGGCGTGCACGATCTCCCTCCGCCTGACCGGCGTCGACCTCGTCCTGGAGGGCGAGGCCGCCCGGACCGTCGAACCGGACGTACTGGCCCGTGTCGCGGCCGGCTACCGGGACGGCGGGTGGCCCGTGGAGGTGGACGGCGACGCGCTCACCGCCCCGTTCAGCGCGCCGAGCGCGGGACCCCCGCCCTGGCACCTCTACCGGTTCACCTTCCATACCGCCATCGGGGTGGGCACCGCGGAACCGCACGGCGCCACGCGCTGGAGCTTCGCCCGCTGAGCCGGGCCGGGGGTCGCTTCGCGTTCAGTCGATGACCGCGGTGGCCTCGACCTCGACCATGAGATCGGGCTCGCCCAGCGCGGCGACGCCGAGCAGCGTGATCGGCTTGACCGGGTCGACGCCCAGCTTCGCGGCCGCGCGGGCGACCCCCTCGCCCAGCAGGGGCATCTTGTCGGGGGTCCAGTCGACGACGTAGACGGTCAGCTTCGCCACGTCGTCGAAGGAGCCGCCGATCCCGGCCAGGGCGGTGCCGATGTTGAGGTAGCTCTGCTCGACCTGGGCGGCGAAGTCGCCCTCGCCGACCTTGTTCCCGTCGGCGTCGCGGGCGACCTGGCCGGCGAGGAACACCAGCTTCGACCCGGTGGCGATCGACAGTTGCCGGTACACCTCGGGCTTGGGCAGTCCGTCGGGGTTCACCAGGGTGATGGCCATGCCGCCGCCTCCTCGTCGTCGTCGGAGCCTGGTGGCTCGCGTTCTATGAAACCATAGCAATGCTATGTATTGTGGCGCCATGGCGAGGACGAAGGATCCCGCGGTGCGTACCCTCCTGATCGAGCGCGCCGGGCAGATGCTCCGCACCCGCGCGCCCATCACCCTCCGCTCGCTGGTCGCCGGGACGGGCGTGTCGACGATGGCCGTCTACACCTACTTCGGCGGCATGGACGGCGTGTGGAAGGCCCTGCGGCAGGAAGGCTTCACCCGTTTGGCGGCCGGACTCGCGACGGTGGCACCGTCCGCGGACCCGGTCCGGGACCTGGCCGCGCTGGGCGCCGCCTACCTGCGCAACGCCCTGGACAATCCCGACCTGTACCGGGTCATGTTCGACGCGACCTTCGACCTCGAGGATTCAGAGGCCGCGGACGAGACCCTGCGCTACCTGGTCCGCGCCGCCGAACGAGCCAGGGACGCCGGCCGCTTCCACTCCGGCGCCGACCCGCTGGAACTGGCGACCCAGAGCTGGACCATCGGCCACGGACTGGCCTCGCTGGTCGCCACCGGTCCCTTGCCGAAGCAGGCACTGGACCACGGCGTCCCCCTGCTGACGGCGCTGTTCGTCAGCAAGGGGGACGATCCCGACCGGTGCGGCAGGTCGGTCGAGCACGGCTGGAAGCTCCTGTCCGGCGGATAGCGCGGCCGCCGGGCGCACCTTCCGGATCAGTGCTCGCGCAGGAGCGCGCCCGCGCCGTACACGTGGTCGCGGATGCCGTTGTCGCGCAGGGCCATCCACCAGGTGGCGGCGTTGATCGCGATGACCGGCAGGCCCATCCAGCGCTCGGCCTCGTCGGCCAGCCGCACCATCGACAGGTTCGTACCGCACTGGATGAGCGCGTCCACATCGCCCCGGGCCAGCTCGCGCAGCGCCTCCCGCAGCTCCTCCTCGGGTACGTGCGCGATCGACACCGCGGTCGGGCAGCGGAGGCCGATGATCCGGTCGACGTCGAAGCCCAGCTCGGTGAAGAACCGCCGGACGTTCTCGTCGCCGACCGGCTGGTACGGGGTGACGATCCCGACGCGGCGCGCGCCGTACAGGCGCAGCGCGCGCTCGCACGCCTCCGCGCCGGTCGCGACCCGCAGCCCGGTGATGTCGTGGATCTGCTTGACGAACTCCTTGTTGCCGGCCACGCCGCCCCAGAACGTCTCGGCGGACATGCCCATCACCATGTAGTCCGGCTCGCAGGTCAGCACCCGCTCGCAGGCCGCGCCGATCTCGTCGCGGATCTGCTCCAGCAGCCGCTGCATGCCCGCGTCGCCGGCCATGTTCTGGTCGCGGATGTGGATCCGCGAGAAGTGGGACGTCACGCCCGCGACGCCCATCCGGGAGAAGTCCGGCTCCACGATCGTGTTGGTGGACGGCGCGATCACCCCGAACTTGCGCCGCCAGCCGAGAGCGTCCGTCATGTGACCTTCTCCCCGGTCTCCTTGGTCTTCTCGGGTTCGCTGGCGCGGCCCGTCCTGGCGAGCCGCCAGGCGGCGAACGCAAACGCTCCCTGCGCGATGGTGTTGCAGGACTGCTCCACCCACTGCAGGGCGATGGACTGCTCCGCCTTGGCCGCCATCGGGCCGAGCAGGTACTGGCCCGTCAGCCAGAGCCCGAACAGGACCGCCGCGAGCGTGTCGCCCTCCTTGCGGGCGGCCCGTACGAGCAGTACGGCCACGAAGGTCACGGCGATGATCGTCCACACCATGGCGGGCCAGGTGTCGCGCACGGCGGCCGTGGCCGCGAGCGCCGCCAGCAGCGGTACGGCGAGAACGGCGGCGTGCGGAGGGCGGCGCAGGTCCCGGGACAGCGCGTACGCGAGCACCGAGAAACCGAGGGCCAGCAGCGGGAACAGCGCGTGGTACAGCCAGGGCAGGTCGGGGCCGTCGAGCGCGACGATCAGTTTCCAGCCGGCCTTCGCGAACCCGCCCGCCAGCAGCAGGCCGGCCGCGACGGGCACCAGGGGGTGCCGGCGCCGGAGCAGCAGTACGCCGGTGGCGGTCAGCGCCACCGGAACGAAGTCCTCGACGGCCAGCGCGATCGGGTAGTCCGTCATGAGGCCTCCGTGTTCCCGACCGGCTCGCGGTCCCCGAACAGGTCGCGCTTGCGGAACCTGGCCAGCGCGAACCGTCCCATGATCTTGGGCGTGGTGAGCCAGGCGACGGTGCCGCCGTTGCGGGTACCGGCCAGGACCCTGGCCGCCAGCCAGGGCGTCACGGTCTCCACCCGGTCGGCGAGGATGTTGAAGACCTTCCTGGCCTTCGCCAGCTCCTCGGGGGAGTAGTCCTGGATCAGCAGGTCGGTGACGACCATGCCGGGGGACAGGTGCGCCACCTTCACCGGTCCGCCCTTGACCTCCTTGGCCAGGCCGGTGGTGAGGTAGTCGGTGCCGCGCTTGGTGGCCCCGTACGCGATGAGCCCCGGTACGGTCCGCCCGTCGCTGCCGAGCCCGGCCATGTTCCACACGGTGCCGCCGCCCTGGGCCGCCATGCCCCGTACCGCGACGGCGCTGCCGTGCAGGACGCCGAGGAGGTTGGCCGACACGACCGTCTCCAACTGGTCCGGCGGCAGTTCGGTGAGCGGGCGCCGGGCGGTGGAGACCCCGGCGTTGTTGATCCAGTGGTCGATCCGGCCGAACGCCCCGGCCGCCTCGTCCCAGAGCGCCTGCACCTGGTCGCGGTCGGCCACGTCGCAGACGGCCCCGACCACGCCGTCGCCCAGCTCGGCCAGCGCCTTGCCGACCGACTCCTGCGACCGGCCGCAGATCGCCACCCGGGCACCTCTGGCCAGGAACTCCCTGGCCAGCCCGAGCCCGATGCCCCGGGTGCCGCCGGTGATGACGACGGCGGGCCCGCTGCCCGTCGCGCCGGCGCCGGTCATGCCGCCTGCCAGGTCAGTACGCCGTGCAGGACGCCGGTCAGGACGTTGCCCTTGAACAGCTCGTACACGACCGCGAGCGTTTCGCCCGCGGACATCCCCGGCGTCGCGTCGATCATGAATTCGCGGCCCTTGGACTTCCACGCGTCGCCGAAGTGCAGGACGGGGTAGTCGGCGCGCCCGAACGCCTGGGAGTTGCCCCAGGCGTCCGGCCCCTCGTAGAAGGAGCGGAACCCGTCCCGCCGGGCGTCCACCGTGTGGCTCCGGTCGATCGCGCCGGACCAGGTGACGTGCCGGCGGGTGCGCAGCAGGTCGATGGGCTCCAGCTCGATCGACACGGCGACCTCGCCGGCCGGTTTCTGGTCGGCGCCCCACAGCTCGCACGTTCCGCTGTACGCGCCGCGACGCTTGGTCGGGAGGATGTACGGGACCGGCCCGTTCCGGGTCTCGCCGTCCAGGAACCGCTCGATCTCGGCCTTGGTCCCGGCGTTGGTGTCGTAGTCGGTGCTGCGCTTGTAGACGCCGTTGAAGCAGCCCACCAGGGCCCACCCCTGGTAGAGGGTGGACGAGTACACCTGGGTCTCGCCGTCGGGCAGCACGTGGTTCCAGGTGTTGAGGTCCACCTGCCAGCCCGGCCCGTAGTAGTTCGCGTCCACGAACCCGCCGTACGGCTGCCCCGAACCGTGGAAGTCGGGCCCGGTGTAGAGCCGGTCGCTGTCGGAGTCGACCACGCCGAACGCGAACGGCGCCCCCAGCCGGAACCGCCCGGCCATCGGGCCGCCGCCCTCCAGGCCGCCGTCCATGTAGTACGTGGTGGTGCCGTCATCGAACACCGAGGAGCGGCGGATGTCCTCGTACCCCTGCCAAGTGCCGGTGGCGTCGAACAGCGACGGGCGGCCGTGCCACTCGCCGGCGATCCGGGTCTGCCACTCGCTCGGCTCAGCCATGGGAGGTCTCCGTCTCGTTGGTGAGCAGTTCGGCGCGGAGTTCCTCGGCCTGCTCGTCGCCGAGCAGGCGGGCGACGTTCGCCCAGACGGGGTCGACCTCCGGGCTGAAAAGGGCGGCGCGGTTGCGGGCGTCGCGCGCGGCGAGGTCGGTGTCGGACAGCGTCCCGAGGACGTCGTCGGGCACGCCCTTCACCAGCACTTCGCGCCAGTGCTCGAAGTAGCGGTCGAGGTACGCGCCGATCTGGTCGAACTGCTCCTCGGTCGCCCGGTTCACGAGCATCCAGGGCGACATCATCGCGTACTGGCGGGGCCCGATCGCGGCCGTGGACGGCCCGAACCGCTCCCGCACCTCCTCGAAGGCCGGGGTCAGCGGCTGGAACACCGCGTTGACGTACTCCAGGTGCGCGCCGAGGTCGGCGCGCGGCACGAGGTCGATGTGGTACGCCAGGTACCCGCCGGTCATGACCGAGTCGAGGGTGAAGTGCGGGACGGCCGAGTCCGCGCCGGTGAAGGCGAAGACCATGTGGCTGTCCATGCCGATCGCCTCGACGGTGAGGCCGATGCGGACGACCTTGGCGATCCGGTCGCCGCGCAGGACCTCCAGCGTGCCGACCGGGGACCTTCCGGGGGACATGGCGCCGATCAGGTCCTTCGTGCGGACGGCGGTCAGCTCCTCGATGCCGGCCAGCGCCGCGAGTGTCCGATCGCACAGGGCCTTGGGCCGCGACACGCTCACGCGCTCTCTCCTTCGGTGATCCGTTCGTGGGGTGCGGGGGCGGGGCCGGGATCGGGGTCCGGGACGGGTTCGGACGCGGGCCCGAGATCAGGGGCGGCGCCGCGGGCGCGGTGCTGCCAGGCCCGTGCCAGTTCGGGGTGCTCCCGGCGGGCCGGGGAGGGGATGACGGCGGCGTTCCCGGCCCGCCCGCCGGCGACCGCCGCGTCGTCGTCGCCGACCCACCAGCCGTCGGCCATGAGCTTCTGGCGGCGCCGCCGGTAGGCGACCTGGAGGGCGTCGCTGCGCAGGTGCAGCTCGTCGGGCAGGTCGTAGGGCAGCAGTTCGGGGCGCTGGCTCTCCACCACGGGCTTGTCCTGCAGCAGGATGCTGCGGATCCGCTTGCGGGCGTCGCGGTCGGCCCACTTGCCGGTGAAGAAGTTGCGGTACCCGACGATCTTGACGAGGGTGCGGTCCCGGCTCAGCGGGATGTTGTGGTCGTAGAGGATCATGTCGCCGAACGGCAGCCGGACGTGCAGCTTGACGATGTTCGGCAGGTACCAGCCGTTGGTGACCACGACCTCCGCGGGCCGCTCCTTGTAGAGCCGCTTCCACAGGCCCCGGGCGGGCGGCGGGCTGAGCCGGATGTCGGCCACCGCCGACCAGTCGTCCTCGGTGATGTCGTAGTCGGGGATCTGTGGCTTGTCCGGGTTCCCGAACCGGGTGCCGTGCACGAACGGCGTGTGCGCGGCGTCCACCACGTTCTCGAACGTCCGCTCGTAGTTGGCCTCGATGACCATCTCGACGTACACGGTGGCGAACGCGGGGTCCTCGTGCTCGGGGAACTCCGGGATCGGCGGCCGCTCGTCCTCCGGCAGGTCGCCGAGGAACGCCCAGATCATCCCCGCCTGCTCGCGGACCGGATAGGAGTCGACGCGGGCCTTCTTCGGGATGCCGCGCCCCTCCGGATTGGCCGGGATCTTCGCGCAGGCGCCGTCCGGCTCGTACTGCCAGCCGTGGTACGGGCAGGCGATCCGGTCGCCGTGCAGCGAGCCCGCCGACAGTGCGGCGCCCCGGTGCACGCACAGGTCGGAGAGGCAGACCACGGTCCCGTCGCGCTTGCGGTAGAGGACGAAGTCCTGGCCGAGGCACGTCACCCTTTTCGGGGCACGGGTGACCGCGTGCGCGAACTCGACCGCGTACCAGAAGTTCTTGAGCATGGGGGCTCCTATCGGCGCCGCAGGTCGATGAGCGCCGGGTCGGCGCTCGGGGTCACGTCCTCGCCGCGCACGTGGGCGCGCAGGAACGTCACGACCAGGTCCGTGAAGGCACGGCGGCCCGCGGCGGGGTCGGTCTCGGGGTCCAGATCGAGGAAGGCGCGGGCGGCGGTCGGGTCGACCGGGTCGGCGACGGCGAAGTGGTTGGCGCCCTTCACCACGGCGAGCAGGTCGCCCGGTCCGTCCAGCGCCTCGGTGAACGTACGGCTGACCGGGTCGGACGGGCTCGGCTCGCCGTACCGGTCCGAGCTGCCCGCGATCACGCCGTCCCGGGTACCGACGCCCAGCAGTACCGGGCAGTCGACCTGGGCGGGCAGGACGGTACCGGCGGGCCAGCCCAGCATGGTGGCGACCATGGTGTGGGTGCCGTAGGCGAAGCAGGCCCGCACGCCCGGGACGAACCGGGCCGACTGGAGTACCACGGTGCCGCCGGCCGAGTGCCCGCCGAGCGCGACCCGGTCCAGGTCGAGCATGCCCTTGAGCAGGTCGATCCCGTCCAGCGCGTCCAGTACGGCGGGGATGGCCGGGCAGGTGGGGCGGGTCCCGTACGCATCGGGCCGGGCCGCGTCCAGGTCCACGCCGGGTGTGAGGCCGTACTGCCCGCCGAACAGCTCGGCCACCCGGTCGAACGTCACCACGACGAAACCGGCGGCGGCGATGTCGGCGGCCAGTGGCCGGTAGGCGGCCTGCTCGACGTTCACGCCGGAGCAGAACAGCACCACCGGGTACGGGGCACCCGCCGGATCGGGCGGGAACACCCCGGTCAGCCGCTCGGCGTCGGTGCCCTCGGCGCGGGCCGGATAGTAGACCTTCAGGTGGGCGATACCGAACGGCGGCGAGTCACCGGTGGCGGCCGACCACCACAGGGAGCGGACGCTCATGGGCGCGGCAGCTCTCGGTCGCCGCCCCACAGGGCGCGGACGAGGCGGTCGGTGGTCTCCTGGCCGAAGTAGCGGACGCCCATCACGTTCGCGGGGTCGCGCTCGGCGATGTTGCGCCGGGTGGCGAGGTCGGCGGCGGCCAGTCCGGCCCGTTCCTCCTCGGGGACGGGCGCGGCCTCGTCGACCCAGCCGAGCCAGCGGTCCACGTGCTCGTTCAGCAGCCGCTCGACCAGGTCGATGTTCTTGTCCGAACGGGGGAAGGAGTGGCAGTGCGCGGTGGGCGACAGGCTCGCCCGGATGAAGCCGGCCCGGCTGGTGAACCACTCCAGCTCCGGGTTCTCCTCCCGTACGGTCAGCCACCCCTCGTTGAGGGGCTCGTAGTAGGCGTCGTAGTACGCGCCGTCGGCGAGCAGGTTGGCGCGCGGGACGGAGTCGACGTAGAACCAGCCCTCCGGCCACACCAGGAGCGCGATGCCGAGGTGCGGGACCCGGATGTGCGGGCCGAGCCACACGGTCAGGTGCAGGTTGGCGAACCCCGCCGTCGGATTGCCGAGCCAGGAGTGCACCATCCAGTCGACCTCGGGCCCGCTGTAGGCCGCCAGCCGCCCGCCGGGGCTCTCGGGCGGGTTCCCGTACGACTCCAGGGCCTCGGTGGACGGGTCGCGGGACAGCTCGAACCGCGCGTCGATCCTCGCCTTCAGCCCGGTCAGGATGGACGCGAAGCGCTGGAAGGTCTCGGTCACGTCGATGACGGGTGACTCGTCCAGCATCTGCTCGACGTGCTGCAGGGTTTCCTTCAAAGGGGGCTCCGCTCAGTGCGTGACGGCCGGTGTTCCGTCGGCCGGTGCTTCGTCGTCGGGTGCTTCGTCGTCAGGCGCGTCGTGGGCCAGCGCGGCGAGCGCGTGCGCGGGACGCCCGCCGACCAGGTCGGTGTTCTTGGAGACGAGCCGGTTGACGGCCTGGGCAGGGTGGACGGCCGCCACCGTGACGGGACGGGATGCGCGGGTGACCAGGGGGTGGCTGATGCGGCCCTCGAACGGCCCGTCCCAGGACGTCCAGAGGGTGAAGTCGGCGGGCAGGTCCAGGATGAGGCCGTCGTCCGGACCGGAGGCGATGACGTTCAGCCGGTTCTCGGCGGCGCGCTCGGGCAGGCCGAGCGCGGTCTCCCACTCCTCTCGCGGCGTGAACGGCACCGCCACGACGTCGGCCTCGGCGATCGCGGCGAGCCGGAACGTCTCGGGGTAGAGCGCGTCGTCGCCGACGACCAGCGCGAGGCGTCCCCATTCGAGCGTGAAGATCTCCAGGTGCTCGCCGTACTCGGTGGCCCAGGAGGCGTGCCGGGCGCTGGCGTGCAGCTGGGGCTGGGCGCCCGCGAGGCCGTCCGCGTTCACCAGGTACGCGGTGTGCGCGGCACCCGTCCGAACGCTCGTCACCACGTGCGCGGAGGTGCCTTCGACCGCGCGGGCCAGGGTCTCGACGACGGCCGCCGGGTCGGCATCCGCGCCGAACGCCAGCTCCGGCAGGACGATCAGCTCGGCGCCCGCCCTCGCGGCCTCGCCGACCAGTTCGGGGGAGCGAACGGCGGCGACCGCCAGCTTCCCCGCACCGGGCGCGGCGGTACGGGGAAGCGGCGGCCGCACGATCGGGGCGTACAGCCCCGGCCTGCGGGCGGCGAACAGGTCGGTGCCGTCCGGGCGGGCCTTGCCGTCGGCGAGCGCGGGATCGATGTCGGCGACGACGACCGCCTCGCCGGTGCGCGGACCCTTGGCCACCACCGTCCCGTCGGGCGCCACGATCTGGCTCTCGCCCGCGCCGTCCAGCAGGCCGGGCGGGACGCCGAGCCGCTCGGCGATCGCGGGCAGCAGGGCGGTGGGCAGCAGCGGGCCGACCTTGTTGGCCGCCACCACCCACACCCTGTTCTCGGCGGCCCGGACCGGGACGTGCAGGCTCGCCTCGTCGGTGGCGAAGGAGTTGAGGCTGTTGAGCAGTACCTGCGCACCGCGTACCGCCAGGTCCCGGGGGACGTCGCTGGTGACGCCCTCCATGCAGGAGTACAGGCCGAGGCGGCCGTGCGGGGTGGCGATGACGGGACCCGCCGTGGTGCCGGGATCGAGGTGGTCGCCCTCGGCGCCCATCAGGGTGAGCTTGTCGGACCGGCCGAGCAGCGCGCCGTCCGGGCCGTACAGGAGCCCGGCGACGGTGACCCGGCCGCCGCGGGCCAGCGTCACGTTGATCTTGAGATGGACGCGGTGCTCGGCGGCCTTGGCGGCGATCGCGGTCAGGAACGGGCCGTCCAGGGTGCAGGCGGCGCGGCGGGCGGCGCCGCGGTCCTCGTACCAGGACAGCCGGTTGCAGAATTCCGGGAACACGATCAGCCGTGCCCCCTCCGCCGCCGCCCGGTCGGCCATCCGCAGGCAGGTGGCGAGGTTGCCGGCGACGTCCAGGCCGGCGGCGAACTGGACGGCGGCGACCCGGACCGGACCCATGCGGCCTCCCGGCTCTCGAAGAGTGGTTCCACTAGCGAAACGCTGTTTCCAAACTCTACAATCGCGGTCCACCCGCCCGCCAGATCCCCGGGGCGGAAACTTCACGCCGACCAGCCCGGAGGCCGCGGATGCTCACCCATGTCGTCCTGATGAAGTTCACCGACCCCGCCGACGCGCCCAAGGCCAAGGAACTGCTGGAAGGCCTCGCCGGAACGGTCGCCGAGATCCGCTCCATCACCGTCGGGCTGGACGTCCTGCGCACCGAGGTGTCCTTCGACCTGTGCATGACCACCACCCACGACTCGGCGGACGCGCTGCGCGGCTACCAGGGGCATCCCGCTCACCTGGAGGTCGCCGGCTGGCTCCGCCCGCGCCTGTCCGCACGTTCCGTGGTCGACTACGAACGTTGACTCGTGGCGTGTTCGCCCATGGCGCCGCCCGTGGAGGCGAACACGCCACGAGTCAACGGGGGGTGGCGGGCGGGAGGGCGTGGGCGGCGTCGGCGTCGTAGTGCCGCCGCCCGCCGAAGGTGACCAGGGTGCCCGCCAGCAGCGGCAGCAGCAGGACGGTGAACGCGCCGCGCAGCGAGCCGGTCAGGTCGGAGGCCGCGCCCACCATGAGCGGTCCCGCCGCGCCGCCCAGCGTGATCAGGAACTGGAGCACCGCGAACCCCATCCCCCGGCGGCCGGCGCTGACGACGTCGGCGGTGGCCGCCGTGAGGTTGGGGATCGCGATGGAGAAGCCGGTGTTGGCCAGGAAGTAGAACGCGATCTGCCCGGGCAGCGCCGGGATCAGCACCGCCCCCGCCAGGCCCGCGGTGCCGACCGCCAGGCCGATCGCGCCGATGTGGACCCGCCAGCCGGGGGACAGTCCGTGCCGCCGATCCCCGTACCGGCTGCCCAGCAGGGTGCCGAGGACCATCCCGGCCAGTCCCACGCCTCCGGCGATGGCCGCCGCCGGGCCTTCGGCCAGGTCGTAGGCGCGCTGGTAGTAGCTGGGCATCCAGTAGAAGAGACCGCCGAGCCCGAAGAACAGCATCGTCAGACCCAGGACCACCGAACGCAGCGTGGGGATCGCCAGCAGTGTGCGCAGCTGCGCGGCCATCGGCTCCTTGGGCGCCGCTACCGCAGGTCCCGCGGTTTCCGCCGTTGCCGGTGCCGGTGCCGTTGCCGGTGCGGGTGCTGGTGCGGCGTCCGGGGAAGCGTCGGGCGTGGCACCCGCGGCGTCGGCGCGCATGGCTTCGATGCGGTCGCCCAGGCCGCGTACAGGCTCCCGGATGGTCAGGCAGAGCAGCGCGATGACGGCGCCTGGTATGGCCACCAGGAAGAACATCATGCGCCAGCCGAACGCCTGGGCCAGGGCGCCGCCCGCCATGATGCCCAGCGGCAGGCCGGAGTAGTAGGCGAAGCGCTCCAGCCCGTACGCGCGGGCCCGGCCTGGGCCCGGGTAGTAGTCGGCGATGAGGCTGGAGCCCGAGGGGTTGTAGAGCAGTCCGGCGCCGCCGAGGAAGACCCGGACCGTGAACAGCATCGCGTACGACTGGACCAGACCGCTGCCCAGCGTCAGGACCGACCAGATCGCCACGACGGCGGCGATGGTCCAGGTCCGCCGGGTGCGGTCCGCGAGCCGCCCGGCCGGGATGAGGAGGATCACCCCGGCCAGGGCGGCGGCGGTGGCGATGGCGCCGCCGGCGGTGTCGGAGAAGCCGAACTCCTCCTGGATGCGGGGGAGTGCCCCCGCCATCAGGTTGGCCTCGACCCGGTCGATCAGCGCCACCAGGGCGATGCAGGCCGCCGGCCACCAGCCGAACGGGGCGGCGCGCCCCGGATCGACGGGGACCGGCGGCCGCCCGGCGTACGCCGTGATCCTGGGGAGCGGGGCCGGTGAGGGTTCGGTCGTGGCGCTCATCGTGCCCCGTTCTCTCAGTGGAACAGCTGCGAGTGGTGCGGAATCCCCCGGTCGGGGGGCGCGGTCAGGAGGCGCCGGCGAGCGTCTCGATCTGGCCGCCGTTCAGCAGGCCCTGGTAGTAGGAGCCGCCGGGCAGGTACGCGGGCGTCTGGGTGCCGTCGAAGGCGTCCTTGGCCCAGGCGCCCGCGAACGTCTGCAGGATCGCGATGTTGGCGGCCTTGGGCGTACCGCAGGCGACGGTGCCCACGGTGTCGGTGCTGGCGCCCTCGGCGTCGGTGTGCGCGCCGCCGGTGAGGCGGACGCCGACGAACGGCCCGCTCACCTTGGCCTGGACGGCGTCGGTCCCGCTGCCGCTGTTGTTGCAGGTGCCGTCGGGCGCGGAGATCGTACGGACCGTGCGCCCGGTCCCGCGCATCGCGTCCAGGCCGGTGTTGAGATTGCTGCCGATGAACGACTTCACCGGGTCCAGCAGGACCAGGCCGCGCACGCGCGACCACGCGGCCGGGTGGTCGGCGCGGATCCGGCCCGCGACGTAGGTGACGGCCTCGCCGCCGGCCGAGTGCCCGGAGAAGACGAGCTTGTCGGGCAGGGTGAGCTCCGGCCGGCCCGCGTCCGCCTTAGCCCTGGCGAAGCTGCGCCCGAGCTTGTCGGATGGGTCGGCCATCTTCCCGAACAGGTCGGCGACATTGCCGAGGAATTCGGTGTTGTTGCCGATGTTCTGCAGCGTGCAGCCCAGCCAGTGGGCCGAGGGCAGCGTGGGCGCGAAGACCAGGTAGCCGGCCGAGGCGTACTTCCCGGCGAGGTCCGCGACGTGGTCGTTGGCGCGGACGAAGCCGTGCTGGAGCCAGACGAGCCCCTTCGGCTGGCCCGCCGGGAGGTACCAGTCGGCGCTCTGGTTCAGCATCGTGAACGCGCAGCGGATCTCGACGGTGGTCTGGACGCGGGTGACCGCGGCCTGGGCGGGGGCGATGGGGCCGAGTGCGGTGACCGCGAGTGCGGCGGCGCTGGCCGTGGCGAGGGTGCGGATGGCATGGACGGCGCGCATGCTGCCTCCGAAGGCAACCGACGCTGTTTCCTATAGGGAAACGGCGTTTCCAATGGTGCCTCCATTAAGCGGTGGCAGGGGACGGAAGGCAAGAGGTGTGGAACGCGATTCGGTAACGCTGGGGCGGGCCGTCACGCGGGGTAGGCGCCCGCGGCCATTCCGCGGCCGCCCGCGCGGAACGCGGCGGGGGCGTGGACGGCGCACGTCTGCACGTACTCCAGCAGCCCCTCGACGCCGTACTCGCGGCCGTGGCCGCTGCGCTTCACCCCGCCGAACGGGGCGTGCAGCGCCATTCCGGTGCGGTTGTGGGTGTTGACGAAGGTGAAGCCCGCCTCGAAGCGGCGGGCGAACGCGAACGCGCGCTCCTCGTCGGCCGACCAGACCGAGGCGCCGAGGCCGAGATCGCCCGCGTTGGCACGGGCCACCGCCTCGTCCTCGGTGTCATAGGCCAGCAGCGGCACGACGGGGCCGAACTGCTCCTCGGCCACCACCGGGGCGTCGTCGGCCACGTCCATGACCAGTACCGGCCGGACGAAGTGGCCCCGTTCCAGCTCGACACGTACCGCGCCCAGTTCGGTGACGGTGCCGCCCCGTTCCGCCGAGCCGGCGATCAGCGCCCGGACCCGGTCCGCGGCCGGCGCCGAGACGACCGGGCCGACCGTCGTCCCCTCGGCGAGCGGGTCGCCGAGCACCAGCACCCGTTCCGCCGCAGCCAGGTACGCCTCGCGGATCTCGGCCAGCCGCGCGCGTGGCGCGTACAGCCGCTTGGCCGCCATGCAGACCTGCCCGGCGGTGGCGAAGGAGGCCATCACCAGCCGGTCCATCGCCGCGTCGGACAGGTCCGCGTCGTCCAGCAGCACGACCGGGTCGTTGCCGCCCAGCTCGAGCACCGCCGGTGTGAGCGCCCTGGCGGCGGCCGCCCCGATGGCGCGGCCGGCCTCGGCACCGCCGGTGAAGGCGACCCGGTGGACCGCCGAATGTCCCACCAGCGCGCGGCCCGCCTCGGCGCCACCGTGTACGACGTGCACCAGCCCTGCCGGGAACGCGGCCAGCACCTTCGTGATCGTCAGCGGTGCCAGCGGAGACGGCTTGACCACGGCGGTGTTGCCCGCCGCGAGCGCCGGGCCGACCTTGAGCAGGGCGAGGACGATCGGCGCGTTCCACGGCGTGATGGCCGCGACAACCCCGTACGGGCGGCGCCGCAGTACCAGCCGTCCGGCCGCGTCGTCGGTCTCGCGGTCGGCGTACGCGGCGGGCGCGTGCGCGGCGGCCCAGCGCAGGTACGCGACGGAGAACCGCAGTTCGCCCGCACAGTCGGCCAGCGGCTTGCCGGTCTCGCGGGCCAGCAGGACCGCCGTGCCCGGCATGGCCTCGATCGCGTCGGCGGCCCGGCGCAGGACCATGGCCCGCTCCTCGGCGGGCACGTCGCGCCAGGAGCGCTGCCGCTCGGTGGCGGCGCGGACGGCCCGGTCCACCTCGGCCGCGTCCGCCACGGGGACGCGGCCCACGATCTCCGCCGACCGGGCCGGGTTCTCCCGGACGATCTCGGCCGGCATCAGGCCACGTCGCGCAGTGAGGCGATCATGGAGCTGCGCAGCAGGTACCGCCGCGCCTCCACCGGGTCGCCGGCCAGCTTCCGCAGCTCGCCGTGGTACTCGGCCGGATCGCCGGAACGGAGCCGCTCCCAGTTGGCGTGCGTCGCGCGCTGCACGAAGGTCCGCGCCGTTTCGCGGCGCGCCTCCGCCACGGCGTCGAGCGCTTCGTCGGGGCCGCCCTCGATGACGGCGGCGAGCGCGTCCGCCATCAGCACGGCGTCGTGAATGCCGCTGTTCATGCCCATTCCGCCGAGCGGGTTGTTGACGTGCGCAGCGTCCCCGGCCAGCAGCACCCGGCCGTGCCGGAACGTTCCGGCGATCCGCTGGTGCACCCGGTAGAGGGTGGCGTGCGCGACGTCCCACGAGGTGTCGGCGACGCCGCGGAGCCGGTCCGGAAGCCGCTTGAGCTCGTCGCCGTCGCCGGTGCCCTCCGGCGTCGGGAACAGCACCCGCCAGTGGTCGGGCGTGCGCAGCATCACCAGCCACTCGTCCGGGTCGAAGACGTAGTTCACAGCGGCGATGCCGGGCAGCAGCTCCGCGACGTCGGTACGGGTCGAGGCGACCAGGAACCGTTCCGGGTACGTCATGCCCTCGAACGGCACTCCCAGGGCGTGTCGTACCGCCGAGCCCGCGCCGTCCGCGCCGATCAGCCAGCCGCCGCGGAACCGTTCGCCGTCCGCCGTGCTGATCTCCACCCCGCCCGCGTGCGGCAGCACCGACCGGACGTCGGCGCCGAAGCGCACCTCGCCGCCCGCCGCGAGCAGCCGGTCCCGCAGGATCGGGGTGAGCTTGCTCTGCTCGCACTGCACGCGGAACGGGTACGGGGTGTCGCCCGCCAGCACCGACAGGTCCAGCTCGGCGATGATCCCGCCGCGCCGCTCCCGGTACTGGAAGGTCCGCGAGACCAGGCCGCGCTCCAGCAGCGCGTCGAGCACGCCGAGATCGGCCAGCATCTCCAGGGACGGCGGATGGAACGTGGAGGCGCGCGACTCCGCCGCCAGGTCCGGGCCCGCCTCCAGGACCGTGACCGGTACGCCGCGCCGGGCCAGGGCCAGCGCGGCGGTCAGCCCGACCGGCCCCGCCCCGGCGACCAGCACCCGCGTCACGGCGTTTCCCTGGAGTGCGGCGTTTCCCTGGAGTGCAGCCTGTCCCTGGAGTGCAGTGCGAAGCCGTCCTCGACGCCGACGACGCGCGGGTTGGTGAAGAAGTGAAGCGTCTCGGCGGTGCCCTCCTCGCCCAGCCCGGACGCCCCCCACGCGGGGCGCGGCGCGAACAGGTGCAGGCTCAGCACGCTGGAGCCGTTGACCTTGACCTCGCCGGCGCGGATCCGGCGGGCGACGGCCAGCGCCGCGTCCTCGTCGGTACCGGTCACGTACGCCTCCAGCCCGTACGCCGTGCCGTTGGCCAGCGCGACGGCCTCGGTGAGCGTGCGGTACGGGTGGACGGTCGCGACCGGCCCGAAGATCTCCTCCATGGCGGCCGCCGGGTCCACCCCCGTGACCAGCGCGGGCGCCAGGTAGTTGCCCTGGTCGGGGACCTTGGTGGTGGCCAGGATCCGGCCGCCGAGCGCGTCGCGGCGATCGGCGACGTGAGCGCGGTGCCGGGAGTGGACCAGCGGTCCGAGGTCGGTCTCCGGATCCAGGGGCGGGCCCGCGCGCAGGGCCGCGAGCCGCTCGCCGATCGCCTCCAGCAGTGCGTCCTGGGCCTCCGCCGGCACGATCAGGCGGCCGAGGGCCCGGCACCACTGGCCGTTCAGGGTGGTGAGCAGGTCCACGGCGGCGCGTGCGGCGCGCCCGATGCCGGCGTCCGGCATGACGACCAGCGGGTTGTTGCCGCCCAGTTCCAGCTGGACGGGCTTGATCCCGGCGGCGCAGGCGGCGGCCACCGACCCGCCGCCGGCGGCCCCGCCGGTGAACGACACGGCCCGGATCCGGGGATCGCCGGTCAGCCGCGCGCCGGTGCTCCCGTCGCCGTGGACGAACTGGAAGACACCGTCGGGGACGCCGCGTTCCGCGAGCGCGCCCGCGACGGCCTCGGCGAACCGCTGGCTCCCGTACGGGGCGTACTCGCTGGGCTTGAGGATCGCCGGGCACCCGGCCGCCAGCGCGTTGGCGACCTTGTGCGCGGCCATCGGCGCCGGGGCGTTCCACGGGACCAGGCACAGGGCGGGACCCCACGGCAGCCGCCGCACCTCGACCGCCCGGCCGTCCTCGCGGGTGAACGCCGCGTCCAGGCCGCCGCCGCGCAACTGCTCGGCGGCCAGCCGGAACGCACCGGTCACGATCACGCCGAGGGGGGCCGCCTGCCGGATCGGGACGCCGGTGGCCGCGGCCTCCAGGGCGGTGATCTCGGCGACCACGGGCTCCAGGGCGGCGGCGACCCCGTCCAGCAGGTCCGCCCGTTCGGAGGCCGGGACGTCGGCCCAGTCACCGGCGGCGCTGTCGGCGGCGGCGAGCGCCCGTTCCAGGCGCTCCTCCCCGGTGACAGGGGACGGGCCCAGCTCCGCACCGGTGGCCGGGTCCTCCAGGACCGGGCCGGCGCCGGGCGGGGCGTCCGCCCATTCCCCGTCGACCAGGTCGCGATGCGGCGGGATCACTTGGGCACGCTCGCGAACAGCTCGGTCTCCCGGTCCTGGGTCACGACCTGCGCGGCCTCGAGCCGGCCGCGCTCGGCCGGGAACGTCATCACCAGTCCCATCGCCAGGTCGCGCATGGCGCGCCCGATGATGCCGTCCATCATCGCGGCGGAGGTACCGCAGGCCTTGAACGCGCCCACGGCGACCTGGAAGCACGACTCGGCGATGTCGCCCTTGGCGATCCGCCACTGCCGGTAGACCTCCGGCTTGGGCCGCAGCGGCGGCTCGGAGGTCTCCAGCTCCAGCTGGCGGCGGATCCAGAGGTAGGCCGTCTCGAGCCGCTCGGTCATGTCCCCGATGATGACCTGGTGCATCGGGGAGGACGCGATCGGGCGCCCGGAGTCGGCGAACTTCTTGCGGGTGAGCCGGTCGATGGCGAAGTCGTACACCGTCTGCGCCGTCCCGAGGTAGCAGGCCGAGATGGCCAGCTGGTTCCCGACGAAGCTGCCCCGGCTCATCCGCAGCATCCGCACGAACGAGCCGGGGACGGTGAGCGCCTCCTCGGCCGGGATGAACACGTCGGTGAGCGTCACCCCGTGGTTGTTGGAGGCGCGCATGCCCAGCCCGTTCCACGGGGTACGGGACGCGACGCCGGGCGCGTCGCGCGGCACCAGGAACAGGGCCAGCCCGTCGGCGTCGGACGTACCGTCCAGGCGGGCGGTCACCAGGTAGGTGTCGGCGACCCCGGTGGCGCAGCCGAACGACTTCACCCCGTTCAGGACCCAGCCGCCCTCGGCCGGGACGGCGGTCGTGGCGATGGCGATGTTCGCGCTGGAGCTCTTGACCTCCTCGCTGGCGAAGTTGGCCATCCAGGTCCCGGCGGCCATCCGGCTCAGCACCTTCTCGGCGAACGCCCGGACCGGCTTGACCTCCTCGTCGCCGGTGAACAGCCCGGCCTCGACCGCCTCCAGCGGGAGCAGGCCGCGCGAGGCGCTGGTGTTGTGGAAGAAGTACGACAGGGCGGTCGACGGGCAGGCGGTGCCCATCGCGTAGGTGGCGGCGGCCAGGTCGCGCAGCCCGCCGCCGAGCCCGCCGTACTCGGCGGGCACCACGAGGCCGAGCAGCCCGGCCTCGCGCAGCAGCGCCACGTGCCCGATCGGGAACTCGGCGGCGGCGTCCGCGGCGGCGGCGGCCTCGCGCAGCGCGGGCAGGACCGACTCCACGCGTGCGGCCCGTTCGCGCTCGGCGCCGGTCATGTTCTCGACGAGCCGTTCGCCGGTCAGCGTCATCGGCTGGGTCATCGGCTGGATCCCCCTTCGGGTGGTCAGGATGCGAGGTGGTCGAGGCGGTAGGTGCGGCCGGGCAGCACCGAGCCCCAGATCGCCTCGAGGTCCGTGGCGGCCGCGACCAGCGCGGCCCGGTCGATCGGTGCGGCGACGCCGAGCCGGGCGGCCAGGAACAGCACGTCCTCCGCGCACAGCCCGCCGTCGATGCCGCCGAGCGTCGCGTCGAAGTGCCGCACGCCGCTCTTCATGGCGGTCAGCGCGTTCGCCGGTCCCAGCCCGTACGCCTCGCGCAGCCGCACGCGCAGGGGCACCGGGCGGGTCCGGGGCACCGCCTCCTGGAGCAGGTTGCGGACCTGCAGCGGTGAGGCGGCCTCCGGGCCTTCGTCCAGGGCGACCTCGGCGCAGCCGGCCGCGACCAGCCGGTCGGCGGCGGCGAGGACCTCGGCCTCCCTGGCGGGCGCGAACGCGTCGGGGACGCGTCCGACCACGGCGAGACCGCGCTCGCGCGCCGCGCCGATCAGGCGGGGAGCGCCCGGGGCGTCGGTGACCTCGACCATGACCGGGGCCCCGGGCGGCAGCGCCGGCAGCCGTGCGGGCTCCTCGACCAGCGTCGACCAGGACGGGCGGCCGAGGGCCGCGGGACCCGGCTCACGGGCGCGGCCGGCCGGACCGGGCAAGGGGAGGGCGGTCGCCGGGACCCGGACACGAACTCCGGCCGCGCGGACGGAGTCCAGCAGCCGGGCCGCTCCGGCCGGGGTGACCCGGGTCCGGGCGGAGCCGGAGCCGCGCAGCCGGCGGTCCAGCGCGGCCGCCAGGCCGGTGTCGGCGAGCGTCACCTCGTCCGGCAGCGGGTCGGCGAGCTGGCCCCAGGCGCGGGAGTGGAAGAGCAGCGGGGCGGTGCGGCGGCAGACCTCGGCCGCCAGCACCTCGCCCACGAAGATGGTGTGGTCGCCGCCGGGGTAGGCGTGCGCGACCCGGCAGTCCAGCCAGGCCAGCGCCCCGCCGAGCACGGGGGCGCCGGTCGGCGCGGGTGTCCACGGCTGGCCGGCGAACCGGTCGCCCGGGTCGCGGCCGGCGAACCGGTGGCCGACGGCGGCCTGGTCCTTGCCGAGGAAGCTGACGGCGAACACGCCGCTGCGCTCGATCAGCTCGTGCGTGTGGATGTCCCTGGCGAGGCAGACCAGCACCAGCGGCGGGTCGAGGCTGACGCTGCTGAACGAGCTGGCCGTCATGCCGTGCCGGCGGTCGCCCGCCGTGGTGGTGACGACCGCGACGCCGGTCGGCCACTGGCCCAGCACCGCCCGGAACGTCTGCGCGTCGACCGTCACGGCATCGGGCCCTTCGTTTCGCTAAAGGAAACATCGTCACGCTCACGGTAACGATCGTCGGGATCGGGTGTCAACGCCGGAATCGGGCATGGTGTTTCCCTAAGGGAAACGCGATGCCCTAGACTGCGGCTGTTCCGTGGTCCGTCGGAAGGAACCGCCGTGTCGCGCAGTGCGACCTCCCAGAACACCCCCGCGCCCGCCGCCGAGGAAGGGGAGGGCCAGAGCCGGTCGATCGCCGCCGTCGAGCGCGCGATGGACGTGCTGCTGCTGTTCGGCCGCAGCAGCCGCCCCGACCTGGGGGTGACCGAGATCGCCACCGAGCTGGACCTGACCAAGGCCGCCGTGCACCGCATCCTCACCGCGCTGCGCAGCCGCGACCTGATCACCGTCGACCCGGTGTCGCGCAGGTACGCGCTCGGGCACGCCGCGATCGGGCTCGGCCGCGCCTACCTGGCCCGGATGGACCTGCGCGCGATGGCCGCCCCCGAGCTGCGCCGCCTCTCCCAGGAGGTGGGGGAGACCACCACCCTGTCGATCCGCCGGGGCGACACCCGGCTGTACGTCGACCAGGTCGTCCCGCCGCACGAGCTGCGCGTCGACGTCAGCCTCGGCATCCCGTACCCGCTGCACGCGGGCAGCTCGTCCAAGGCGATCCTGGCCTTCCTGGACCCGGTGGAGGTCGACGGGCTGCTGGGCCGGCACGGGCTGAAGGCCCTCACCGGCAGGACGATCGTCGACGAGTCCCGGCTGCGCAAGGAGCTGGCGGCGATCCGCAAGCGCGGGTACGCCTCGTCCCAGGGCGAGCGGCAGGAGGGCACCGCGTCGATCGCCGCGCCGATCTTCGACCATGACGGCCGGGTGATCGCGGCGGTGAGCGTGGCCGGCCCGCTGACCCGGTTCAAGGCCCGGATGGCCGAGTGCGCGCCGCCACTGCTGGAGGCCGCGAGCCGCATCTCCGGCCGGCTCGGCCACGACGGCTGAGGACCGGCCACCGCTCAGAGGTCGGCGCCGGGCTTGAAGACGCCGAGGGCGGCCGCGGCCAGGACGGCCGTCCAGATGCCGAACACGTACGGCAGGCAGCCGTCCACCGAGCGCTTGAGGGCGCGCTCGATCCGCGGTGTGGACCCGTCGTTCATCAGCGCGCCGAAGGCGGGCCCGAAAGGGCGCAGCATGACGCGGATGCCCAGCCCGCAGGCGATGGCCGCGGCGTACAGGGCCAGCTTGGCGCCGAGCCAGCGCGGATCGGTGCCGACACCGAACGGCCGGTCGGCCAGCAGCGTGTAGCCCGCGACGGCGGCCAGCGCCGTGACCAGGACGATCCGTACCGTCCAGTCGGCGCGGCGCACCCACGGGAACCTTCCGTGCGTGCGGTGGTCGGCGACGGTGGCCGCCAGCCAGGCCAGCGCGAAGACCCAGACCAGCGTGACCTGCCACCAGCCGAAGGCGGGCATGCCGAACAGTTCGGCGCCGTGCGGGTCGAGCGCCATCAGCGTCACCCCGCTCGGCAGGAACAGCACCAGGCAGACCTTCGGGCCGAGGTCGAGCCCGCTCATGACGCCGAGCGCGGTGGCGCGGGCGGCCGGGGTCAGATCGGGCCTGAGCACGTACCGGCTGGAGTAGAAGACCCCGAGGTCGCCGCCCAGCCAGAAGACGAAGAGCACCAGGTGCAGCAGGATCCACCAGCCGTGCGCGTGAGCCCCCACGACCATCCCCCTCGCTATGGAAACGATGTTTCGGTGTGGGGAACGTTAACACGGGCTGTTCAGGTACCGGCGGTGCGCGACCGCTTGCCCGCCAGCTCCGCGAAGACCACCAGCCGGTAGGCGGCCGAGAACTTCGGATGGCAGGTGGTGAGCGTCAGCATCGCCTTGCGCGGCTTGCGGCCCGGCTTCATCGGTACCGGCGCGGCGACATCGGTACGGCTCGGCCGCACGATGGTCCGGCCGGTCACCTTGTAGACGTAGGTCGTGGTCGCGGTGTCGACGAGGATCTCGTCCCCGCGTGCCAGCTCGCCGTTGCGCTCGAACGGCCCGCCGTAGGTGGTGCGGTGCCCGGCGATGGCCAGGTTGCCGACCTCGCCCGGCCCGGCCGTTCCGGGGTAGTGGCCCGGTCCCTTGCGCAGGTCCGCGACGTCCACGCCCTCCACGACCGCGTACCGGTACGACGAACCGAACCTCGGCACGCGCAGCAGGGCGAACGCGGCGCCGTCGGCCACGGCCGGGGACGCGGCGGCGCCACTGCCGCCGCTGCGGGACCCCGTGCCGGCCAGCTTCCGGACGCGCTCGGAGCTCCACCGCCGTTCGAGGTCGTCGTGCAGGTCGCCCTGCCGCCGGTGGGTGTACTCGCCCGTCCCCCAGGACAGGTAGCCGACGAACATGGCGAGGACGAGGCCGGCGGTCAACGACATCTCGGCCAGGCTTCGCAGGACCGTGCGCATGGCCCGAACCGTAGCCCGGCGAAAGGGAAACGGCGATCCCCACAATGAAACGATTCTGTCTCCGGCACGGGCCATCCCTTGACATCGCGCGTCCGCTGCGGCTTCGCTATGTCCACGTTGCGAAACTTTGTTTCCCTGTGCGAAACGGAGTGCGGCGGAGAGGAGTGGCGACACACGATGAGACGCTCACGAACGGTTCTGCGCGGCGCCGCCGCGGCCATCACCGCGGCCGGCGCGGTCGCGATCCCCGTCGCGGCGGCGGGTACCGCGCACGCCGGTACGGGACAGGTCCCCTACCAGTGCCAGATCTTCAGCACCATGTTCGACTACAACGCCACCGTGACGGTGACGGCCCCGGCCTCGGCGAGGGTCGGGGACGAGGTGAGCGTCGAGGCCGACTTCTCCAACCTTCCCGGGGTGGCGCCGCTGCCCGTCAAGAAATGGACCACCTCCGGGTCACTGACCGTCTCCGGGGCGCAGTCGGGCACCGTCCCGATCAAGGCGCCCGAACGGGTCGAGGAGATCCCGGCCTTCGGTGAGCTGCCGATCGGCAAGGTCTCCGGCAAGGTCACGCTGACCGCGCCCGGTGACGTCACCCTGGCGCCCGCCGGGCTGTCGATCCTCGCCGACGCCGGCGCCCAGGCGACCATCACCTGCACGCCCAAGGCGGCCCCCGGGGCGCTCGCCACCATCACGGTCGAGGAGGGCGGGCAGGAGGGGCCGGACGCCTCGGTCGACCCGCCGACCGTCGCCCAGGGCGGCGCGTTCAGCGTCACCGGCACCGGCTGGCAGCCGGGCGCGGCGGAACTGTCGCTGTGCGACTCCAACGGCGCCGCCTGCAAGCCGGAGGACCTCACCGGCGTGACGGCCTCGGCCGACGCCGCGGGCAAGCTGACCGCGTCCGGGACCATCGCCGAGTCCGCCGCCGCCGGCGCCCGCACCCTGATCATCGCCCAGGGCGCGGCCACCAAGAGGCTCGCGCTGACCGTCACGGAGAAGGTGACGCCGCCTGAGGGTGAGTGCGGCGACAAGCCCGCCTCGGAATGCGCCGAACAGAAGATCAACCTGACCGTCAACGGCGGCCCGCTCACCATGTCCCGGCAGCCGGGCGAGGTCGACCTGACCCCGGTCACGCTGAACGGCACGGAGCAGAACGCCACCGGCTCGCTCAAGGAGGTCGAGGTCGTCGACGCGCGGGGCGGCACCACCGGATGGTCGCTCACCGGCACGCTGACCGACTTCGGCTCGGCCGCCGGCACGAAGATCCCGGCCGGGAACCTGTCCTGGACCCCGAGCTGCACCGCCGGCCCCGGATCCGGCACCGTCACGCCCGGCAGCGCGGGCGCGCTCGGCACCACCACGGCCGCGACCCTCTGCGGCGCGCCGGACGGTGCCGGCCAGATCACCGGCGGCACCTTCACCGCCGGTGCCGGCCTCGACCTCACGATTCCGCCGACCACCGGCGCCGGCCGCTACACCGCCATTCTCACCCTCACCCTGTCCTGACCGTCGCCCGGTCCCGACCGTCAGCTTGTCCCGACCGTCCCGCATCCGCTCGACGCCATCGCGAGGTGATCGATGAGCCCCCGATCCCGGATCGCCGCCGCCGCGGCGGCGGCAGCCCTGGCCACCGCGCCCGGCGCCGCCCTCGCGGCGGCGCCGGGCGGGGCCGCGGCGCCGCCCGCGCCCGCCCCCGCGAACGGGAACGGGTCCTGGTCGGTGGGCCCGGTCAACCGCAGCGCGGCCCTGGCCGCGCGGCCGAACTTCGCGCTGGAGGCACCGCCCGGCGAGACCGTCCGGGACGCCGTGCGGATCACGAACCTGACCGCGGCCCCCATCACCTTCCGCCTGTACGGGGCCGACGCCTACAACACGCCCAGGGACGCGGGATTCGCGCTGCGCACGGCCGAGGAGAAGGCCCGGGACGTCGGTGCCTGGATCTCCCTGAAGAGCACGGACCTGAAGGTCCCCGCGCGTACCGCCAAGGAGGTCCCGTTCACCGTGAAGGTCCCCGCGCACGCCACCCCGGGCGAGCACATCGGCGGCATCGTCGCGCTGAACACCGCCGTCGAGAGCGTCCAGGAGAGCGGCGGCGCCCGCGTCGGGATCCGGCGGGCCGTCGGCGCCCGCGTCTACCTGCGGGTCAGCGGCCCGCTGACCCCCGGCCTGCGCCCCGACGGGCTCACCGTCGCCCGGACCGAGCCGCTGGTCCCGTTCCTGAACGAGGGGCGGGGGACGATCCGCTACACCGTCGTCAACACCGGCAACCAGCGGATCGCGCCGACCGCGCGGGTCTGGGCCACCGGCCTGTTCGGCCGCGAGATCGAGCAGTGGCCCGACCGGCGGCTGCCGGAGATCCTGCCCGGCCAGCGCACCGAGATCACGCTGCCGTGGAACGGCACCCCGCCGATCGAGGCGGTGACCGTCCGGGTGGAACTGACCGACGGCAACGGGATCCGGGCCCGCACGCAGTTCGGCTTCACCACGGTGCCCTGGGCGGCACTGATCGTCCTGGCCGGGTCGGTCTTCCTGATGTGGTCGGTGCTGCCCCGGCTGATCCGCCGCTGGCGGGAACGGGCCGGCCTCGGCGGCCCCGATGAGACGGGGGTGTTCCTGTGAGGATCCACGCGCTCACGGCGCTGCTCGCCGCCGGGCTGGCGGTCCCGGCGCTCGCCGTTCCGGCGCAGGCCGTGCCGGCGCAGACCGTGCCGACGCAGACGGTGCCGGCGCAGGCCGGGCCCGGGACGGTCCAGGCGGCCGCCCCCGGCGTGAGCATCCAGCCCACCCGGGCTGCGGCGGGAACATCGGCACGGGTACGCGGCAGCGCGTGGACGCCCGGGACGACCGTGCAGGTCCAGATCTGCGGCGCCGGCGCGGTGCACGGCTCGGCCGACTGCGACACCGAGCGCGGCGTCACCGCGATGGTCGCCCCGGCCGGGACGTTCGAGGCCGGCCTCACCGTCGGGGCACCGCCCGCCGCCTGCCCCTGCGTCGTACGGGTCGCGACCATGCCGGGCGGCACCGGCGCCCCGGCAACGGCCACCGCGCCGTTCACCGTCGAGGGGCACCGCGTCGAGCGCATCGTCCGCGACGCCGTACCGGTCCGCGCCGACGTGGTCGGTATGGAGATCGTCGGCGGCGGGGAGCGCGGCGAGCTGTTCGGCGGTACGCCGCGCCGCACGCTGGTGCTCCAGGTCCGCAACTCCGGCCCGGAACCCATCGTGGACGCGCCGCTGGTCGTCGGCTGGGGCGCGGAGGACACGCCCGACAGCCCGCTGGACGCGCCCGCGACCGGTACCCTCCGGCCCGGCCAGACCGTCACGTACCGGATCCCGGTGCAGCTGCCGCCCGCCTCGTTCGGCCGCTTCGTGGTCGGCGGCCGGTACGCGGGCTCGGTCCCGTTCGAGAGCTCCTTCAGCACCTATCCGTGGGGGCTGCTCGGCGTGAACCTGCTGGCGGTGCTGCTCCTGCTGCTCGGGATCCGGCTGGCGCTGGGCCGCCGGGCGAGGGCCCGCCGCCGTCGCCGCCTCGCGGCGGTCCCCGCGACCATCCATCAGGCGGCTCCGGACGGCGCGCCCGTGGTGGAGGTCGCCGACCTGATCGGTTACCTGGACTCGGCGACGCGCTCTCCGTCGGGCGCGTACGTGGTCGACCGGGACGCGCTGATCGGCTACCTGGAGGGACGGCGCGGGGGCGGCGTGGAGGCCGTCGACCTGGAGGCGCTGGACCGGTTCCTCGCCCTGGCCGGGGAGGGTGGCCGATGACCACCAAGCCAATGACAACACCGGCCCTGCCGCCGCGCCGCGCCACCGTCGCCGCGGCGGGCCGACTCGCCGTGCCCGCCGCAGGAACGCTCGCAGGCGGCACCGTGCTGCTGCTCGCCGACGCCCTCGGCGGCGTCGTGAAGGTCCCCGGTGACGTGGTGATCTACATGTCGCTCACCGGGCTGCTGCTCGCGTGCGCCGGGATACCGCTCGTGCTGTGGCCGGCGCGGCGCCTGCCCGCGCACGGCACCACCGCCGTCGCCGGCGCGCTCGCCTGCCTCGCGATCGCGCTTGCGGGCCTGGTGCCCGCCGTCCCGGTCTTCGCGACCGGCGTGATGCTGGCCGGCCTCCTCGCCGCCCCGCTGCTCATGGTGCCCCGGGCGCAGGCCGTCCGGGCACCCGGTGCGCCCGCCTGGTGCCAGGCCAGCGCGCTCGCCGGGGCGGCCGGCGCCGCCTGGCTCGCGACGGCCTACTCCGCCGCGCCCAGTACGGCCCTGCTCTTCGCGGGGGTGCTCGCCGCACTTCTGGCGCTCGCCTCGATCGTGGTCCCGTACGCCGTCCCGGCACTGCCCGCCCGGCCGGTGGCCCGGCTTCGGGACGTCGTCGCCGTCAAAGACGTGCGCGCCGCCCTGCCCGCCTACCTGGCGGCAGGCTGGATCGTCGGCGCGTCGCTCATGGGCGGGCTGCACCTGCTGCTCTTCCGGTGGAACCTGATCGGCGATGAGCCGGTCAGGCACCTGGCATGGGCACTGCCGCCCGCCGTGCTCCTGGTCGTGATCGGGCGCCGGGCGGCGGAGGCGTCGCGGACCCTGCCGTGGCTGCTGCTGGCCGGCGCGGCGGCGCCGGTGCTGATGGCGACCGCCACCGGGCCGGTGCTCCTCGCCGCCGGATTCGCGGTCGCCACCTCCGCCGCCTGCCTGGCCGTCGCCGCGCTCGACACCGCCGTGCTGCGCCCGCTGCCGTACGAACGGCACCTGCCCGCCGCCGGGCTCACCGCCGTCGCGGCCGTGGTCGGCGGCCTCGCGGGGTACGGCTGCGCCACCGCCCTGCGGGGGACGCTCGCCGAGGGATCCGCGCTGACGCTGACGGCCGTCCCCCCGATCCTCGCCGCCCTCCTGGCCCTGCGCGTGCGCGGTCCGGAGGTGCGGCGGGCGCCGTCCTTTCTGGAGGTCCGCGCCCTCACGGTCCCGAAGGGACCGGTCCGGCTCCGCCGGATCCACGTGAGGGCGGAGGCGGGGGAGACCATCGCGCTCACCGGTCCCGGCGCGAGCGCGCTGCTGGCCGCACTCGCGGGCCGCGTCCCGTTCCGGGGAAAGGTGCTGCTCGACGGCGCCGACCTGGGGTCACGGGACGCCCGGCGCCGGATGAGGCCGGGACTGTGCCACCTCGCCGGCCCCGATCCGGGCGTTCCGGACGCGCTGCCGATCACCGAGGGACTCGCCGGCCACGCCCGCGCGATGGGGGCCGCCCGGCCGGAGGACGCCGCCCGTTCCGTGCTGGAGGTGTTCCCGGCACTGCGCGGGCGCGGCGGCGAGGCCGCCGGGACGCTCAACGCGCCCGAGCGGTGCCTGGTCTCGCTCGCCGAGGCCCTGCTCGCCCGGCCCCGGCTGCTGCTGGTGGACGGCATCGCGGACGGCCCCTGCGCCGCTGCCGCGCACGCCGTCCTGCGGCGCCTGGCCGCCACCGGCACCACCGTCGTCCTCGTCGGACCGGCGGGGCCAGGGACCCGGGCACTCGCGGATCGCGCCTGCACCGTCGGCCATGACCGCGTCACCGAACTCCCCGATCCCGTACCCGCCGAGGTCCGCCGGCCGTCGCCGGTGGCCTCCAGCACCGGAGGTTCCGCCCTGTGATCGCGTTCGCGCTCGCCGCGCTGGTGGCGGCCCCGCTCACCGGCGCGGCCCTGCCCGCACAGGCCGTCCCCGCACCTGCCGTTCCCGTGTACGGCTCCTCCACGCACGGCGTCTCCACACACGGGGCCTCCACACACGGGGCCTCCACACACTGGGCCGCGGCGCCGGCGCTCCAGGTCAGCCGTGGCACCGACCTCTCCGAGGGGGAGGCGATCACCGTCACCGGAAGCGGTTTCCGGCCCGGGCTGAAGTCGGTGGCCGTGGGGCTGTGCCGGGAGGGCTACACCAACGGCCTCAAGGACTGCGATCTCGGCGGCGGCGCGACCTTCGTCAACATCGACGCCAAGGGCGCGTTCCCCACCGTGAAGCTCAAGGCCCGCACGAAGTTCAACGGCATCGACTGCATGGCGCGCCAGTGCGTCATCGGTGCCGCGCCCCTGCCCACCACCAACCCGCCCGCCGTCGTCAACGCCAACACCGCCGTCGTCCGTGTCGGCTTCAAGGGGTCGTCGTTCAAGGGCGGCGCCACCCAGGCACCCGCGGCGGCGCCCGCGCCGTCCGCGGGCCCGGGTACGGGCGGCCCGTCGATCGTGCTCTGGGCGGCCACCGCGGCCCTGCTGATCCTCGCCGGAGCCGCCGTCGCCGCCGTCCAACGCCGCAGCCGATGACCAGAAGGAGCGATTCATGACCACCATCAGAAAGCGTGCCGGTACCATCGCCGCGCTCAGCGGAGCCTGCGTGCTGGCGCTCGCCCAGCCCGCGCTGGCCGCACCGAAGATCGACGCGAGCAAGACCACCGGCCTCAAGGCCGGGGACAGCATCACCGTCACGGTGACCGGCCTGACCCCCGGCGAGACGTTCGTGACGCTCGGCCTGTGCGAGCCCAAGCCCCAGCTGCCGAGCGACTGCGCCGCGCAGGCCACCGGCGCCGCCGTCCGGGGCACCTCGGACAGCAGCGGCAACTTCCTGACCCAGGCCGGCGCCAAGGAGGCCAAGCTGAAGATGGTCGCCAAGGCCGGGGGCGCCACGTGCGCGTCCAAGGCGGGCGCCTGCGTCATCGCCGTCACCGCGCTCGGCGCCAACATGGAGGCCAACACCGCCGAGATCCCGCTCACCTTCACCGGCGGCGGTGGGGGAGGCGGCGGTGGTGGTGGGGAAACCGGCGGCGGTGGCGAGACCGGTGGTGGCGGTGGCGACGGAGGCTCCCTGCCCAACACCGGCAGCCCCGACGGCCTGCCCACCTACGCCCTGATCGCCTCCGCGCTGGTCATGGTCAGTGGCGCGGCGCTCCTCATCATCCCGCGCCGCCGCAGGAGTGGTTCGTGAGGCGCCGCTGGACCGCCGGGGCCGCCCTCGCCACGGCCGTGCTCGCGGTCGCCGCGTTCCAGGCCCCGGCCGAGGCGGCGCCCGGACCCATCCAGTACGCGACCACGGTGAACGGCGACCCGGCCGACGTGTACGCGCCGGCCCCCGGCGACATCAAGGCCGACCTGCCGGTGGCCCTGCTGCTCCAGGGCGCCAACGTGGACAAGTCCGCGTACGCGGCGTACGCCCGGGCGGTGGCCGGGTACGGCTTCACCGTCGTGGTGCCCAACCACCACCGGGTCATCTTCGGGCAGCCGGGCCTGTACGCCGAGGAGGCCCAGGCGTCCTGGACCGTGGCCTGGGCACGTACCGAGGACGCCCGGAGCGGCTCGCCGCTGAACGGCAGGATCGACACCGGCTCGCTCGTGCTGCTCGGCCACTCGTTCGGCGGCGCGGCCGGGCTGACGCTGACCACGGGCGCCTGCGTCCCGCCGTTCTGCGGTACGCCCGCGACCATGCCGGCCGAGCTGAAGGGCGCCGCGTTCTTCGGCACCAACAACAGCCCGCCCGGCGGCTCGGGCAACCCGCCCGTCGCCAACACCGTCCCGGTCGCCCTGGTCCAGGGGACGGCGGACGGTGTGGCGCCGCCGGCGGCGGCCGAGGGCACCTACGGAGCCATCCAGTCGCCGCCCAAGATGCTCGTGTCCGTCACGGGCGCCAACCACTACGGCGTCACCGGCACGCAGAACCCGCCGGGCGCCCTCCCCGACCCGTCCCCGCAGACGGTGTCCCAGGAGACCAGCGTCAAGGCCTCCGCGCGCTGGAGCGCCATGTTCCTCCGGACGGTCCTGGGCGACACCTGGTCGGGAGTCTGGCTCTGGAACATCGGGGACGCGGTGGACGACGCCGTCACGGTGCGGTACGTCCGCTGACCGCCGGCGCTCCCGCGGCCCGCGGGAGCGCCGGTTCAGCGGGCTTCGGCTGCGATGGAAGAGCCCGGCCGCTTGGCGGGACGGCACCCGGCCTCAGTACGCGAAGGCGAACCCCGCCGCGCGCAGCCGCTCCGACGTCACCGGTACGGCCGGGGTACGGATCTCGCCCCGGTAGGCCAGCTCCGGCAGCCCCTCGGCCGCGCAGATCTCTTCGAACGCCGCCGCGTTCGTCGGCGGCACCGTCCCGTCCGGTACGGCGTTGTAGACGCCGGTGAGCTCCCGCCCCACCACGAACCCGAGCGCCGCCGCCGCGTCCCGGTAGTCGATCCGGTACAGCAGCGACTCCGCCGAGAACGGCACGCTCCCGCCCAGCACCTCGTGCGCGAACCGGATCCGGGCCGGGTAGTCGATGTCCCGGGGATGCCCGTACACGTCGGGGATCCGTACCACCGCCCCCCGCGCCGAGGACAGCACCGCCTCCTCCGCCGCGACGAAGTTGCGCGGCGACGCGTCCCCGTCATCGGTCGTGGGGGTGGCCTCGTCGATCAGCGGCCCGCTGCCCGCTCCGTACACCGACGTCGAGCTGGTGAACACCACGCGCGGATGCGCCGCCACGGCCGTCCGCGCGCTCGCCGCCAGCGTGTCGGCGTACTCGGCGATCCGCCCCGCCGCGTCGAAGGAGCGCGACAGGCGCGGGCTCACGGTCAGCACCACCGCGTCCGCGCCCCGTACCGCCTCCGCCACGGCCGCCTCGTCGGAACCGCGCAGCACCGCGACGTCCGAGCAGACCTCCCGCAGCTCCCCGACCCGCTCGGGCGACGTCGTCGTCCCGGTGACGGCATGCCCTGCCGCCCCCCACCGCCGCGCGAGTTCCATCCCGACATTGCCGCACCCGATGATCACGTACCGCACGCGCACCTCCATGGAAACATCGTTTCCATTATCGCACCCGCCGGGCCGGCCCGGCGGACGATCGCCTCGTACCCGTGCCGCTGTCATCGTCCGGCGCGGCAGGCGTACGTTCCCGATCCAGTACGGACCTGAGTGCGGCGGCACCCTCGGGGAGGCCCGGCTGGCCGCTTCCTGCCAGTGGAACGTCGCAATTCCTCCTCGTTCTGGACAAGCGCCTTCCTTCGACGCACCGTAGGCGCATCCCGACCTTTCCAGCATCCAGTGGCAAGGTCATCGCTCGGGGGCCGTCCGAAGGGAGCTCGCATTTCCGTGGTCATCGTCAAGCGCATTCTGGCCGCGACCGCGGCCGCTCTGGCAATGGTCGTCGGCGTCGCCGGTCCCGCAAGCGCGGCACCCGACCCGAAAGACTTCCAGTACATGGGCAATGGGATCTGGTGCCCTCTGCCCTGGCTCAGTGATCCGGCCTACGGCCCGCTCAGCTGGTGCAGCGACGTGGGCGGCGACAGAGGCGGTACAGGCTGGTACGGGCCCTACAGTTCGGGTGTTCCGGCCTGGGCGAACAAGACCCCCATCAACCTCGGCGACAAGTGGGCGTGTGTCTACACCAAGACCACTGAAGCCGGCGGCGGCGTGAAAGGCGTCGCCAAGACCGTCGGGCACTTCGACGCCGGCGCGTACGGAGACATCGATCCCGGCGTCCTCTACAGCAATTTCGGGCTCCAGCCGATCGGCCGTCCCGGCCACGCCACGGGCTCCGCCGGCAATAGGACGTGGCACGCGACCGGCGACTGGCGCCACACCGGCGACTACCGTCCTGACCGGCCCTGGACCGAAAGCTGCTCCAGAACCTCCTGACAGCGTCCTATCGACCCGATGATCTCGTCCCGTCCAGACGAGAGGGCGTAGGCCCGGGGACGCTCCCGAGCCGAGGGCCGAGCCACGGCATCGGCCCTCGGCTCGGGAACCCGTTACTCCTCCTCGCCGTATCGGCCGTAGCGCTCCGAACTCCACCAGTGGCTGTACGTCGGCGCCTGTGGCCAGCCTTCCGGGACGTCCTGCCACTCCTCCTGCCTGCCGTAAGGGAGCAGGTCGAGCAGCGGGAACGTGTGGCTCAGCTGCTCGGTGCCACGGCCGTCGGTGTGCCAGGTGCGGTAGGCGGTGTCGCCGTCCCGCAGGAAGACGTTGACCGCGAATCCGCCTCCTTGGGGCGCGCCCATGTCGCCGCCGAAAGGGCTGCCGGCGGTCGAGTACCAGTCCATCGCGTTGCCGGTCCGCCGCTTGTACGCCAAGGCCTCGTCGATCGGCCCTTGGGTGATGATGACGAAACGGGCGTCGTACTCCTCCAGGAATTCCAGCTTCCAGAATTGGGACGTGAACCCGGTGCACCCCGGGCACTGCCACTTCTGGCCGGGATTCCACATGTGGTGGTAGACGATCAGCTGGCTCTTCCCGTCGAAGATATCGACCAGCCGGACGGGCCCGTCCGGTCCCTCCAGGGTGTAATCGGGCAGCCGCACCATGGGCAGCCGCCGTCGCTGGGCGGCGATGGCATCGAGCTCCCTCGTGGCGGCCTTCTCGCGGGTGCGCAGCTCGTCGAGCCGACGGCGCCAGCCGTCCTCGTCGACAACGGGAGGCAGGGACTTGGCGGTCATCTCGGTATCTCTCCTCACCTACGTAGCGATCGGGTGCCGGTCTGGCGGCGCCTCAATCCATGTAGACGAGACGAGCGCGCGAAACTCATCGGTGGTGGTCAGACGCGGGCGCCCGACCCCCGCGCCGCGTCCTTCGCCGGACCACGCGTCCGGCAGCGCGGCGGCCGCTGCGCTCCCACCGTGCCCTGCAAGCTCGACGGATCCTGCACCGTCGGCCACGGCTTCAGCGCCGGCGTCGCCGACATTCCGGCCAGGCGAGATTCGGGCGTCTGGGTCCGTGTCAGGAACGTCACGGTCCTGGTCTCAGCGGCCACCGTCGACCAGGACAGGGCGAAGCCCTCCGAGTTGGCGGCCGCACAGCAGAACAGGGCCTGGCGGGTCGCCGGCGAACTGAGCCGCTCGCTTGCCCGACTGGCTCGATGAAGCCTCCTTGGGCTCAGTCCTGCCAGTAGAACACCAGGTCGCCGACCTTCAGCGGGTCGCGGGAGCCGAAGAAGTAGACGGCCAGTCCGGTGAACATGACCTCGCGCAGCTCGGCGTCGACGTACCGGAAACCCGCGCCCTGGAGGGCCGTCACGATCCGGGCGTCGCCCGGGTGTCCGAAGAAGGGGCCGAGCGTGCTCACCCAGACCTTGCCCGCGTCGGTGGCGACGATGTCGTACGTGCCGTGCCCCGATCCGGACGCCTTGCCCACGGGTACCGGGTCCTGCGGGTTCAGGCCGGCTTCGACGAGGGCCGTACAGGCGGCGCGGAGCCGTTCCACCCTGATCGCGTGCTCTTCCTCGGGCGGGGGCGACGGGGCGAGGAGCGCGGCCTCGATCAGCCAGCGCGGGTCGGTGCCGGCCTGCCCCGGCGCGAACCGCCGGACGATCGCCTCCCGCACGTCCGGCGGGACGCCGGGCACCTCGACGCGGGGCGAGCCGAGCCGCTCCCACAGCGGGCGGACGTCGTGGCCCCGCTCCCGCAGGATCGGCAGCGCCCACAGATGCCCGGGCCGTTCCTCCTCCACCATGGCCAGCAGAGTCCCGTCGCCGCCGTACCCGGCGAGCAGCAGGTCGTACGCCGCCCGGCACACGATGGCGGCGTCGTCGCCCAGGCAGGGGGCGATGTCGCCGCCCGCGTCCCGCAGAAACCGAAGGCCGAGAAGCCGTTCCGCCGGGTAGGCCCCCGAGAGCGCGAGTTCGGTCGGCGAGGCGGCCCCGAGCATGTCGAGGAACGCCGGGAGGCCGCGCCGCTCGATCAGCTCGTCGAGTGCCTTCCGTCCCGCCTCACGCAGGTGCCTCCATGGCGCCGAGGCCAGCACGGCGAGCAGTCTCAGCGCCGTCGCGTCACCGGTTGCGGCCTCGTCCACCAGCGTCCGCGGACCGAGCTTCTCCGCGATGTCGTAATTGCCCCGTTCCACCGCCCGTTCCCGTAGGGCGTCGCGATAGGGCCGCCCGGGCACGTTCAACGCGGTGACCAGGGCGTTCCCGAGCACGTGGCTGATCTCGTCGTCGCAGGCATGGGCCACCAGTTCCAGGGCCCGCTCATCGGGGACGCGCCCGATCAGCGCCTCTCCGCAGGCGTCCCGCCGCCAGAACGGCTCGTCCCCGTCGAGGACGAGGTCCGCGATCGCGGCGGCCGGAATCCCGACGAGCCCCCGCTCGACGGCCGCCGGGTCCGGCCGCGCGTGCCACGACGGGAACAGGGCCCGCAGCCGGTCATGATCGTTCGTCATGGCCAGGATCTTCGTCCATCCTCCGACGGCCCGCAAACGCCCGGCCCGCGCCCGTCCTGGCCCGCGGTCAGCAGGCCTTCCGGTACGGGGCCCGCTACCACCCGTGGAGTAGCGAAGGAGCCTTCCGGTGGGTGACGACGCGGGCCGGACCTGCACCGGATCGTCTCCGGTATCGCTCGATCCCCTCGGAGTAAGGAGTGCAGTCATGCGCACGACCTCTCTCAACCGGCCCACCCTGATCACGGTGATCGGCCTGGTCACCGGCGCCGCCGGCCTTCTGGTCCAGAAGGCCGGCGGCGTGGAGATGCCGCCCGTGCCGCCGGGCCTGGTCATCCTGGGGCTGGCAGCCGTCCTGATCGTGGTGAGCCGGTGGCGCTGGACGCTCGTCCTGGGCGTCCTCGCCGCGCTGGCGGAGATACCCGGTTTCGTGGGCAGTGCCGTCGACGCCGACGCGATCGGCGAGATCGCCGGGGCATCGGTCCGGGGCATCGGCGCCACCACCGCCCTCATCGCGGGCATCACGGCCACGGTCGTGGCCTACCGCTCCCGCGAGCGGGCCACCCGATGATCTGACCGTTCCGCCTGCGCCCGCGAGTTCACGGCCACCGAGGCAATCGGCCGCCTGAACTCGCGGGCGGAAGGCGACTCGGTCGCGCGCATTCCTTCAATACAACGGGAGACCGGCGGGCTAACGTACCGGGCCATGACGCTTACGGGGAAGACGGCGCTCGTGACGGGCGGCACGCGCGGGATCGGCCGGGCGATCGTAGGGCGCCTCGCCCGCGAGGGTGCCCGGGTCGTGTTCGGCTTCAAGGAGAGCAGGACGGCGGCCGAAGAACTGGTCCGGGAACTGGACGGGGCCGTCGCGGTCCGCGCGGACCACGAGGATCCCGAGTGCGTCGAGGCGCTCTTCGAGCCGGTCGGCGACAGCCTGGACATCCTTGTCAACAACGCGGCCGTCAATTCTCCCGCGCTGATCGCCGCGATCACCCCGCAGGAGTTCGACCGGGTGATGACGGTCAACGCGAAGGTCCCGCTGCTGGTGATGCGGCGCGCGGCGAGAATCCTGCGGGACGGCGGCCGCATCGTCAACATCTCGACGCTCAACACCGCGCTGCCCGCTCCCGGTCTCGCGCTGTACTCCGCGAGCAAGGCGGCGCTCGAGCAGTTCACCGCCGTCGCGGCGCGCGAGTACGGCGAACGCGGCATCACGGTCAACACCGTGTCACCGGGCGCGACCGACACGGACCTGCTCCGTGCCACGAACCCGCCCGGGGCCCTGGAGCAGACCGCGGCCTTCACCGCCCTGCGGCGGCTCGGCCGGCCGGCCGACATCGCCGACGTCGTGGCCTTCCTCGCCGGCCCCGACGCCGGCTGGATCACCGGCCAGAACATCCGCGCCACTGGCGGCCTCCTCCTCTGAGGGCCGGTATCGAGCCGGGTATCGGGGACGTGTGCCGGATCGGCGCGATGATGGAGTCGTGCTCCATTCCATTTCGGTACGGGTCGAGGCGATGCCCTGCGAGACGGTCACCGGAGCGCCGGGGCCGTCGCTGCTCCCGTACGTCGCGGGCTACGGGGGCTTTCGCGCGGGAACGGCCGAGCCGCCGCGCCGCCGGGTCCTGCCGCTGAGCCTGACCACGCTGATCATCGATTTCGCCGGGCCGGGCCTGGTCACCGGGCCGCGCGGTACCTCGGACGTGGCCGGGACCGGCTGGCGGTACGGGATCGCGATCGGGCTGACCACGGCGGGGGCGCCCGCGCTCCTCGGCGTCCCGGCGCGCGAGCTGGCCGGCGCGGAGATCCCGCTGGACGCGTTGCTCGGCCGCCGCGCGCGGCGGCTGGCGGACCGGCTGGCCGAGGGACCGGACTGGGCCGCCCGATTCGCCGCCCTGGACCAGGAACTCACGGCGATGCTGCGGCCCCGCCCGGTCCCAGAGCCGGACCGTGCGGTGACCCGCGCGTGGTGGCGGCTGCAGGAAACGGGCGGCCGGCTCAGAATCGACGCGCTGGCCGATGAGTTGGGCATCGGCAGGCGCCGCCTGGAGGCCGGTTTCCAGCGGGAGATCGGCCTGCCGCCCAAGACGATCGCGCGGATCGCCCGTTTCCAGCGCGTCGCGCTTCTGCTGGGCAGGCCGTCGGCGACGCTCGACCTGGCGGACAGGTGCGGGTACGCGGATCAGCCGCACCTCACCCGGGACGTCCGGGAGATGAGCGGCCTCACGCCGCTGCAGTTGCGCGCGTTCCTTCAATACAACGGCAGGCCGGTGGGCTGACGTGCCGGGCCCTGTCCGCGGCGCCCCGGAAACCACAGGCGGCAGGCATGTCCATCGGATCTAACTCGTACGGGAATATACGTGTTACGCTCCCGGCTTCTACTCGTACGTAGAAGTACGAGTTACGGGAGGCATCCGATGACACACGACAGCGACGTCCCGGCCGCGCGGAGCGGCCCGTTCCACCCCGCGCGATGGCGGATCCTCGGCTTTCTCGGCGTGGCGCAGCTGATGCTGATCCTCGACGTCACCGTCGTGGCCGTCGCGCTGCCGCACATGGAGACCGACCTCCACCTGAGCCGCGAGGCCGTGACCTGGACGGTCAGCGCGTACACCCTCACGTTCGGCGGGCTGATGCTGCTGGGAGGCAGGATCGCCGACCTGATCGGGGCCAAGCGCGTGGTCCTGGCCGGCCTGCTGGTCTTCACGGCGGCATCGGCGGCGACCGGATTCGCCGGCTCGGCCGGCATGCTCCTGGGCGGCCGTGTCGCGCAGGGGCTGGGCGCGGCCCTGCTGTCCCCGGCGGCCCTGTCGCTCGTGGTCCACCTGTTCGAGGGGGACGAGCGGAACAAGGCGCTCGGCGTCTGGTCCGCGCTCGGCGGCGGCGGCGCCGCCCTCGGCGTGCTCCTGGGCGGGCTGCTCACCGCCGGCCCGGGCTGGCCCTGGATCTTCTACGTGAACGTGCCGATCGGGCTGGTGATCATCGCGGCGCTCGCCCGGATGCTGCCGCGGCAGAGCGTGGCCACGCCCCGTCCCGGGCTCGACGTCCTGGGCGCGCTGCTGGTCACCGCGTCGTCCGCGAGCCTGATCTACGCGCTCATCCGGGCCGGCGACGGCGGGTGGCTGAGCGCCGCGACAGGGGTACCGGTCCTGCTGGCCGCGATCGGCTACCTGGCGTTCGTGGTACGGCAGCGGACCGCCAGGTCACCCATGATGGACCTCGCGCTGCTGGCCAGGCGCCCGGTGGCCACCGGCACGTTCCTCATCCTGATGGCCACCGCCCTGATGATCGCGGTGTTCTTCCTCGGCACGTTCTACTTCCAGCACGCGCGGGAGTACGGCGCCCTGCGGACCGGTCTGCTGTTCCTCCCGATCGCGGTGGCGACCATGCTCGGGGCCGACCTGACCGGCCGGGCGCTCGCCGCGGCGGGGGCGCGCCGGCTCGCCGTGGCCGGGCTGCTCGTCGCCGCGATCGGCCTGGCGCTGCCCGCCCTGTCGATGCACCCGGCGACCGTCGCGATCGGCACGGCGATCGCCGGTGCCGGAACCGGCGCGATCTTCGTCGTCGCGTCGGCGACCGCCCTCGGCCAGGTGGCCCCCCATGAATCCGGCATCGCCTCCGGCATCGTCAGCACGTTCCACGAGTTCGGTGCCTCCATCGGAGCCGCCGTCATCTCCAGCGTCGCGGCGGCCAGCCTGGTCGGCGACACGCTCGCCGGGTTCACCGACGGCTTCGTCCTCGCCTCCGCCGCCGCGGTCGCCGCGGCACTCGTGGCCGCGGTCCTGACCCCGGGACGGGATTGACGGCTACCTCGCAGGGCGGACGTCCCGGCTCTGCCCTGCGAGCGCCGCGGCCGGGGAACCGCGGGGCGCTCGGTCCTCGATCGCCTGGGCGGCGTCGAGGACGAGGTCCTCGGTGAACCGGCCGCCGATGAGCTGGACGCCGATCGGGAGCCCGTCCGCCGTGCCCGCCGGTACGGAGACGCCGGGGAAGCCCAGGACCGGCAGTGACGTCATCGGCCACTGCGCCGCGACCACGCTCAGCCCGCGCTCGGGGCCGGCGATGTCGGCGTCCTGCTCGAAGGGCGGTTCGGCCGAGACCGGGGTCAGCAGGAGCATGTCCGTGCCGAGCAGCTCCTGCAGCCGGGTGATCAGCGTCGCGCGGCGGGCCCAGCCCTGGATGTAGGCCGTGATGTCGGGCTTGTCGCCCCAGAGTGCGGCCGCGAACTCGTAGGCGTACTTCAGGTGGGTGCCCAGCGCGTCGTCGCCCAGCTCCAGCATGCCGGGCAGCATGGGACGCATGTCCTCGAACAGCAGCAGGGACCACAGCCGGGCGGCCTCGGCGAGCAGCGGCAGTTCCAGCTCCTCGACCTCGTAGCCGGCGTCGTCCAGCCACCGGGCCGCGTCGTCCAGCGCCTGGTCGACCGCCGGGTGCGACTTGACGATGCCCACGTCGCGGACGAGGCCGACGCGGATCGGTCCCGCCTGCGGCGCGGCCTCGGGCAGGACGGGGATGCCGAACGGGTCGCGCAGGTCGGTGCCCGCCATCGCGTGCAGGGCCGTGCGCGCGTCGGCGACGTTCCTGGCGAGCGGCCCCTGAACGGCCCAGGCCTGGAACGTGAGGGGGGCGGCCTCGGGGCCCATGTCCTCGGGGGCCATCCAGTTGGAGATGAGGCCGACCGTGGGGCGGATGCCGACCACGCCGCAGCAGGCGGCCGGGTAGCGGATCGACCCGCCGATGTCGTTGCCCTGCGCCAGCGGCGTCATGCCGGCGGCGAGGGAACCGGCGGCGCCGCCGCTGGAGCCGCCGGGGGTGTGGGCGTCGCTCCACGGGTTGAGCGTCCGCCCGTGCGGGGCGTTCGTGGAGAACCACCGCACCGAGAAGGCGGGGGCGTTGCTGCGGCCGAGGAAGACCGCGCCGGCGCCGCGGAGGGCGGCGACGCTCGCGTCGTCGTGGGTGGCCGTCACACCGGCCATGGCCGACACGCCCTGGGTGAGCGCCTGCCCGCGCTGCGGAGTGTTGATCTTGGTGGAGACCGGGACGCCGTGCAGCGGGCCGAGGGGCTCGCCGGAGGCCACCGCCGCGTCGGCCCGGCGCGCGTCCGCCAGGGTCTCCTCGGGACGGACGTCGACCAGGGCGTTCAGCCTCGGGTTGACGTCCTCGACCCTGCGCAGGCAGGACTCCGCCACCTCGGTCGCCGAGAACTCCCGGGTCCGGATTCCGGCCGCGAGCTCGGTCGCGGACAGCTGCCAAAGTTCCATGCCTGCTCCTAGACGTCATGAGGGCGCACCGGCCCGCCAGGGCGCTCACCTCGGCGATGCGGAGGAGCGTACGTGATGCAACGTTGATGTACAACGCTGTTGTATATTCCGGGTCGCCGTGGTTAGCATGCCGCCATGCCGGTCGAAATCGATGTTGCCCAGCGCCTCCGGACCATCGCCGACGCCACGCTGGAGATCGTGGCGGAGGAGGGTCTCGACGGGGTGACCATCCGGGCCGTGGCCAAGCGGATCGGCGGCTCCACGACGCTGGTCACCAACTACCTGCCCACCCGGGAGGCCCTGCTCGTCAACGCGATAGAGCACGCGACCCGGGCGTGGGACACCGAGATCGATCACGTCGTCGCGGCGACCCGCGAGGAGGAGCGGCTGGCCGTCGCCGTCCGGTGGGCATGCTCGACCACTGGGAACGACCTGGTCCTGCGCAAACTCTTCCTGGAGATCCTGGGGCGGGGCGATCCGAATTCGGCGGCGCTTCAGGCCCTCCGCGAGGACGCCCGCAAGAACCGCGTGGAGATGGTCGGCGGCGCGCGGGAGGCGGGGGCGGCCGACGCCGCGTTCACCGCCGAGGTGCTCTTCCTCGTGCTGCGCGGCTTCTACGTGTGCAGCCTGGAGGACCCCGAGCACTGGACCGGCGAGCACATGGTCCCGCTCGTCGATCGGCTCATGGGCCTGCTGGCCTCCGTACCGAAGACAGGAGCCGGGGATGGATCTGAGTGAGTACACCTCCCATGACGCCGTGGCCCTGGCCGGACTCGTCAAGGCGGGCGCCGTGGACGCGGCCGAGCTGGCCGGCCTGGCGCGCGAGGCCGTCGAACGGGTCGAGCCGAGGCTGAACGCGCTGTCGCAGCCGCTGTTCGGCGAGCCGCTGGAGCATGACGGGCACGGACCGTTCGCCGGGGTGCCGTTCCTGCTCAAGGACAGCCACCCCGTCGCGGCGGGCGTGCGGTTCTCGGTGGGCTCGCGCTACTTCGCCGACGCGGTCGCCGAATGCGACGCCGAGATCAACGAGCGCTTCCGGGCGGCCGGCTTCGCCTCGATCGGCGTGACGACCGTGCCGGAGATGGCGATCAGCTTCGCCACCGAGTCGGTACGGTACGGCCCGACCAGGAATCCCTGGGATCCGTCCCGAGGTGTCGGAGGCTCCAGCGGAGGGGCGGCCGCATTGGTGGCCGCCGGCGCGGTCCCGATCGCGCACGGCAACGACGGCGCCGGATCGATCCGGATCCCCGCGGCGTCCTGCGGGATCGTCGGGCTCAAGCCGACCCGCGGCCGGACCCCCGTCGGGCCGGGCGCGTCGGAGGCCATGTTCGGGCTCGCGATCGATTTCGTGCTGGCCCGGACCCTCCGGGACGTCGCGCACACCCTGGACGCGGTGCAGGGCGCGGGCCGTCACGACAAGCACCGCGTGCCGCCGGGCCCCGTCCCGTACCGGGACCTCCTGTCTCTCTCCGCTCCGCGCCTCCGTGTCGCGGTCACCACCCGGCCGTGGACGGACGCGCCCGTGGACGCGGAGGTCGCGGCCGTCACCGAGCAGGTCGCGCGGACCCTGGACGAGTTGGGCCATGACGTCGGCGCGCCGCCGCCCGCCGTGGACGCCGAGGCGGTCCTGGACGCCTACACCGTGCTCACCGTCCTGGGCATCGCGGGCGTGTTCGACGAGCACGAGAAGATCGGCGGCGACCGTCTCGAGCAGGTGACCCTGGCGATCCTGGACGAGGCGCGCCGGCTGAACGGGTACCAGGTCGCCCGCGGATTCCAGGCGGCGGACGCGGTCACGGAGGGGATGCGCGCCTACTTCGACGGGGTCGATCTGCTCGTCACACCGACGCTGGCCCAGCAGCCCGCCCCGCACGGGACGCTGGACTACGACCGGCCGGGCCGGACCGCCCGGTCCTGGTTGCGGACGATCTTCGAGTACGGGCCGTTCACGGAGGTGTTCAACCTCGGCGGGCAGCCCGCCATCAGCCTGCCCTTGGGGCAGGGCTCAACGGGCCTGCCGATCGGGGTCCAGCTCGTGGCCGCCGAGGGGCGCGAGGACCTCCTGCTCCAGGTGGCGGCAGCGCTCGAGGAACGCATGCCGTGGTCGTCGCGCAGGCCACCGGTGCACGCGAGCGGGGAACGTCAATGAGCCACCGGAGCCCTCGCCCCATCGCCGGACCGCGCCGCCCGTCCGGCGGTCTCCGCCTCGAGCGTCGCGAGCATGTGAGCGGCCAGGTTCTTCGCACCCGCGTGGCGGCTCGCGGGGAACGGCAGCGACGCCAGCGTGGAGCTGCCGAAGGCCATGCAGACGAGGGCATAGGCGTGCCGCAGGCTCGTCGCCGAGTCGCAGCCGGGGATCGCGGCGCGGATCGTCGCGGCGATCTCGCGTTCCAGCCGGCTGTAGCTGTCGTACACCCGGCCGCGGAGCCGCACGTCGTGCATCGCCCCGGTGATGAACGCCTCGATGACGGCGTCGTCGTCGTTGCGCGCCATCTGGGGCCCGAAGAGGTAGTCCACCAGCGCGTGCAGCCGCGCGGCCGGGTCGCGGCCCGCGATGGCGGCCTCCAGCGAGGCGAGATAGGGCGTGATGACGTGATCCCACAGAGCGTCGATGAGCTGGTCGCGATTGCCCACGTAGTGCCGGACGTGCGAGCGGCTCATGCCGGCCGTGGCGGCGATGCGCTCCTGCGTGCTGCCGGCCAGCCCGTGCCTGGCGACTGACCGGGCGGCGGCCTTCAGGATCTGCTGCCGCCGCTCCGCGGCGACGCTGGGCCTTCCCACCGGGCTCCCTCATCACAAATTGTTATGCGGATATGACAAACAACAACGCTTCAGCCTAGCACCGTGATCCTTTCAGGAGGAGTTCGAGGATGTCGATGGCATCGGCGACACCGCAACCCGTCCCCGGCTGGGCCGACTCGCACATGGTGCCCATGCGCGACGGCGTCAGGCTCGCGACGGACGTCTACAAACCCCAGGACACCGGCAAGCCGCAAGACGCGGCCGCCCTGCCCGCCGTACTGGTCCGCCTGCCCTATGACAAGAACAGCCGGTACGTCTTCATGGAGGAGGTCGGCCGCCGGCTCGTGGCGCGCGGCTACGCCCTCGTCGTCCAGGACGTGCGCGGCAAGTTCCGGTCCGAGGGGGAGGCGCTGGGCCTGGTCGGCGAGGCGTGGGACGGCTACGACACCATCGAGTGGATCGTCCGCCAGGAATGGTCCGGCGGCCGCGTCGGCATGTTCGGCGACTCCTACTACGGCTTCACCCAGTGGGCCGCCGTCAGCACCTCCCATCCCGCGCTCCGCGCCATCGTCCCCCGGGTGACCGCCGTCGACATGGCGTCGTTCACGCCGGTGGCGCACGGCTCGGTGCTGGACCCGCCCTGGTCCGGCTTCGCCGCGTACATCGCCGAGTGCTGGAACGGGCCCTGGCTGCACGAGCCGGAGCTCGACTGGACCCGCACCCCGCTGACGGAGGTCTTCGAGGAAGCCTTCCGGAGGCGGGGACGGCGGTCCTCCTGGTACGACCGGTCGATCCCCGAGGCGAAGCCGGTCACGGTCTTCCCCGACGGGCACCCGTTCGACGCCCGGCCCGTTCCGACCCTGCACGTCGTCGGCTGGCACGACAACGTGCTGCTGCATTCGATGCGCGACTACCTGGAGCTCACGAGCCGGCCGGGGCACGCGCCGATGCAGTACCTGTACGCGGACTCGATCGACCACGAGAACTACCACCTCTCGCTCGTCCCGATCCAGGAGGAGGACGACCACGAGAGCGACGATGCCGCGCTGGGCCGGATGCTCGACCGCTACCTCGATCCGGCCATCGACTTCTTCGACGCCTTCCTCGCCGAGACCGCCCCGGCCGAGACCGTCCCGCGCGTGCGGTGGCATCTCGGCCACGCGGGATGGCGGCGGGCCGGATGCTGGCCGCCCGAGGAATCGGCTCCGTACACCCTGTACCTGGCCGGCCTCACCGCCGCCGAGGGGGCGGGGACGGGACGGCTCGCGCCCGATCCGCCGGCCCGCGAGGAGTCGGTGAGCTGGGACCACGACCCCGGCGACCTGGTGCCGTCGGCGGCGGAGAACTCCTTCGAGTTCCTGCGCGCCTATCCGGACGAGCGGGACGCGGGGGACCGGCCCGACGTGCTGAGGTTCGACACGGCCGCGTTCGGGGACGGACTGGACCTCGCCGGTCCCATCGACCTCCACCTGCGGGTGGACTCGACGGCCCCCACGGCCGACGTCTACGCCAAGCTCTACGACGTCGCGCCCGGCGGCGCCTGCCACATGATCAGCCGGGGCCAGGGCGTGCTGACCGAGCCCGGCGCGGCGGAACCGGCGCGCATCGAGATGACCCACACGGGCTATCGCGTGCGGCCCGGCCATCGGCTCCGGCTGCACGTCGCCGGCAGCGACTACCCCGAGTTCGCCCCCAACCCGGGCACGCGGGAGAACCCGTGGACCGCCGAGCACCGCCGCGGCAGCCGCCAGACGCTGCGGACGAGCCCGGACATGGCCTGCCGGCTGGTGCTCCGCGCCCTTCCCGGTGCGGGCTGATGGCCGCCCCCGTTCCTCCCGTTCCTCTTTTTGTTTTGCAGCATTGACAATCAAATCCGGACCGACGACGCTGGGCGACACCACCTGGACATCAGGCCGGTCCAGCCGCGGCACGGCGCCGGTCCGATCACCGCACCCCCCATTCCGGCCGCTTCAGTCCCGAAGGGTCCATCCATGACACGTCCGCGTCTGACCGCGCTCACCGCGGTCCTCGCCGGTTCCTGCACGCTCGTCGCCTGCACGAACGGCGCGGGCCCGGCCTCGAAGAACGCCCCGGTCCTCACCACGTCCGTCCCGGCCCCGGCCAAGGCCGTCGACACCGTCACCTGGAACCTCGCCACCGGCGAGCCGACCACGCTGGACCCCGCCCAGTCCTCCGTCGAGTCCGTCAGCTCGATCGTCGCCAACATGTGCGAGAGCCTGTTCACCTTCGGCCCGGACCACCGGCGCCTGCCCGCGCTGGCCACCTCCCTCGACCACCCCGACCCGCGCACCTACGTGATCAAGCTGCGCGAGGGCGTCACGTTCTGGGACGGCAAGCCGGTCACCCCCGAGGACGTCGTCTACAGCGTCCGGCGGATCCTCGACCCCAAGGTGGCCTCGCCGTGGGCCGGCTGGGCCCAGCACATGGCCGGCATCGAGGTCACCGGCGACCATGAGGTCACCATCAAGCTGAAGAAGCCGGACGTCCTGGTCCCCAACTTCTTCGCCACGCCCGCCTTCGTCGTCGTGCAGAAGGACTTCGCGGAGAAGGCCGGCCGGGGCTTCGGGACGGCCCGGGGCGGCGTGATGTGCAGCGGCCCCTACAAGTTCGGCGGCTGGTCCCAGGGACAGAACATCGCCCTGACGCGCAACGACTCGTGGTGGAACACCTCGGTCAAGCCCAAGGTGAAGAACCTGCGCTTCACGTTCACCACCGACCCGGCCGCGCAGACGGCGGCGATGGCCGGCGGTGACGTGGACGGCCAGTTCCTCGTCCCGCAGGGTGCCAGGAACCAGCTCACCGGCAAGGGCAACCTGCTGTACGGGAAGAGCCTGTCCACCACGTTCCTTTCGGTGCTGAACCAGCAGGGCGCGCTGTCCGACCTCGCCACCCGGCAGGCCGTCCAGGCACTGATCCCGTACAAGGGGATCATCGACTCGGCCTACCAGGGCTCGGCGCGGCCGCTGCGGGCCCTGGTCCCGCCGGCGGCGTGGGGGTACGGCGCGGACGTCTACCAGCAGGCCTACGACAAGCTGCCCGAGCCGGTCCAGGACCTCGAGAAGGCCAAGAAGCTCGTGGCCGGGTCCGCCAAGGCCAAGCAGAAGATCGTGCTGGCCTACACGACGGCCATCGAGGAGGAGACCAAGATCGCCACCGCGGTCGCCGACACCGCCAACCGGATCGGGATGAAGGTGGAGCTGAAGCCGCTCACCGGCGAGCAGTACGGCGCGATGTTCGCCTCGCCCGAGGCCCGCAAGGGCGTGGACCTGTTCCTGGCGAGCGGCTACCTCGACTTCCCCGAGCCGATCGAGTACTACCAGTACTTCACCACCGGGCACTTCTACAACTTCGCCAAGTACCACGATGCGGCCTACGACACCGCGATCAGCACCGCGATGGCCACCGAGGATCCCGCCGCCCGCGCCCGCGAGGTGATCAAGGCGCAGTCCATCATGGCGGCCGGCCTGACCAACATCCCGATCGCGACGCAGCACGTCAGTGTCTACTACGGGCCGGGCCTGACCGGTCTCGTCCCGCTGCAGAGCAACCTCTACACGCCGTGGGCGACCACCCTCGGCGGCAAGTGATCCGGCGGTGGCGATGACCCGCACGCTCGCGATCTGGATCGGCACCCGCGCCGCCGGCGCGCTGCTGACCGTCCTGCTCGCGTCGATCGTCATCTACGGCGCGCTGCGGCTGGTCCCCGGCGACCCGGTGCTGGCCGTGACCGCGGGGCGCCGGCTCGACCCGGAGCAGATCGAGGCGCTGCGCCACGCCTACGGGCTCGACCGCACGTTCGTGGGCGGCTACCTCGCGTGGATCGGCGACGCGCTCCGGCTCGACCTCGGGACGTCGCTGAACTACCAGACCGGCGTCACCTCGCTCATCGGGAACCGGCTCGGTGTGTCGGGCCCGCTGATCCTGTACTCGGCGTTCCTGACGATCGTGGCCGGGACCGCCGTGGCGCTGATCTCGGCGGTCAAGGGCGGACGGGCCGACCGGATCGCGGCCGTCTCGGCGGCCCTCACCACCGCGACGCCTCCGTTCGTGGCGGCCATCGTGCTGATGTCGGTGTTCGCGGTCGGCCTCGGCTGGTTCCCCACCACCGGGGCGGGCACCGGCCTGGCCGACCGGCTGTGGCACCTGACCCTGCCGGCGATCGCGATGGCGCTGGCCGCCTACGGCGTCCTGGCCCGGGTCGGCAACGCGGCGTTCGCCGACGAGCTGCGCCGCGAGCACGTGGAGGTGGCGCGCAGCCGGGGCGTCGGCGGCGCCGCCGTGATCCGCCGGCACGTGGTCCGCAACGCGCTCGGGCCGATGCTCACGCTGATCGGCCTGCTGGGGGCGAGCCTGTTCGTGGGCACCGCCGTCGTCGAGACCGCCTTCGGGCTGGACGGCGTGGGCTCCCTGCTCGTCCGCTCCGTGTCGCGGCGGGACTTCCCCGTCGTGCAGGGCATCGCCCTCATCGCGGTCGTGCTGTTCGTCACCGTCAACACGCTGGTGGACCTCGCGCTGCCGTTCATCGACCCCCGGGTCACGATCGGAAGGCTCGGCCGATGACCCTGACCGTACCGGCGCTCCGGGCCAGGAACGCCAGGAGGCGGCGGCACCGGCCGCTGAGCCTCCTGCTCGCGATCGGGTTCCTGCTCGCCGTCATCACCGCGGCCGTCCTGGCCCCGCTGCTGGCCCCGCATTCCCCGGACGCCACGAGCCTGCTGAACTCGCTGGCGCCCCCCGGCTCGGAGGGGCACCTGCTCGGTACCGACTCGGCCGGACGGGACGTCCTGTCGCGGCTCATGCACGGCGCGCGGCTCTCGCTGCTCGCCCCTCTCGGCGTGGTGCTGCTGTCGGGAGTGCTCGGAACCGCGATCGGGCTGCTCGCCGCCCGCGCCGGCGGCTGGGCCGACGCGGTGCTCTCGCGCGGCATGGACATCGTCTTCGCCTTCCCCAGCCTGCTGCTGGCGATGCTCGTCGTGGCGGTGGTCGGGCCCGGACTCACCGGACCCATCTGCGCCCTCGCCGTCAGCTACACACCGTTCGTCGGGCGCCTCGTCCGCAGCATGGCGTTGCAGGAGGGCGTGCGCCCGTACATGGACGGCTACCGCGTCATGGGGTTCGGCGAGGTGTGGGTGACGGTCCGCCACCTGCTGCCCAACATCCTGCCCGCCCTCATCGCGCAGAGCGCGCTCACCTTCGCCCACGCGCTGATGGACCTGGCGGCCCTGTCCTACCTGGGACTCGGGGTACGGCCTCCGGACGCGGACTGGGGGTCGATGCTCAGCCAGTCGCAGAGCGCCATCCTCGCGGGAGCGCCGTGGAGCGGGCTGATCCCCGGCATCGCGATCCTCCTGACCGTCGTGAGCGTCAACCTGCTGGGCGAGCACATCGGCGGGTCCATCGGCCGCAAGGGAAGTGTGAAGGCGTGAAGGTGCTGGTGAAGAAAGAGGCCACGGCGCCGGGGAACGCCCTGGGCATCGCGCGGCTGAGCCTGTCCGTCGGTACGGGGGACCGGGCGGTCCCCCTGCTCGCCGACGTCACCGTCCGCGTCGGGCGCGGGGAGACCGTCGGCCTGGTCGGGGAATCCGGCTCGGGCAAGTCGCTGACGGCCCGCGCCGCGCTGGGCATGCTGCCCAAGGGCGGGCACGCCACCGGCGAGGTCAGGGTCTCGGACGTCGACGTCCTCACGGCCGGCCGCGGCGAGCTGCGCGACCTGCGCCGTACCCGGGCATCGATGATCTTCCAGGATCCGAGCGCGTCGCTCAACCCGGTGCGCCGCATCGGCGACTACCTCACCGAAGGGCTGCGCGCTCGCGGCGTGCCCGCGCGCGCCGCCGCCGGACGGGCGCTGGAGCTGCTCGGCCAGGTCGGCATCCGCGATCCCGAGGGGGCGATGCGGCGCTTCCCGCACGAGTTCTCCGGGGGCATGCTGCAGCGGGTCGTGATCGCCGGGGCGCTGTCCGCGGAGCCGGATCTGCTGCTGGCCGACGAGCCCACCACCGCTCTCGACGTCACCACCCAGGCCGAGGTGATCGGGCTGCTGAAGAACGCGCAGCAGGCCCACGGCACCGGAATCCTGTTCGTGACGCACGATCTCGACCTCGCGTCCGCGATCTGCGACCGCGTCTACGTCATGTACGCCGGACGCATCGTGGAGGAGGCCGCCGGATCGGCGCTGTTCACCGCGCCGGCGCACCCGTACACGAAGGCGTTGCTGGAGGCCAGCCCGTCCGTGCACGGCGACAAGGTCGCGATCAAGGCCATCGAGGGGCGTCCCAGGGCGCTCACCGAAGCGCCGTCGGGCTGCTCGTTCCGTGACCGCTGCCCGCTGGCCGACGACGACTGCGCCACCGGCGTACCCGCCCCCCGCACGCACGGCGCGTCGCTCGTCGCGTGCCTTCGCCCCGTACAGGTGACGCCATGACCGACCAGGCCACGACAGGTGACACCGCGACGGGCGGCGCCGGGACCGAACCGGTGCTGCGCGTGACATCCCTGGTGAAGAGGTTCGGGAACGTCACGGCGGTCGACGACGTGAGCTTCGAGTTGATGCCCGGTGCCTCGCTCGGCATCGTCGGGGAGTCGGGATCGGGCAAGACGACCACGGGCCGCATGCTGGCCGGGCTCGAGGAACCGACGTCCGGGACCGTCACGCTCGCCGGCGAGCCGGTACGGGGGCGCTCGCGGCGCGCGCGTCGGAGCCAGGCCCGCCGGCTCCAGATGATCTTCCAGGATCCGTACGGCTCCTTCGACCCCCTGCTGACCATCGCCGAGTCCATCGCCGAACCCCTGCGGCTGCACCGGCCGGGCCCGGCCAGGGAGCGCCAGGCCCGGGTCGGCGAGCTGCTGGACCAGGTCGGGCTCAGCGCCCGTGCGGGCCGGTCGCGGCCGCGCGAGCTGTCGGGCGGCCAGCGGCAGCGGGCCGCGATCGCCCGCGCGCTCGGCATCGAGCCGCGCGTCCTGGTCCTGGACGAGGCCGTCGCCGCGCTCGACGTCTCCATCCAGGCCCAGATCCTCGTCCTGCTGGACGAGCTGCGCGGGAGCACCGGCATCTCCTACGTCTTCGTCAGCCACGACCTCGCGGTCGTCCGCCACATCACCGACACGGCCGTCGTGATGCGGCAGGGCCGCATCGTCGAGCGCGGCGAGACCGAGCGGATCCTGCGCAGCCCCCAGCATCCCTACACCCGCCTGCTGCTCGACTCGATCCCCGCGCCCGGCTGGGATCTCGAACGGGTCGCCCGGGACCGGCGCGCGCTCGACCGGTCCTGATCCGCCCCGCCCCCTGACATCACGGAGACACCACGTGCCGAACATCAAGCGGGTCGGTCCCGCCGCCGTGCCCGAGGACGCCGAACAGGTCATGATCCCCATGCGGGACGGTGTCCGGCTGGCCGCCGACGTCTACCTCGACGGCCCGCCGCGTACGGGACCGGCCGTGCTGGTCCGCCTCCCGTACGACAAGAACGGCGCCTACTGCTTCATGCCCGAGATCGGCCGCTACTTCCTGGCCAGGGGATACAACGTCGTCGTCCAGGACGTCCGGGGCAAGTTCCGTTCGGAGGGTGCCACCGAGTTCGCCCTGCACGAGGCCGACGACGGATACGACACGATCCAGTGGGTCACCGAGCAACCGTGGTGCGACGGCGACGTCGTCATGTGGGGTGACTCCTACTACGGCTACACGGCCATCGCCGCGGCGATCAGCGGCCATCCCGCACTCAAGGCGATCTCGCCGCGCGTCACCGGCTCCCAGCTGTCGACGGTGCTGGAGTACGGCGACGGAACGCGGGACGTCGAGCAGACGAGCCGCAAGTTCTACTACGCCTCCCACTACGTGGACGCGGACCGGTACGAATGGGAGCCCGACTGGAACCGCCGCCCACTGCGGGACACGTTCGAGCGGTTCTTCGACCGGCTGGGAAGGCGATCCGCCAATTTCGACGGCGAGTTCGAGGGCGAGTCCCGGTTCGTCCCGCCCCCATTGAAGGCGCTGCTCGCGAGCCCTCCCGTTCCGGCCCTCTACACGATCGGATGGTTCGACAACTGCGCCGTCTGGTCCTGGCATGACGTCCGCGCCCTGTCCCGCGACCCGGGCTGGGCGTCCCGTCTCCATCTCCGCCTGGAAGCCATCGACCACGAGAACTACCGGCTCGGTGACGCGCCCATCGCCCCGCACGACGACCACGCCGATGACGCTGACGCCCTGGAACGGATGCTGCCCGGATACCTCGACCCGGCGGTCGAGTTCTTCGATGCCGTTCTCGGCCGTTCCGGCGACCTGGCGGCGCTGCCCCGTGTCCGGTACGAGGTCTGCCACGGCGAATGGAGCCAGAGCGATGCCTGGCCACCCCGCGAAGCGTCCGGCCTTGAGTACCACCTGTCCGCGGACCCGTTCCCCAGCCTGACGGCCGAGGCCGTACCGGAGACGAGCGTCCTGCGATGGGTGCACGACCCGTCCGACCTGGTCCCCTCGGCAGGGCCGAACCCCTTCGCCGTACTTTTCGACTGGCCGGATCTCGCCTCCGCCGGGCAGCGCCCGGACGTGCTCCGCTGCACCGGCCCCGCCGCCGGCGCGGACCTCGACCTCGTCGGGGCGGCGACGCTGCTGCTGCGGCTCAAGGCACCCGCAGGCGCGCACGTCCACGCGCGGCTACTGGACCTGGCGCCCGACGGCCGTGCGTTCCTCATCGCCGGCGGCCAGGTGCGGCTGGACGTGCCACTGGCCGGGGAGGAGGCCGTCGTGGACCTGCAGAGCGTCGCGTACCGGCTGCGCGCCGGGCACCGCCTGGCCCTCGACATCATGAGCAGCGACTTCCCGTACTTCGTCGCTGAAGGCGCCGATGGTGCCGACCCGTGGACGAGCCCGTCCGGTGAGCCGGCCACCAGGGAGATCACCGTGGGCGGGCCCCGATCCTCGTGCCTGCGCATCGGCCGGTGGCACCCCGAGCACCTCCGGCGGGCGCCCGAGCGGGACGGCGACACCTCATGACGGGCACCACGGAGACCGGACGCGCGGACGACCGCCCCTGGGATGATGCGGTCATGAGCAGGAAGAGCGTGGCCGGACCAGACCTCGACGACATTTCGTGGCAGATCATCGAGCAGTTGCAGGAGGACGGGCGCCGCTCCTACGGAGCCATCGCCAAGGTGGTCGGGCTGTCGGAGGCGGCCGTCCGCCAGCGGGTGCAGCGCATGACCGAGGCGGGCGTGATGCAGATCGTCGCCGTCACCGACCCGATGCGGGTCGGCGCGCACCGGCAGGCGATGGTCGGCCTGAAGGTCTCGGGCCCGCTGCGGCCCGTCGCGGACGCCCTGACCGCGATGTCCGAGACGATCTACGTCGTGCTCTGCGCCGGTACCTACGACATCCTCTGCGAGGTGGTGTGCGACGACGACGCGCACCTGGTCGAGGTGCTGGCGAACCGGATCAGATCTGTTCCGGGGGTCACCAGCGCGGAGGCGATCGTCTATCTCGAACTGTGCAAGGAGAGCTACCGGTGGCGGGCGCGCTGACGACGGCCGCGGTGCCGTACCCCGCAGGGCGTACGGGCGGTGTCGCCGTGTGGCGGACGACACCCGGCATGTAGTCGCGGGACGGTCGTTCCACGCTCGGGCCGCCGGGAGACCACAAGGAGTGGTCCGGCCCGAGCACGGGAAGGACGCGAGATGGTGCCACATGAGAAGGGCCTGGCGGGGAGTGCCGGCCCGTCCGGCGACGGAGCCGCCCTGCCGGTCAAGGCACACCGGACGGAACCCCTGTTCAAGCTGAGCCGGGGATGGCGCAAGACGGTGCTCGTCACCCACATCGTCTCCGCCGGGGCCTGGATCGGGATCGACGTCATCGTGGCCGTCCTGGTCGTCACCGGCCGCTTCGGTTCGACCGACGCGGTGCGCGGGCTGGCCTACGAGTCGCTGGCGACCTTCGTCGTGTGGCCCATGCTGGTCTCCGCGCTCGCCTCCCTGGTCACCGGGCTCGTCCTGGGCCTCGGCACGAAGTGGGGCCTGCTGCGCTACTGGTGGGTCGCGGTCAAGCTCGCCCTCAACCTCGTCCTGTGCTTCCTCATCGTGTTCGCCCTCCAGCCGGGGATGGACGAGGTCGGCGCGTACGGCCGGGAACTGCCCGCCGGGGCGGCCGAGCCGGAGGCCATCTCGTCCCTCTTCTTCCCGCCCGCGGTGTCGCTGACCATGCTGACCTTCGCGACCGTGCTCGCCGTCGCCAAGCCCTGGGGCCGGCTGCGCCGCGCCCGCTCGGGAGGTGCCCGGCGATGAAGGGCGCCGGGCCGACCGGTGGTACGGCTCCGGGGTGCCCGCCGGCACCCCGGAGAGCCTCGACGCCGTGAGATGGGACGGACGGCCGTCAGCCGGTGTCGAGGACTTCGCGGAGCTTGCGCGCGAAGGCCTCGGGCTGCCCGGCGTAGCCGAACTCGCCATCGAGGAAGCCGCCGTGGTGGCTGGGGAACACCGTCGCCTCCTGGCCGAGCAGTCCGGCCGCCGCCACCGAGGTGCGTCCGGTGATGGTGTCGATGGATTCCTCGCCCACCGCGATCACCACCCGCGTCGGCGCCGCGATGAGGGCGCCCGCGTCCGGCCGGTAGCCGCTGATCGCCCAGGCCCGGTCGGAGAGCAGCGGGTCGTCGCGGGAGCCGTCGTCCTCGGCCGGCATCCCGAACGCGGCGGAATCCGGCGCGGGCTGGGCGAAGTAGTCATCGGTGAACTCGCCCTGCCATGACGTCATCGCGATGAAGGCGGCCATGCCGGCACCCCAGCCGCCGGCCTCGTACGCCTGCGTGATGCCGGCCCGGGCGCGCTCGGCGGCCTCGGCGTCGGGCAGCACCGGAATGAGCGGCGGCTCGTGGGCCACCAGGGTGGTCACGTCCTTGGGGTACGCCGTCACCAGGGCGAGCGCGGTCACCGCACCGCCGCTGCTGGCGAACATCTCGACCGGGCCCGCGCCGAGCGCCTCGATGAGGGCGTGCACGTCGCCGGCCTGGGTCTCGGGCGTCTGGTCGGCCCGGCCGTCCTTGCGCACGCTGCGGCCGAGGCCGCGCGGATCGTAGGTGATCACCGTGCGCTCGGGGAAGTGCGACGCCAGCGCGCGGAACCCGGCGGCGGCCATGGGCTGGCCGATCATGACGAGCGGCGGGCGCCCGCCGGCGGTGGGCGGCGGGCCGTGGACGTCGTAGGCGAGGTCGGCCTCAGGGGTCTCCAGCATCTGCGTGGTCATGACCGTACCGACCCGTTCCGCGCCGGAAACTCATCGAACCCGGACGTGAACGAAATGACCAGGTGCTGCGCAGCCCCGGCCGTTCCCTGACGAAGGCCCTGCCGGCATTGAGCCACGGGCGGTTCAAATCGGGCTGAAGCGGAAAGCTGTCCCCATGAGCACCACACCCTGGACCACCGGCAAGCCGACGCGGTCGCCGTTCGCCACGCCTACCGGTCTCGCGGGACGGCTCGCCGGCCGCCTGATGCTCCGCCTGAACCGGCACCAGGACCTGCTCCAACTGCTCGACATCCAGGACGGGGAACGGATCCTGGAAGTCGGCTACGGACCGGGTGGGCTGATCCGGCTGCTTCAGTGGACGCACGCGACGTCCATCTGCGGTGTCGACCCTTCACCCGAGATGCTCGCGCAGGCCGCGCGTCCGCATGGCGCCGCGATCGCGGCGGGCCGGGTCGATCTACGGCTCGGCACCGCCGACCGGACGGGGTTCCCCGACGCGGAGTTCGACCGCGTGGTCTCGGTGAACAACGTCGCGATCTGGCCGGACCTGCACGCCGGGCTGCGCGAGGTGCACCGGGTGACGCGTCCCGGCGGCAGGACGGTCATCGCCTGGCACGGCGGGACGCGCCCGTCCCGGATCGCCCGCCGCCTCGCCTTGCCCGAGAGCGTGATCGCCCAGATCGAGAACGGACTCGGCGACCTCTTCACCAGGGTCACGCGGCACGAACTGACCGCCCTCACCGTCCTGTCCGCCGTGCGCTGATCCGTGCCTCATCGCCGCGGTGGTGATCGGGCTTCGCATGTCCCGGTGCGATCTCCTACAGTGCGTAGGTGACACTGAGGTAGATCATCCCACTTTGGAGAGCACCCTATGAGCGCGCATGACCAGCGACTTCCTGGAACGTCCGAAGGAGGCACGGCGCACGCTGCCGGCCATCAAGAGCACACGGGACAGCACGAGCACGCGGGCCATCAAGAGCAAGAGCACGCGGGGCACGAGCATGCCGGGCATGGGGGAGGGCATGCGCCTGGAGGGAAGGTCAGCTGGGGGATGGCCGCGCAGGCGACCCTGCACTGCCTGACCGGCTGCGCGATCGGCGAGGTGCTGGGCATGGTGATCGGCACGGCGCTGGGCTGGTCGAACCTCGCCACGATCGCCCTGGCCGTCGTGCTGGCGTTCATCTTCGGGTACGCCCTGACCATGCGCGGCGTGCTCAAGGCGGGGCTGTCGCTGCGCGCGGCGTTCAAGGTCGCCCTGGCGGCCGACACGGTGTCGATCGCCATCATGGAGATCCTGGACAACGGCGTCATGCTGCTCGTCCCCGGCGCGATGCACACGGGCCTGGCCAGCCCGCTCTTCTGGGGCGCGCTGGCCTTCGCGTTCCTGGTGGCGTTCCTGCTGACGACGCCGATCAACCGCTGGATGATCGGCCGCGGCCTCGGGCACGCGGTGGTGCACCAGTACCACCACTGAGCGGCATGGTCCTGAGCCGTCTTGTCCGGGGCGGCGGCCGTGCCGGCCGCCGCCCCGGCCGCCGCCCCGGCGGGTCGCGGGTCGAGCGCGTTACCCATCGCACCTGGCCGTTGGGCAGAATGTGCGGGGGACAGGGGTGATCACGTGGGTGGACTGGCCGGCTCGCTCGAACGCGCCATCATGCAGGCGCTGTGGGCGGCGTCCGGGCCGCTGCGCGTCCGTGAACTGCTGGTACGGCTGAACGAGGGCGCGGAGAAACCGCTGGCCTACAACACCGTCCAGACCGTGGCGGAACGGCTCGCCCGCAAGGGCATGCTCACCAAGACCCCCGACGGCCACGCCTTCCGTTACGGCCCCACGCGGGCCCGCGAGGAGTACGTGGCCGACCTCATGCTCGACACCCTGACCGAGACGCCCGATCACGGTGCGGTCCTGGCGCGTTTCGCCGAAGGCGTGGCCCCCGAGGACGCCCGGAAGCTGTTCGAAGCGCTGCGCCGCCGGGCGTCCGGCGAGTCGGGGTCCTGACGGGATGCTCGTCCTCCTGATCGTGCTGGTCTCGGCCGTGGTGCTGCTGGGCGGCGCGGCCGGATTCGCGCTCGATCGGCTGTGGCCGTCCGGAGCCCATCCCGGCACCGCCCTGGCCTGCTGGCTGGGCGCGCTGACCGGAACGGTCGCGGCCGTCGCGGGCGCCGTCTCGATCGGGCTGCTGTGGCCGCCCACCCCCGGTCACGGGCTCCTGGAATGGCTGCACGGCTGCCTGCCCCACCATCGGACGGCGATGACCCTGCTGGCCGGGGTGGCGAGCCTGCCCCTGATCTGGCTCTGCTGCGCGCGGCTGGTGCGCGGCGTTCCGCGCCTGCGCCGGGCCCTGCGGCACCGGCGCGGCCACCGCGACATGCTGCAGATCGTCGCGCGCGAGGACGCCGAGCACGATGACGTCCTCCTGCTCGATCATCCGGTTCCGGTCGCCTACTGCCTGCCCTCGCGGTGGCGGCCGATCGTGGTGAGCACCGGTGCCCGAGAACGGCTTTCCGCGCGGCAGCTGGAAGCCGTTCTCGAGCACGAGCGGGCGCACCTGCGCCAGCGTCACCACGCCCTGCTGATCCTGATCGACGTCGTCCACGCGCTCTTGCCGTGGCTGCCGACCGTACGGCTCGCCAAGACGAGGATCCCGCCACTGCTGGAGATGGCCGCCGACGACGCGGCGGCCCGCTCCAGCGGACGGCGGACGCTGGCCGAGGCCCTGCGGCAGATCGCGACCACCCCGGGCCTCGCCGGCGCGCTCGCCGCCTCAGGCCAGGACCACGGCACGCTGTCGCGGCGGCTGGCCCGGCTGGAGGAGCGGGCCCGGCCACGGCGCGGTGGACGTCCCATCGCCTGGGTCCTCTCCGCCAGCGCGGCGGCCCTGCCGCTGACCGCCGCCGCAACAGCTCTGGTGCGACTGGCCGGCCCCTGCTGATCCCCGGCCCGGGGCTCGGCGGCTCCGGCCGCCGGTCATCAGTTCGCGGGGAACTTCCGAGCCATCCAGGCGGTGAGTTCGGCGTTGGCCGCGGCGAGCTGTTCGGCGGTCACCGGCGTGCCGGCCGCGGTGTTGACGACAAGGGCGAAGTGCACCCGCGGAGCTTGCGCGGCCGGAGTGAGTTGCAGGCGGTGCGCCGATGACGCGCCCGGCTCCAGCGTGGCCTTGACGGGACCGGCGGCAGGGACGCCGTTGAGCGTGCCGAGGGTGCTGACGACCGTGGTGCTCGACGGGGCGAAGGACTGCGGGAGATGCAGATCGGTGGGCGCGCCCGTGGCCGATCCCTTCCATACGAGCATGCCGTACTGGCGGTCCTTCACCAGGGCCGCCAGGCGGGGCAGCGAGGACGGGACGGTCAGCCATGCCTGCTGCCGGCCGGCGCCGCCGTATCCGGAACGGGCCAGGTCCTCGAAGGCGAAGGCCAGGGTGTCGCCGTTCACCGCCGAGGGGTAGAGCCGGTCCAGGACGCGCCGGTCCAGCCGGAGCGCGACGTTGCCCGCGTCGTCGGCGGCCACCACCGAATGGTCCTCGTCGTTCCACCCGTCACCGTCGGTCTGCACCTTGTTGGGATTGCCGTTCATCAACTCGTGGTGCCGCCCGCTGTAGATGTCCCATTGCCATTGGATGGCCGACAGGACCGAGCCACCGGCGGCCGGCCCGTCCCACCAATTCCTGCCGGGGACGCCGGAGTCCATCGCCTGGTACATCGCCCGGGTCATCCACGGGGTGCGGTCGCTGCCGTTCCCGGAGAGCTTGTTGCCGAACTCGGAGATGAACGGCGCGGTCCCCAATTGCGTGGCCCGCTGCCGGATCTCGTTCATGGGCGCGGCGTAGGTCCCGTCGGAGGCGGGGGAGGGGTCGATCGTCATCCGGGCGCCGTCGTAGTAGTGGCTGTTGAACACCATCCGGGTGCCCAGCCGCCCCACCGACGTCATGCCGCCCTCCTCGAAGAACCCGGTGTTCCAGAAGACCAGCGGCTCGACGAAGGCGGGCTTGGCGTTCCAGCCCGCCTCGTCCATGGCGGTACGGAAGCGCTGGTAGAAGGGCATCAGGTGCGCCTTCTCCCAGTCCAGGCCGGTCTTGCCGTCCAGGCCGCCGTCGTAGGGCTCGTTGAACGGATCGAATCCGGCGATGCTGTCGAAGGCCTGCGCGGGAAGTTTCTGCTTGAGGTAGGCCATGGTCGCCTTGGCCTGCGACAGGAAGGCGTCCTGGACGCCGATCGGCCCGGCCGGCGTGGTCAGCACCCGGTTGCGCCAGAAGTCGTAGGCGGCCTGCCGTACGGCGGCATTGGTCTGCATGTTCATCCCCCACAGCAGGCAGATGCCGCAGGACTCCTTCGGATAACCCCCCGCCTGGATCACCCACTTGGGAGCGCCGTCCCCGGTGTACCAGCTGCCGGAATTGAACAGGTGGGAGGAGTACAGATCCTGGTGGTAGTCGATCAGGACGCGGAATCCGCGGTCGGTGAACGCCCTGATCTGCGCCACGGCCCGGTCGAGATAGGCGTAGTCGATCCGGTCGGGGGCCGGCTGGACCCCCTCCCAGCTGATCAGGAAGCGGATCGCGTTGGCACCGGTCAGATCCCGCATCGCCTGCGCGGACCTGGCGGCGTCCGCGGTCGTACGGAACGGCAGGAGGTCGTTCTCGTAGAGCTTGGTGCTTCCCGAGACGTTGAAGCCGCGCAGGGTCACCTCGCGGCCTTCTCCGTCCCGGAGCACCCAGTTCTGCTGCTTGGGCGAGACCACGATGGTGCCCTGCGGGTCCGCCTGTGCCGAGGCCGTGCTCACGGCAGGCAGGCCGATCAGGGCCAGGAGCACGGCCGACGCGATTCTGCCCGAACGGGCCGACATGAGGGAGGCGCGGATCGCTGCCATGGCGGGGCCTTTCACGAGGGGGCCTTCACTATGCAAGAACCTTCTTGCATGCGCAAGAGTTATCTTGCGTTCGTGCCATCCACCACTCGCGAGCGCGTCCTCGACGCGGCGCTGCAGCTGATCCAGCAGCGCGGCTTCGGCGGCACCACGGTCACCGACATCGAGGAACTGGCCGGGCTCTCGCCCGGCAGCGGCAGCTTCTACCGGCATTTCCGGTCCAAGGAGGACGTCTTCCGCACCGTCTTCGAGCGGGAGCTGGAGCGCGCCCAGCGGCACCGGCAGGCGTTCGAACGCGGGCCCGTCACCGCCGATCCCCAGGAGGCGCTCACCCGCCGCCTGCTGCAGCAACTCGACTACCTGGCGCGGATCAGGCCGCTGATCACCCTGCTGGCCCGCGAGCACGGCATGTTCCCCGACCTCACCCGGAAGATCCGCAGCGTGCTGCTGGACCAGGGCATCACCGAAGAGGCCGAGCACCTCAGCCGGGACCTGCCGACGATGCCCGGCCACGACGATCCGGCCGCGCTGCTCGCCGTGGTGGTCTCCGCCCTGACCGGCTACCACCTGTCCAGCGAGTTCTTCGGCCGCCCTCCCGCCGACATCGACTCCGGCCGGTTCGCGGCCGCTCTCGCCGCGCTCATCACCGCGCCCGTGACCGACGCGGACGAGTGAGCACCACGCCCGGCACAGGCCGGGCGTGGTGCCCGACTACGCCGGTACGAGTGCCGCCAAGGGCACGTGGTGCTGGCCCGCGTGAACGTCGCGGTCCCGCAGGCTGCCTTGGGCCACCGGCCGGGGGAAGGAGATCTTCACGACGTTGAGGTCCGGGATCCGGAAGATCCGGATGTTCGCGGGGTCGAGGCCGTACAGGCGCGCGATGACCGCCTCGTTGATGAAGTCCTCGTCGGCGACGGTGGTGTAGCCCTCGGCGTCGCGCATGAACAGCTCCATGGTCACCCAGAACGGCCCGGCGTTCTTGGAGCGGACCTCCAGGGCCAGTTCGCCCAGCGTGGGACGGCGGTCGTCAGGCATGGGAGGCGCTCCCGGGGGTCTCGATACGGAACATGCCGGTGGGCTCGTCCACGTCCACGGCATGGTGGAGCACGAACTCGTACGCCGGGCCGCGCTCGGTCTCGGCCGGTGAGGTGGCGAAGGCCAGGCTCGGCAGGTGGTCCATGTCCGGAGTCGGCAGGTGCAGCATCAGCGGATTCGCGATCTTGGCGATGGCGGTGGCGGTCGCCTGGTCCGGGGCGTTGACCAGCATCATCACCCCGACCTCCCGGGGCGGCCCGGTCGCGGGGTCGATGCCCTCCAGGACGGCGTTGTACCCGTACAGGCGGATGTCGACCCCGTACCGGGAAGGCTCCAGGTCCAGCGTCTGCCGCACGCGCCCGGTCAGGACCTCCCGCATCAGCGCGGCCCACTCCTCGATGCGGGCGAGGATGTGCGGATCCCGGATGGCGACGAAGGACATGGTCTCGTAGCCGGTGACGCGGGCCCCTTCGAGCTTGATCGTGTACTGGTCCGCGGTGTCGAAGCGCGATCCTTCGACGCGCACGCGGCGGTCGTCCAGCGCGGTGTAGACGGCGTCGGTGACCACGAGCGTGCCCGCCGGCTCGCGCATCTGGAACGGGTCGACCGTCTCGTAGAGCATGTGCGCCGCCACCGAGGTCGGCGTGCAGGCGGCGGACGGGTCCAGCGGTTCGACGGTGAAGCCGCGCCGGTCGATGGTGGCCAGGACACCGCCGGTGCGCGGGTTGGTGGTGCACTGCCCGCCGCACTCGATGATCTTCGAGGCGTGCCAGGTCGGTCCGGCCGGCATGCCGTTCATCAGCGGGTACGCGGCGGCGACGGCGGTGTCGGTGGCCCGGCCGGCCAGCACGACGTCGGCGCCGGCCCGGAGCGCCGCCGCGATGGGTTCGTGGCCCATCATCCCGACGATGTGGGCGCAGTCGTCCAGGGTGGCGGCGTCCAGTTCGCCCGTCGGCGCGAGCGGGTGGATCCGGCCTTCGTTGAGCCGCTCCTTGAGGTCGGCGGCCGTCTGCTCGCTGTAGATGCGGGCGACCGCGAGGTCCAGCCCCTCCTCGCGCAGGACGCGGTCGACGATGCCGGCGACCCAGTCGACGCCGGAGTCGGTGCCGCTCGTGCCGCACGACCCGACGATGAGCGGGATCCCCGCGCTCGCCGAGGCCCGCAGCAGGAACCGCAGATCGCGCGCGACGGCGGCGGCGGTCGTCTTCGGCGTGCCCGAGCCCAGGTAGTACGGGCCGGAGTCGGTGGAACCGCCGTCGACGGCGATCACGTCGGCCCCGAGTTCGACCCCTCGGTCGATCGTCTCCGGCGGGAACCCCGCCCCGAGCATTCCGGTGGGAGCCAGGACCCTCACCGTCTCCTTCGGAACGGGATCCTCCGCAGCGTGCGTACTGGTCATGTCGTCCTCGTCTCTCTGGTGGTCGTTCGGTTCCCGGCTCGCACCGGGCGGGAGCAGGTGTGCGTTGAGCGAGGACCGGGGACGTCCCCGCAGGGCGGCGATCAGTTCCCGGGCGCCGGCGAGCCCGGCGGCCCGCCGGGCCTCGGCGGTCTGCCCCGCGAGGTGGGAGAAGACCGTGATGCCGGGGACGTCGCGCAGCAAGCTTTCGGCCGGAAGCGGCTCGGTGGCGGTGACGTCGAGGGCCGCGCCGGCGAGCCGGCCCGCGCGGACCGCTCCGGCCAGCGCCGTCTCGTCGACGATGGCACCGCGTGCAGTGTTGACCAGGTGCGCCGTCGGCTTCATCCGCGCGAGCGCGGACGCGTCGATCAGATGCCGGGTGGCCGGAGTGAGCGCCGTGTGCAAGGAGAGGAAGTCCGCCCTGGCCAGCAGTTCGGGAAGTTCCACGAACTGGATGGACGCGTCGCGGCGCTGGTCCGGCGGCACCCCCGTCGTGCAGAGGACCGACAGTCCGAACGCCTGAGCGAGCGGCACCACGGCCCGGGCGGACGCGCCGTACCCGAGCAGGCCGAGCGTCCTGCCGCGCAGCTCCTGACCGTCCTCGCGCGGCCACCGGCCGGCTTCGACGCCGGCGGCCACCGGCACCAGCCGGCGCGCTTGGGCCAGGATCAGGCCCATCGTGTACTCGGCCACGGCGTTGGCGTTGACGCCCGGCAGGTTGCTCACCGAGACGCCCGCGCGGGTCGCGGCGGCGACGTCGACGGAGTCGTGTCCGACGCCGGTGCGCACCACCGCGCGAAGGCCGGGAGCGTGCGCGAACACCTCGGCGGTCATCGGCTCGTTGGCGATCAGCGCGCCGACGGCACCCTCCAGCGCGGCGATGAGTTCGCCGCGGTCCCGTACCCCTCGCATCGGCCGGTGCCGGGTCGCGAGACCGGCGTCGCGGAGGAGGCCGTCCACCTCGTCGCCGGGGACCAGATGGTCGGTGGTGATCAGGACGGTGGGCGCGGCGCTCACAGCAGGACGATCTTGTCGGTGGCGTTCCGGCGCTGCAGCCGGTCGATCCGGACGACCAGCACGGCGGCGACGACCGTGAGCGCGGCGATGTGCAGGAACATCAGCTCCCACCCGGTGAGGTCGACCGCCAGGCCGACCAGGGCCGGTCCGAGCATGCCCCCGCCGGCCCACCCGACCGTGTACAGGCCGGTGTAGGTGCCCAGGACGCGGCTCGTCGGCGCCAGGTTCCACAGCACGACCACGGCGTTGATCACGAACCCGGTGGCGCCGGCCGCCGCGAGGCACATGGCCACGACGGTCGCCGTCGGGGTCTGGACGGCGGCGCCCAGGAGCGCGCCGGCGGCGAAGACCGCCATCCCGGCGACCATGATCCGCAGCCGCCCGAAGCGCTCGGCGAGCAGCGCGGCGGGGAAGGCGGCGAGGATGTAGGCGATCCCGCTCGGAAGCGTCAGCCCTCCCGCCTTGCCGTCGGAGAGGCCGAGGACCTCCACGCCGTAGGGCGTCATCAGGGAACGCGACGCGAACCACGCCATCGCGAACACCAGGACGGCCACCATCAGCAGCAGCCGGCTCCGATCGGGATCGCGCGCCAGCTCGCCGAGGATGGTCCTGATCCTGACCTTGGGATGCGCGTCGCGGGTTCCCGCGGCCGTCGATGCCGCGTCCTCCGCGAGGGCGGCCTGGTAGGCCGCCGAACGGCTGTCGCGGACCCGCCAGGCGAGCACCGCCACCGCCACCAGCATGAGGGCCGAGGGGACGGCGAAGGCCAGCTTCGGGTGGTCGTCGACCAGCAGCAGGCTGACCAGGGCCGCCACGATGGTGGTCAGCGCCGAGGCGATCTTGACCGCGGCGTTGGCCCGGCTCCGCCGCGCCGGCTCGATGAAGTCCGGCATGAGCGACTCGCTGATGGGCTTGAAGCTGTTCATCACCAGCGCGTACAGGAAGATCGCCAGGATCAGCCAGCCCAGCGAGGTCGCGTGCGGGATGAGCAGGAACAGCACGGCGCCCACCGGCATCATGACCGCCAGGTACGGGATCCGCCGGCCCCAGGGCGTCCGGGTGTTGTCCGAACGGTTGCCCATGTAGGGCTGGATGAAGACTCCGAGCAGGTTGTCCATGCCCATGAGCAGGCCGATCACCGCGGCGCTCGACACGTGGTCGCGCAGGATCTCCGGCACCCGGCTGTCGTAGAAGTTCCAGGTGGACTCCTGCGCGAACACCGCGAGGGCGACGTAGAGGGTGATCCGTCTCGTACCGGCTTTGGGTTGGGCGGCCGCTGTTCCGCTGGCCATGGCGTCCTCCTCGGGCTGTGGCGAGGGACACACTACTTGCCATAGCAAAAGTGTCAATAGATAGCATCGGCCCTTGCCATGGCGGCTGCTATCGTGGCGTCATGATGGTTCAGTCGACGCCGGCTCAGGGCGAGACCGGGAGCGGGACGCGGGCCGATCTCGCCTACCGGGAGATCAGGAAGGCGATCGGGACCGGCACGCTGCGGCCCGGTCAGAAGGTGACCGAGCGGGGCCTGGCCGAGCGGCTCGAGGTCAGTCCCACCCCGGTGCGCGAGGCGCTGCGCCGGCTCGAGCAGGACGGCCTCATCCAGCGCGCGGGACCCCGGACCGTCGTGGTGGCCGACATCGCCGAGCGCGCCATCGACGAGCTGGCCGAGGTCGAGGTCGGGCTGCGCGGCCTGGTGGCCCGGTTCGCGGCCCGGCACGCCACGCCCGGCCAGCTCGACGCCCTCGACGCGATCCTCGACGACGCCGACGATCTGCTGATCGTCATCACCACCCGGCACCGCAACGGCGAGGACACCGACCGGCACGTCGCCGCGCTGCTCGACCGGATGCAGGACTTCAACGAGGCGGTGAACTCCTGCGCGGCCAACCCGGTGCTGATCCGGCTCCTGGAGCAGTCGCAGGTCTTCTCCCGGCCCGAGCGCCGCGCCCTGCGCCTCGAGAAGATCGCGGCGGACGAGCGCTTCGGGCTGGACCGCTACTCCGGTCACCGCGCCCTGGTGCGCGCCTTCAGGGAAGGCGACTCCGTGACGGCGGAACGGCTGGTCATCGAGGACGCCCAGGGCGGCCTCGCGGCCCTGATGACACCACCCGGCAGGAGGCCCGCATGACCGCGACGACGCGCGCGTACCGGATCGCCGTGATTCCCGGAGACGGGATCGGAACGGAGGTCGTACCCGAAGGGCTCCGGGCGCTGGAGGCGACCGCCGGAGTGTTCGGGCTCGACCTGCGCTTCGACCACTTCGACTTCGCGAGCGCCGCGTACTGGCAGCGCCATGGAACGATGCTGCCGTCCGACTGGCAGGAGACCCTCGCCTCCTACGACGCCCTGTTCTTCGGCGCCGTGGGCTGGCCGGAGATCGTTCCCGACCACATCTCGCTGTGGGGCAGCCTGCTGCGGTTCAGGCGGACGTTCGACCAGTACGTCAACCTGCGTCCCTGCCGGCTGATGCCGGGCGTCCGCAGCCCGCTCGCCGGCCGCGTGCCCGGCGACATCGATTTCCTCGTCGTCCGGGAGAACACCGAGGGCGAGTACTCCAGCATCGGGGGCCGGATCTTCGAGGGCACCGAGCGCGAGACCGTCCTGCAGGAGACGGTGATGACCCGCGTGGGCGTCGACCGCGTGCTGCGGTACGCCTTCGAACTCGCCGAGCGGCGACCGGCCCGGCACCTGACCTCGGCGACCAAGAGCAACGGCATCTCGATCTCGATGCCCTACTGGGACGAACGGGTCGAGGAGATGGGGAAGCGGTTCCCCGGGGTCGCGTACGACAAGTCGCACATCGACGCGCTGGCGGCGAACTTCGTCCTGCACCCGGACCGGTTCGACGTCGTGGTCGCCAGCAACCTGTTCGGCGACATCCTCTCCGACCTGGGCCCCGCCTGCACCGGCACGATCGGCATCGCCCCGAGCGCCAACATCAATCCCGACCGCACCCACCCGAGCCTCTTCGAGCCCGTCCACGGCTCCGCGCCCGATATCGCCGGCCGTGGCATCGCCGACCCGGTCGGGCAGATCTGGTGCGCCTCGATGATGCTCGACCACCTCGGGCACCCGGACGCCGGCGCCCACCTGCTGGGCGCGATCGAGGACGTCCTCGCGGCGGGCCCCCAAGCGGCCCCGCTGACCCCGGATCTCCAGGGCCGGGGCACCACCGTGGAACTGGGGCAAGCGATCGCCGAACGGGTCAGGGAACGCGAGCGGCCCTGAGCCCGGCCGTCCGCCGGGGCGGACGGCCGTTCCGGCTCAGCCGCAGCGGTCCGCGGCGTCTTCGTTCAGGAACTCCACGGCCCGGCGCCAGACCTCGTCGTGGTCCGGGTCCTGCGACGTCCAGGTGAGCGAACGGACCGTGCCGGCCTGCGGCGGCGGCCGAGACCGGATCGCATCTCATTGAGGGGCGATGGCGCTCATCACGTGCTTGATGCGGGTGTAGTCCTCGAACCCGTACATCGACAGGTCCTTGCCGTGGCCGGAGTGCTTGAACCCGCCGTGCGGCATCTCGGCGACGAACGGGATGTGGGTGTTGATCCAGACGCAGCCGAAGTCGAGCCTGGACGACATGCGCATCGCCCGGGCGTGGTCCCGGGTCCAGACCGAGGACGCGAGGCCGTACCGGACGTCGTTGGCGAGCCGGAGGGCCTCGTCCTCGCCGGTGAAGGCCTGGACGGTGATGACCGGGCCGAAGATCTCCGTCTGGCTGGCCTCGTCCTGCTGCCGCAGGCCGGACACCACGGTCGGCGCGTAGAAGTAGCCGCGGTCGCCGACCCTGGCGCCGCCGTGGTGGAGGGTCGTGTGACCGGGGAGCCGGTCGACCATTCCGGCCACGCGCGCCAACTGATCGGCGTTGTTCAGCGGGCCGTAGGCGGCGTCGGGGTCGGACGGCCCCGCTGTACGGGTGGCGCGCGCCTGCTCGGTCAGCGCGGCGACGAGTTCGTCGTGCACCTCCGCGGCGACGAGGACGCGGCTGGCCGCGGTGCAGTCCTGGCCGGCGTTGAAGAACGCGGCGCCCGCGATGCCCTCGGCCGCGGCCGCGATGTCGGCGTCGCCGAACACCACCACCGGGGCCTTGCCGCCGAGTTCGAGGTGGGTGCGCTTGAGGTCGGCGGCCGCGGCGCCGGCGACCTCCATCCCGGCCCGGACCGAGCCGGTGATCGACACCATGTCGGGCCTCGGGTGGGAGACCAGCCCGCGGCCGGTGTCCCGGTCGCCGCACAGCACGTTCAGCACGCCGGGGGGCAGGAACTCCCCGCAGATCTCGGCCAGCAGCGCGGTCGACGCCGGGGTCGTGTCGGACGGTTTGAGCACCACCGTGTTACCGGCGGCCAGGGCGGGGGCGATCTTCCACACGGCCATCATCAGCGGGTAGTTCCACGGGGTGACCTGCGCGCAGACGCCGACCGGCTCGCGCCGTACGAAGGAGGTGTGCCCCGCCATGTACTCGCCGGCCGAGCGTCCCTCCAGGATCCGCGCCGCCCCGGCGAAGAACCGGAACTGGTCGGCGCACAGCGGGACCTCCTCGGTCGCGGTGAGCGCCCGGGGCTTGCCCGTGTCCGCGCACTCGACGTCGATCAGCTCGTCGAGCCGCGCGTCGATCCGGTCGGCGATCTTGAGCAGCGCGCGCTGGCGCTCGGCCGGCGTCGTCCAGCGCCAGGACTCGAACGCGCGCGCCGCGGCGTCCACGGCGGCGTCGACGTCGGCCCGGCCCGACAGCGGTGACGTCGCGTAGGCGTCCTCGGTCACCGGGTCGATGATGTCGAGCGTCCGTCCGTCGGCGGCGGGCCGCCGCTCGCCGTCGACGAAGTTGGTGAAGGTCGTCACCGGCTTCCCTTCATGATCGGCAGGATGCGGTCCGGGGCCGTGATCCAGGCCTCGGTGGCCGCACCGAATCAGCAGAGCAGTGTGCTATTTCAGTTGCTGTACGGCGTAGTCACTATGGGATGAGCGAGTATCGCCTGTCAACGGCGACTAATCTAGTGGTCATCTGTCGTGGCGCCGCTTGGCACGACCAGATCAGTGGTCGCTTCGCCCAAGTTCAACTAGAATAGTGGACATCATGGCCACACTGGAACTACATTCGTTCCATGTCGCGCGTCATTGCCACTGATCCGGTACGTTCCCTCGTCAATGCCGAACCCGCTCCCTTCTGGCTCGACGACCCCGCGCGGCCGGCGCCCTCTCCGGCGCTGGCGGGGGAGGAGCACTGCGACCTGGTCGTGGTGGGGGGCGGATACTGCGGGCTGTGGACCGCCCTGATCGCCAAGGAGCGGGACCCGGACCGGGACGTCGTCCTCATCGAGGCGCGCGAGGTGGGCTGGGCGGCCTCCGGCCGCAACGGCGGCTTCTGCGCGTCCTCCCTCACGCACGGTTTCGGCAACGGCATGGCCCGGTGGCCGGACGAGCTGGCGGAGCTGGAGCGGCTCGGCAGGGAGAACCTGGACGGCATCGAGGACACGCTGCGGCGGTACGGCATCGACTGCGACTGGGAACGCACCGGCTCGCTCGACGTCGCGACCCTGCCGCACCAGGTCCCCGAGCTGCGCGACATGGCCGAGACGGCACGGCACTTCGGCGTCTCCTGCGCGTTCCTCGGCACCGACGAGGTCAGGGCCGAGGTGTCCTCGCCGACCTACCTGGCCGGATTCCTCGACCGGCGCGGGACCGCGCTGGTCAACCCGGCCAGGCTCGCCTGGGGGCTCCGGGAGGCGTGCGTCCGGCTGGGCGTGCGCATCTTCGAACGCACCACCGCGACCGGACTGGAAACGCGCGGCGCCGGAATGGTGGTCACGACGGGATATGGCCGGGTGGTGGCCCGCAGGGTCGCGCTGGCCACGAACGCGTTCCCGCCGCTCGTGCGCAGGGTCCGCCCGTTCATGGTGCCCGTGTACGACTACGCGATGGTCACCGAGCCGCTGAACGAGGCGCAGCTGGCCTCGGTCGGCTGGCACAACCGCTACGGCATGTCCGATTCGGCGAGTCAGTTCCACTACTACCGGCTGACGGCCGATGACCGGATCCTGTGGGGAGGCTACGACGCCGTCTACCACTACGGATCGCGGCTGTCCGGTGACCTCGACCAGCGGCCCGCCACGTTCCAGGTGCTGGCCGGGAACTTCTTCCGTACGTTCCCGCAGCTGGAAGGCCTCCGGTTCACCCACACCTGGGGCGGCGTGATCGACACCTGCACCCGGTTCTCGGCCTTCTTCGGCACGGCCGCCCGGGGGAGGGTCGGCTACGTCCTCGGCTTCACCGGGCTCGGCGTGGCCGCGACCCGGTTCGCGGCGCAGGTCATGCTCGACCGGCTCGACGGGCTCGACACCCCGAGGACCAGGCTCGAGATGGTGCGCAGCAAGCCCGTCCCGTTCCCGCCCGAACCGTTCCGCTGGGCCGGCATCGAGCTGACCCGCCGGTCGATGGCCCGCGCCGACCGCAACGGCGGGAAGCGGAACCTGTGGCTGCGGACGATGGACACGCTCGGCCTCGGCTTCGACAGCTGACCGAGCGGGACTCCGCACCCGCGACGCACGCCCACGAGGTGACGGATCCCGTTGCCGAACCCCTTGCCGCGACGAGAAGTGAGTGACGCCATGTCCGAGAACGCGTTCCCTGCGACGGCCCGGCTCCCCGGCGATGCCGAACCGCCCTCGATCGAGCACCTGTGGCTGCACTTCACGCGCCACTCCGCCGCCGACGACCCTGCCGTACCCGTGATCGTACGAGGCGAGGGCGCGTACATATGGGACGCCCGAGGCAAGCGCTATCTCGATGGCCTGGCCGGCCTCTTCGCCGTCCAGGTGGGTCACGGCCGGGAGGAACTGGCCCAGGCCGCGGCCGAGCAGATGCGGCGGCTGGCCTACTTCCCGCTGTGGTCGCATGCCCATCCGAGCGCGATCGAGCTGGCCGACCGGCTCGTCGCGGACGCGCCCGGCGACCTGAACCGCGTGTTCTTCACCGTCAGCGGCGGGGAGTCGGTGGAGACGGCGTGGAAGCTGGCCAAGCAGTACTTCAAGCTGACCGGCAGGCCCGGCAAGCACAAGGTGATCAGCCGGTCGCTGGCTTACCACGGCACCTCGCACGGGGCCCTGTCGATCACCGGGATCCCCGCCGCCAAACAGGACTTCGAACCGCTGGTGCCCAGCACGATCCGGGTACCCGACACCAACTTCTACCGGGCGCCCGAGCATGCCGGCGATCACGCGGCGTTCGGCCGCTGGGCCGCCGACCGGATCGAGCAGGCCATCGAGTTCGAGGGCCCCGGCACCGTGGCCGCGGTCTTCCTGGAGCCCATGCAGAACACCGGCGGCTGCTTCCCGCCGCCGCCCGGCTACTTCGAACGCGTCCGCGAGATCTGCGACCGGCACGACGTCCTGCTGGTCTCCGACGAGGTGATCTGCGCGTTCGGCCGGCTCGGGTACGCCTTCGGCGCCGACCGCTACGCGTACCGTCCCGACATGATCACCACGGCCAAGGGGCTGACCTCCGGGTACGCCCCGCTCGGAGCCGTTCTGGTGGACGAGCGGCTGATGGAGCCGTTCCGCCGCGGCGGCGCCCCGTTCATGCACGGATCGACCTACGGCGGGCACCCGGTCTCCTGCGCGGTCGCGCTGGCCAACCTCGACGTGCTCGAACGCGAAGGCCTGTACGAGCACGTGCGTACCAAGGAATCGGCCTTCCGGGCCACCCTGGACAGGCTCACCGACCTGCCCATCGTCGGCGACGTCCGCGGCGGCGGCTTCTTCTACGGGATCGAACTGGTCAAGGACAAGGCCACCAAGGAGACGTTCACGCCGCGGGAATCGGAACGGATCCTGCAGAACCACGTGTCCAGGAAACTGTTCGAGTCCGGCCTGTACTGCCGCGCCGACGACCGCGCCGAGCCGGTCGTCCAGCTCGCTCCACCGCTGATCTGCGACCAGGCGGAGTTCGACGAGATGGAACAGATCCTCCGTGACGCGCTCACCAGCGCGGGACGGCTGCTGTAGCGACACGTCGGAAAGGTGCCACGGCCATGGTCTCCGGCGGGTTCAGGACGTCCGGGTGTGATGATCCAGCAAGCGGGTGAGCAGCCGCACGAGCTGGTCGCGTTCGGCCGGACTCAGTGGCGCGAGCAGTTCGTCGTGGAGGTCGTCCAGGACCTTGTCGAGGCGATGCAGGTGGCGGCGTCCCCGGGCGGAGATCGTGATGATGTTGCGGCGCCGGTCGTCGGGATCCGGCGTCCGCTCGACGAAATCGCGCTCGGCCAGTTCGTTGAGCACGCCGACCATGTCGCTGCGGTAGATGCCGGTGCGCCGGCTCAGCGTCGCCTGGCTGCCGGGCCCGTGCTCCTGCAGCGAGGCGAGGACGGCGTAATGCCACTTGCGGGCGTCGGCCCGGGCCAGCCCGTCGTTGATCAGCCGGTCCGACCGCACGGTCAGCTGCGACAACAGCCGGCTCGCCCGCCGACGCAGCCGGCCGGGGGTCTTGGACACGCCGTCGTCGGGGTTGTCCGCGGCTTCGGCTCTGCTCATGGCCCGTCCCGCCCGTTGCGTTAGTCAGACTAACGATGTAGGTTCGCTCGCGTTCAGAACGTTAGTGCAATAAACGTTAATCGAGTGAACTCCACGGAAGGACGTTCTTGCCCACCGAGACCCTGCGGATTCCCACCCCCGACGGCCCGGCCGACGCTTTCGCCGCCTTCCCCGACCGCGCCGAGCGCCACCCGGGGGTGCTGCTGTACACCGACGCCTTCGGCGTGCGGCCCGTGCTGGAGGAGATGGCCCGCGAACTGGCCGAGCACGGGTACTACGTGCTCGTTCCCAACTTCTTCCACCGGCACGGCCCGGCACCGGTGATCGAACTTCCCGAGCACATCGGAGAGGAGGCCCGGCCCGAGGTCATCGCCCGGCTGATGCCCCTGCTCCAGGAGCACCTCACGGAAGAACGCGTCCTGGGCGACGCCGACGCCTACCTCAGGTTCCTCTCCGCCCAGCCCCAGGTCACCGCCGGACCGGTCGCCTTGGTCGGCTACTGCATCGGCGCCGCCCTGGCGATGCGGATCGCGGCGGCCCATCCGGAGCGGGTGGCCGCCGTCGCCGGATTCCACCCCGGCTTCGTGGTCACCGACGGGCCCGACAGCCTGCACCGTCTCATCCCGGAGCTCACCGCCCAGGTCCACCTCGGCCTCTCCGACGACCTTCCGCCCGAGGCCATCAGCGAGCTCGACCAGGCCCTGGACGCCGCGGGAGTCGGCCACACCACCGAGGTCTACCCCGGCACCGTGCACGGCTTCACCATGGCCGACACCGACGCCTTCGACTCCTCCGCGCTGCAGCGCCACTGGGACCGCCTGCTCCCCCTCCTCGACCGCACCCTGGCCAACGGCCGAGGCTCCGGCTAGACGACCGAGCCCGGAGTCCGGGGCGGTACGTGGCGCGATCCGGTCAACCGCACCGTCTGGTCAATCCCTCCACGGCGCGATAAGTCTTGGTCGTGGCGATCCCGGAAAGTCCTGCCGACGATCTGCGGGCTGCTCTGGCGGTGCGCCATGAGCTCGGTCCCGACTTCGAGCCCGAGATCGTCGAGTCCTTCCTCGAACGGCTCGACCGTACGATCGAGGCCCGCGTGGACGCGCGGGTCAACGCACGGCCGGCCGAGGCGCCCGCGGCCGAGCGGAGCGGAACGCCGGCGGAGCTGGTGTTCGCCTCGATGCTGGGCGGCCTTCTCGCCACCGGAGTGATCGGTGTGACGATGCAGGCCGACGGGATCGCCGCCGTCTTCCTGGTCTGGATCGTCGTCGCCGTGATCAATGTCGCGCACGCCGTGGCCGGGCGTCCTCCCACTCGCTGATCGCCCCACTCGCCGATCGGCCGTCATCCCGGTCCTGATGGATCGCATTCCACATGGCACTGCGCCGCGGAGCCGGCGGTTGCGCACGGAAGCACGACCGCCGGGGTGCCAGGGGCTTTCCTCACGGCCTTGTAAACGCCGGCACGGTGGGCATGAGCGGACCGAGGACCTCCGGCCCCTGAGGGCCTGGGGGCACCGGTACGAAACGGGGGAGCGGGGACATGGCAGGACCGATTCTCATCACCGGAGCGGGCAGCGGCTTCGGCAAGGAGGTCGCGCTGCGGTTGGCGGCGGCCGGGCATCAGGTGATCGCGGGCGTGGAGATCATCGCCCAGGTCAGCGCGGTCCGCGCCGAGGCGCGCGAACGGGGGGTCGAGTTGGCGGTGGAGAAGCTGGACGTCACCGACCCCGGCGACCGCGAGAACGCCTGGACCTGGAACGTCGAGGTCCTGCTCAACAACGCCGGCGTCTCCGAGGGCGGCGCCACCGCGGACATCCCGGAGGAGCGGCTGCGCCGCCAGTTCGAGGTGAACGTTTTCGGGCCCGTTCTGCTCACCCAGGGCATCGCCCGCCGGATGGCGGCCCGCCGCAGTGGGCGCATCGTGTTCATGTCCTCGGTCGCCGGCCTCACCGTCGACCCGTTCACCGGCGCCTACGCCGGCTCCAAGCACGCCGTGGAGGCGTTCGCCGACGCCCTTGACCAGGAGCTCGCCGAATTCGGCGTCACCGTCGCCACGATCAACCCCGGGCCCTTCCTGACCGGCTTCAACGACACCATGTTCGAGACATGGAAGGAATGGCGCGACGATCCCGACGGCCGCCTCTACGACTACGCCGAACTGGCCTTCCCGCACGAGCAGTACGACCCCGAACCCGTCTACGAACGGACCGTCCAGGTCCTTCTCGGCCAGGACCGCCGTTACCGGCACCTGCTTCCCGCCGAGATGGAGGCACAGGCCCGCGAACAGGTGGACGCCCAGTGGAGCCGCCGGCTCAACGACGGCCGCCGCCCCGATCTCGTGCGGAAGGCCTACGACATCGAACCGGGCACGCCGGTCCGGTCCTGACACCCGACCGTCACGGGACGCGTTCCTCGAGGGTGACCGGGCCTCCTCCGTCATCGGGCGGCGACGGTCTCGATCTCGGCCGCCTCGTCCGATGCCACGGGGGCGGCGTTCTTCGGGCCGCGGAGGGCGATGTAGACCAGAAGCACGCCCGTGACGGCGACGCCCGCCCACATGGCCTGCTGCCATCCGTCGACGAAGGACTGCTGGGCGGCGCGGACCAGTTCCGGCGCGTGTGAGCCGGCGCCGCCCGAGGCCTCGAGGGCGTTGGCGATGCCTTCCCGCGCGGTGTCCGCGGTCCCCTCGGGGATGCCGTGCAGCCTGTCGTCGATGGCGTTGCGGTAGCCGGCCGACAGGAGTGCGCCGAGCATGGCGACGCCCAGTGCGGTGCCGAACTCGCGGGTGACGTCGTTCAGGGCGGAGGCGACGCCCTGCTTCTCGCGCGGCAGGGAGCGGGTGATCGCCTCGGTGGCGGGCACCATGGACAGGCCCATGCCGATGCCCATGGCGAGAATGCCGGGCAGGATCGACGGGTAGCCGCCCTCGACGGAGACGAGCAGGGCCATGAGCGCCAGGCCGGCACCGGTCAGCGCGATCCCCGCGGTCATGGTCGGGCGGGAGCCGAACCGCGCGGCCGACCTGGGGGCCAGACCGGAGGCCGCCATCATCGCGACGGCCAGGGGCATCAGCGCCGCCGCGGACTGTAGTCCCGACCAGCCGAGCACGGCCTGGAGGAACGGGAAGAGGACCACGGAGATACCCGCCTGGACGCCGAACACCACGATCAGCGTGACCGAGCCGCCGGCCAGGCCGCGCTCGCGGAACAGGCGGACGTCCAGCAGCGAGGCGTCCCGGCGGTGCAGCTCCCAGGCCACGAAGCCGCCCGTGGCGATGAGCCCGGCCGCGAGGCCGGGCAGAGTCGCGGGTGCGGTCCAGCCGCGGTGCGGTCCCTCCTGCAGGACGAAGATGAGGCCGACCACGGCGATGGTGGACACCAGTGCGCCGACGGTGTCGAAGGCGTGGGCGGAGCGCTCGCGGGAGTTGGGGACCGACGTCAGCGTCATGGCCAGGGCCACGACGACCAGAGTGGCGGGCAGGGCGAACAGCCAGCGCCAGTCGGCGACGTCGACGAGAAGGGCGGACAGGAACATGCCCAGGATGCCGCCGCCTCCGGCGACGCCGGTCCACACGCCGATCGCCTTTCCGCGCTGCTCCTCGGGAAAGGTGGAGGTGATGACGGCCAGCGTGATGGGCATGATCATTGCTGCGCCGATACCGCCGGCCACGCGCGCGGCGAGCATCACCTCGGCGTTCGGAGCCAGGCCCGCCGCAATGCTCGCGATGCCGAAGACGGCCAGCCCGGCGATCAGCATCGGCTTGCGGCCCAGACGGTCACCGAGCGCGCCGAGCGGCAGCAGCAGCGCGGCCAGCGCGAGGGTGTAGATGTTGATGATCCACAGGACCGTGTTCTGCGAGGTGCCGAAATCGACGGCCACGTGCGTCTGGGCGACGATCAGCCCGGACACCGACGCGATGACGGCCATCAGCGCCATCGAGACGGCGATCAGGATCGCTCGCAGTCGGCGCGCGTCCGGCACGCTCCCGCCGCCCTCGTCGACGCCGATGTGGTGCTTCATATGCCGCTCCCGTCGGTTCGCTTGCTCCCGGTGAGTTGAGCGGGACGGAGCCCTGATTGCTGACAGGAATCGCCTGTGGTGTGGGTCATAGCGTCGCCATCACCGCGCTCCTCACCTCGGGCCGGCGGTTCGGCCTGGTCAGAGGGGGTATGGGCCTGCCCATCGGGCCCGGTGGGGCGGCGGGTGACGACGGGCGGCATCGGGGGGCGCCGTGCGAGTACGTTGGCGGCGGCGCGTCCGTGCGGTGCGCTGGCCCGCGGGCATGGGAATCGCCGGCTGGCGGTGGTTGCGGCATTCTCGCCGGGTATCGCGGGGCCGGTTGCGCACGAGGGCGGTCTCGGAACTCGAGCGGATCCCGGGCCGTGGTGGAGGCCGGGTGCAGGACCCACGGCAGGGTGTGGGGCCTGCCTACCAGCGGCGCTACACGGTCCGTGTCTCGGGCAGCCCGCTGACCGCGGCGCAGTTGATCGAGCGTTTGGGGAACGACCTCAACGCCGCGTCACCGGTGGAGGTCGCCGTCTTCGACAAGACCTCGGGGATGTCCCGGAACCTGGGGGTGGGAGACGAGTACGTCGTCCACATGCCGGGGCCCTGGAACTGCCCGGTCCGGGTGGTGGAACACACGCCGGTCTCCTTCAGGTTCGCGACGCTGCGCGGCCACCTGGAGGCCGGAGAGATCGAGTTCCGGGCGAGCGACGTCCGGGAAGGTGACCTGGTGTTCACGATCGAGTCCTGGGCGCGAAGCGGGGACCGGATGGCCGAACTTCTTTACGAGAAGCTGGGCATCGCGAAGGAGATGCAACTCCATATGTGGACGCATTTCTGCACCCGGGTAGCCGAGTTGTCAGGGGGTCACATGATCGGTGAGGTGGAAGTCCGGACCGAACGGGCGGAGGCCTCCAGGCCCGGGCCGCAACGGCTCGCCACCCGCGCGGTCACGGCGGCGTTCACGCGAACCTTCGCTCTGGCGGCACGGTTGCGCGACCGGCCCCTGCACCCCAAGGGGCTGGTGGTCGAAGCCACCCTCTCCTTGCACGGGACGTCCCGATACTGGGGGGTGCCGTTCCTGGACGACCGTACGGAACTGCGGGGGCAGGTCCGGCTCTCTCGAGCGGCAGGACTGCCGCCCGCGCTGCCGGACATACTCGGGCTGGCGCTGCGGTGGCGGCAACCGGAGGTAGGCGGGGAAGCGGAGGCCACCGCGGAACTGCTGCTGGCAACGACGGGGCGTACCCGGTTGGGCCGCCACCTGCTGCGGCCCGCCACCGGATGGAGCCCCGCGTTCTACGGTTCCCTGCTCGCCTATCGGGCCGGTGACCGCCGGGTCCTGCTGGGCGCGGTCACGGCGGGGGATGGGAACGTTCCGGCAGGTATCGCTCCGCTGGCGCGCGCCCTGGAGGAACGGCCCCTGCTGCTGGATCTGGTGGTGGCGACCGAGTTCGGTCCATGGGAGCGATTCGGTGAACTGCGGCTGCAGGGGCCCGCACGAAGCGATGACACGGAAGAACTGCGCTTCGATCCCGCCCGCAATCCCATCCAGGGCCTCCTCCCCGCGGGGCTGCTCCAGCAGGTGCGCGGCCCGGTCTACGCCGCCGTTCAGCATGTGGCCCGCCGCACCAGGGAACCCCGCCGCGAGCGGCGCCGCCAGCCGGAGAGGACGGCCCGATGAGTCCGCGCACCCGCGTCCAGCGGCGATTGCGGCGGCGGCACGCCGGCCTGAACCGGCTCCCTCTCAACTTCGATCCGGGCCGGCACGACATGAGCCGCCCGGAAAGCGGCTGGCATGTCGATGACTACCGGCAGCCGCTGCCGGCGGAGCCGCCCGGTCCGCCGGTCCCGGGAGGAAGCTGGGAGATCGCCTGCCGGCTGGTACGCAACTACGAATACGCCGACCCGGGCATCATCCGGGAGATCTGCCGTTCGGGGGATCCGGAGCCGGGCCGGGACATGCTGCTCGAAGGCCGGTTCTACGGGCTGCGGTTCTATCTCGGCCTCCGTGTCGGTGACGTCGTCGACGGAGTCGTCGAGCAGGACGGGCGCCGGGCGCGGGTGTGGGGATGGAACTACCGGACGCTGCAGGGACACCTTGAACGCGGCCAAATGGACCAGGAAGTGCGCAAGTGGCTCGACACCGGCGAGGTGGAGTTCCACATACACGGCTTCTCACAACGAGCGCCCATCCCGAACCCCATCGTGCGTCTCGGCTTCATCCTCTTCGGCAGGGCCACACAGCTCAGGTTCTACGCACGTGCGTGCCGGCGGATGGAGTCGTTCACGACGGCCGCACTCGCCACGCGACGGCAGGCCCTGGAGGACAAGGCCGGGTAATGCCGTCCATCGAAAGCCATAACACCGCGGGGACCGGGAATAGGGGGTCAATGGCCACCGAAACCGATGTCGAGCGGTACGGCTTCGCCTTCGACCACCGCTTCGCCCGCCGGCTGTCGATACTGGGGATCCGGCCTGCCACCTGCCATCTCACCCTCACGTCCGCCGGGCTGCACGTCCGGTTCGGGCCCTGGACGGTACGGACACCGCTGGACAATGTGGCGGGAGCCGAGACCACCGGGCCCTTCACCGCCTGGAAGGTCATCGGCCCGCACCTGTCACTGGCCGACCGCGGACTCACCTTCGGCACGAGCACCGCACAGGGCGTGTGCATCCGCTTCCACACCCCGGTGACCGGCCTCGATCCACTCCGGCTGCTACGCCACCCCGGCCTCACCGTCACCGTCACCGACCCGGCCACCGTGGCCCGGCGCCTGAACGCCGTGAGCCGCTCGCCACGCTAGCCGCGCCGGGACGTCCGGAGCCGGGAGCAGTTGATCGCGGCCCCGGTGACTCCGGTGAGGTGTCAGCCGACCGTGGCTTCGGCCGGTTCCGGTTCCGGCCGGGTGGTGACCGGCCGGGACGGTTCCACGCGGAGGATCCTGGCGACCGCGTCGGGCAGGTACCAGTTCCACTTGCCCATCAGCGACACCAGGGACGGCAGCAGCATGGACCGGACGATCGTCGCGTCCAGCAGGATGCCGAAGCCGAGCCCGGTCGCCATCACCTTCAGGTCGGTCCCCGGGCCCGCCGCCAGCGCGGCGAACGCCAGGAAGAGGATGAGCGCCGCGCTCGTCACCAGCCGCCCGGTACGGCCGATGCCCTCCACCACCGCCGTGGTGGTCGAGCCCGTCCTGTCGTACTCCTCACGCATGCGGGCCAGGATGAACACCTCGTAGTCCATGGACAGCCCGTACAGGAACGCGAAGATCGTGAGCGGTACCCAGAAGGTGACCGCCCCCGTCTCGGAGATGCCGAACACGAACTCCGATCCGATGCCCTCCTGCCAGAACAGCACGACGAGCCCGAACGTGGCTCCCAGCGACAGCAGGTTGAACAGCACCGCCTTCAGCGGCAGCAGCAGCGACCGGAACGCCCGTACCAGCAGTACGTAGGTGAGCAGCGCCATCAGGGCCAGCATCATCGGGAAGTTGCCGTACACCGCGTTGAGGAAGTCGATCTGGGCCGTACCGGTCCCGGACACGCCCAGCACGCCCGGTGTCCGCCCGGCCCGCTCGATGACGTCCTCCACCGTGCCGATGGTCGTGGAGTTGACCGTCTCCTCTTCCGGGATCAGCACCACCACGGTCTTCCCGTCACGGTTGCCGGCGGGCCCCTTCGGTACGAGCGCCCGTTCGATCCCCGGCACCTCGCCCAGCTCGGCCGCGACCGCGGGCGCCCGGCCGGTGGACGTCAGGACCTCGACCGGGGACAGGTTGCCGCTGGTGACCCCGCCTGTCTCGAGGGTGTGCAGTGCCTCGTAGGCCGGCCCGCTCTCGGCCAGCGAATCGCTGGACGACATGCCGATCCTGATCCCGGAGAAGGCACCGACCAGCGCCAGCAGCAGCCCGATCGACACGCCGGCCGCGACCCAGCGGCGCTTGACCATCCAGGCCGCCCACCGGCTCCACGAGCCGCTCGCGGTGTCCTCGCGGCGCCGCCTCGGCCAGTCCCACCGGGGCCCGACGCTGCCCAGGATCGCCGGGGTCAGGCTGAGCGTGGCGGCCACGCTGGCCAGCGGGATCAGCGCGCCGCCGACCCCCATGCTGCGCATGAACGGGACCGGCAGCACCAGCAGCGCCAGCAGCCCGATCGCGACCGTCACCCCGGAGAACACCACCGCGCGCCCGGCGGTCCGGGTCGCGATGATCACGGCCTGATGGTTGTCCACGCCCCGATGGCGCTCCTCCCGCCACCGGGTCACCACCAGCAATGAGTAGTCGATCGCCACCCCGAGCCCGATCAGCGCGACCAGGAACTGCACGAGGGAGGAGAACGTCCCCACGTAACTCAGCGGCAGCAGCAGCACGAACGTCGCCAGGATCGACGCGGCGGCGATGATCAGCGGCAGGAACGCCAGCATCGACGCGAACACGAACGCCAGGACCGCCAGCGCGCCGATCGAGCCGATGAGCACTTCGATCAGTACCCCCGGCCCCTCGGACTCCGAGCCACTGGCCAGCACGCTCTCGCCGGTGATCCCCACCGTGGTGCCGGGCGGCTTGGCGCTCTCCAGGGCCCGCTGGATCGAGTCGGTCGGGATCTTGGCGGTCGCGGAGGTGTCGTACCGGAAGAACACCATCGCGTACGAGGTCCGGCCGTCGTCGGTCACGAAGGCCGGGTCACCGGTGGTGGCCTGGTCCAGGACCCGCACATCGGGGACCGTCCTCTGGATGTTCCCGAACGCGGCGGCGACCTCGGCCTCGTTTCCGGCGACCGAGCGTCCCTCGGGGAAGCTCACCGTCACCAGATAGGGCGCGGTGTATCCGCCGTTTCCGAACGTTTCGGTGATCTGCTCGGCGGCCTTGCTCCCGGGCTCGCCCGGAAGGGAGAAATCGGTCGTCATGCGTTCGGAGACCATGCCCGCGACGGCTCCGCCGGCGATGGCGACGACGAGCCAGAACACCATGACCAGCCGGCGATGGGCCAGCATCAACTCAGCCCAGCGGCGCATGATGTGCCCTTCCGCCGACCACCCCGTATCCGCGCCGCGCCGGCCGGCGCGGACCGTCCGCCGGCCGGTTCAACCCGCGTCCTGGATCAGGCCGATGACGTTGCCCTCGCCGTCGCGCACCGAGGCGACGAGCTTGCCGCCGCCGACGTCGCGAACGTCCTGGACGGACGTGGCCCCGCCGTCCAGCAGCGCCTGGTACTTGGCCCGGATGTCGGCGACGTGCCAGTAGGGGGTCGGGTGGGTCAGGCCCTTGTCCCGGGCGCCGGGGTCCAGCCCGACGTCCTGCCCGCCGATCTTGAAGCCGACGTAGTAGGGCTCGTCCATGTAGGGCTCGGCGCCGGCCAGCAGCGCCAGCAGGGCCTTGCCCTTCTCAAGGTCCTGGATGGGGAAGATGATGGTCTGGACGCCATCGTTCACGGTCTCGCTCCTCTGGCTGTTCTTGTCGGTCACAGACACTGACAAGCGCCGACGCGAGAGTGTGACGAGGCGGCCGCGGCGAATTCCCCGGACCGGTCGAGAGTCAGGGGTCGCCTGGTGCGCGGGGGGCGTCCGCCTCGTCGCCGAGGCTGAGCAGCAGGGTGCGCAGGGTCGCGGCGAGGTCGTCCTGCTGGTGCCGGTCGAGCGCGGCGAGGAGGCGGCGCTCGTTGTCGAGGTGGGCGGCGACGGCGCGGTCGATGAGGTCGCGGCCGGCGGTCGTGAGGGCCACGATGAGGGTACGCCGGTTGGCGGGGTCGAGGTCGCGTGTGACGTAGCCCTTGGCGACGAGCCGGTCGAGCCGGTTGGTGACGGCACCCGAGGTCACCATCGAGGAGCGCGCCAGCGCGCCCGCGGTCAGGCCGCCGGGCGAGCCGGCGCGCCGAAGGGTGGCCAGGACATCGAACTCGCCCCGCTCCAGCCCGAACTCGCCGAAGAGCGTCTTGAGTTCGCGCTCGGCGATCCGGGTCACCCGGGAGAGACGGCCGAGAACGCCGATGGGGGACGGGTCGAGGTCCGGGCGGGCGCGAGCCCACTGGTCCACGATGAGGTCGACGGCGTCACGCTCCACAAGCACCTCTCAACGTTGAACTGTTTGACATCAAGTTAGCATTCGACCTACGCTCCGCAACGTTGAACATTTCAACGTTGAGAGGTTGTCCAATGAGACATCAGAAGATCTCCGCCGTGCTGGTGTTCGGGCTGACCGCCGCGATCAGCGCGCCGGCGATGGCGGCCGTCGACCGCCACACCGCCGGCCACCGTGCTGGTATGGCCGAGTACCCGACCACGCTCCGGCTGCCGAACGGGTTCCAGCCCGAGGGCATCACGATCGGGCCCGGCCCGTTCGCCTACGTCGGTTCCATGGCCGATGGCTCCATCTACCGTGCCGACCTGCGCACCGGAGCGGGTGCGATCGTCAGCCGCGGGTCCGGCACCCAGGCCCTCGGGCTGAAGACCGACCCGCGCGGACGGCTGTTCGTGGCCGGCGGCAGGGGCGGCGACGCCCGCGTTCTCGACGCGCGTACCGGCCGGGTCCTGGCCTCCTACCGGCTGGCCACCGGCACGGCGTTCGTCAACGACGTCATTCTCACCCAGGGCGCCGCATGGTTCACCGACTCCACCAATCCGGTGCTCTACAAGTTGCCGCTGCGCGGCGGACGGCTGCCCTCCGCCGCGGTCCGGATTCCGCTCACCGGCGACCTCGTCTACCAGGGCGACCCCGGCAGCCCCGACAGTGCCGGCTTCAACGCCAACGGCATCACGCCCACACCGGACGGACGGGGTCTGCTCGTCGTGCAGTCGAATACCGGCGGGCTGTTCCGCGTCGATCCGGCGACCGGCACGACCCGCCGAGTCGACCTGCACGGCGAGTCGCTGCCGGAAGGCGACGGACTGCTGCTGCGCGGCCGGACGCTGTTCGCGGTGCAGAACCGGCTGAACACCGTGGCCGTCCTGCGGCTGAACGCGGCGGGGACCGACGGCCGCGTCGTACGGCGGGTGAAGGACGAACGGTTCGCCCTGCCGACGACCATGGCCGCCTTCGGCTCGCGGCTGTACCTTCCCAACACCCGGTTCTTCGCTACGGGGCCGACCCCTCACATCCCGTACAACGCCGTCGCCGTTCCCCGTCCCTGATCCTCGGCAGGCGGTCGACCACGAGGATCAGGGCTTGCGGCCTATCGCGGCCAGGCCGGCGCCGGGAATGGGCTCGGAGGAGCCGATCTCGTTCTGCTGTTCCGGCCGCCAGGTGTGCGGTGCGACGAGCCCCGGCTCGACCAGTTCCAGGCCGGCGAAGAAGCCGCGAATCTGCTCCGGGCTGCGGAGGTTGTACGGGACCGCGCCGGACTCGGCGTAGGTGCGCATCGACTCCACGAACGCCGGGTGGGTGTCGTCCGCCTCGACGATGGTGAGGTAGGAGCCCGACGGCAGCGCGTCGACGAGGGTGGCGACGATGTCGCGGGCCCGCTCGTAGGGGTCGATGTGCCCGAGGATCCCCATCAGCATCAGCGCGATCGGCTGGTCGAAGTCCAGCGTCTCCCGCGCGGCCTTCAGAATCTCCTGCGGCTCGCACAGGTCGGCGTCCACGTAGGCGGTCGCCCCCTCGGGCGCGCTGGTGAGCAGCGCGTGGGCCTGCACGAGGACCAGCGGGTCGTTGTCGACATAGACGATGCGGGAATCGGGCGCGATGCGCTGGGCCACATCGTGGGTGTTGTCGGCCGTCGGCAGCCCGGTGCCGACGTCCAGGAACTGGCGGATCCCGGCCTCGGCCGCCAGGTGACGGACCGCGCGACCGGTGAACTGGCGGGTCATCCGGGCCACCTGCACGAAGCCGGGGAAGATCTCCTCGACCTGCCGGCCCACCACCCGGTCGACCTCGTAGTTGTCCTTGCCACCCAGCCAGTAGTTCCAGATGCGGGCCGAGTGCGGCACGGTCGTATCGATCTCGGCGGACTGCTGCGCGTCGTCCATGTGGTGTTGTGTCCGTTCCCGTCAGGGCCGCACGGCCTGGGTGATCTTCAACTCGACTTTACGCCGTTATGCCCGGGCGTGGCATGCGAATCAGGCCGCCGAGACGGCCCTGTCCTCAGCGCGATCAGGTGATCACGGTAGGCGGCGTCTCCTCCGGCTCAGCGCGCGGCGCAGGTGATGCAGGTACGCGCCGCGGGGCGCGCGACCAGGCGGGCGGCGGCGATCGGCCCGCCACAGCGTTCGCAGGTCCCGTACGTTCCGTCACGGAGGCGTTCGACCGCTCGGTCCAGATCGGCAAGGTGGCCGCGCGCCTGATGCAGCGCGGACTCGACCCGGGACCGTTCGAAGGCGATCGTCGCGCCTTCGGGATCGTGCTCGTCGTCGACGCCGGTCATGCTGGACGACTCGACGATGCCCTCCCAGTCACGGGTCAGTGCGGCGATCAGGTCCAGAGTGCCCGCACGCTCGGCGTTCAGCGCCTCCGCGGGTGAGGACGGGTTCAGGGTTTCGCCTCCGTTCCTTGAGCGGGCCGGCAGGGGCGGTGTCGGGTCACCACTGGGTGATCAGCGGTGTTCCCGGTTCGTGCCGCCGCCAAGCCTCGGTGAGGCGGGTGAGGCGGGTGGGTGCGGCGATGCCGATCACGGTTGCGATCTTGCCGCCGGTGATGTCGAACGACACGGCGCCGGCGACCTTGTCACCGACCACGAAGAGGAGGGCGGGGGCGCCGTTGAGGGGCGCGTAGTGGACGGCGGGCGTGCCGCCGGCGAGCCGCCGCTTCGCGGGTGTGGGTCTGAAGCCGGCCCGTACGACGGCGGCGATGCGCTGCGCGGTGTCGTACCGCAGCAGCGTCGCGGCCAGGCCGGCGCCGTCGGAGATCGCGGTCGCGTCGTCGGTGAGCAGCGCCACCAGCCGTTCGGTGCGGCCCGAGGAGGCGGCGGCGAGGAACTCCTCGACGATCCGGCGGGCGGATGCCGGATCGGCTTCGCCGCCGTGGCGCGCGGCGGTGACGCGGCGCCGGGCCCGGTGCAGGTGCTGCTGGCTAGCGGACTCGGAGATGTCGAGGATCTCGGCGATCTCGGCGTGACCGTAGGAGAACGCTTCGCGCAGGATGTAGACGGCCCGCTCCACGGGTGACAGGCGCTCCATGAGGGTCAGCACGGCCAGCGAGACCGATTCGCGCTGCTCGAAGGTGTCGGCCGGGCCGAGCATCGGGTCGCCGTCCAGGAGCGGTTCGGGCAGCCAGGCGCCGGCGGCGCGTTCGCGGCGGGCCTGTGCCGAGCGGAGCCGGTCGAGGCACAGGTTGGTGACGACCTTGGTCAGCCAGGCCTCCGGTACCTTGATCAGCCGCCGGTCGGCGGCCTGCCAGTGCAGGAACGCGTCCTGCACGGCGTCCTCGGCGTCGGCGGCGGAGCCCAGCAGCCGGTACGCCAGCGAGGCCAGCCGGTTCCGGCTGGCCTCGAACCGACCGGTGCCGAAGCGATCGTCGGCGGTGCCGTCCACGCGGACCACCCTATCGGCGGCTACGCGATCACCTTGTCGGCGGACGCGTCGGGCACGTGCGGGACCGCGGCGGACGCATCCGGCGCGGCGGCCAGATGGCGCTTGCGCTTGGGCAGGCCGAAGGTCGGGTGCGCGTTGGTCCACAGCGACATCTTGAGGATGCCGAGCTTGATCCGCGCGGCCTTGCGGCCGCCCACGTACTTCGGCTTCGGCCGCGCCTGGTCGTCGACCATCTGAAGGATCGCGTCCCGCCGCCCGAGGCTGATGTGGTTGCCCTGGAAGTCCAGCTTGGTGTGCGGGATGTCGCGGCCGGTCAGGTGTCCCAGGATCGCCTTCATGGCCTGCCGGCCGGTGTAGCCGGCCGAAGCGCAGGACATCGGCAGCGGCAGGCCGTTGTCGCCGACGGCGTGGACGCTGTCGCCGGCGGCGTAGACGTTCGGGTGCGAGACCGACCGCATGGTGCGATCGACGACGATCTGGCCGTTCTCGGTGACCTCCAGCCCGCCGGCGGCGGCGATGGGGCCGACCGCGAACCCGGCCGTCCACACGGTCGCGTCGGACGCCAGGGCGGTGCCGTCGGCGCACAGCACCCGCGCCGCTTCGACGGCTTCGACGCTGGTGTGCTCCAGGACGGTGATGCCCAGCCGGTCGCAGGCTTGCCGCAGGTGGCCGCGGGCTCCGGGGGAGAGCCGGGCACCCAGCTCACCGCGGGCGATCAGCGTCACCGACAGGCCGGGCCGGGCCTCGGCGAACTCCGTGGCGGTCTCGATGCCGGTCCACCCGTCGCCGACGACCAGCACACTCCCGCCCTCGCCCCGCTCCTCCAGGGCGTCCAGGTGCTCGCGCAGGCGCAGCGCCGAGGGCCGCGCGGCGACGTTGAAGGCGTGCTCGGCCACGCCGGGGACGCCGTGGTCGGCCACGTGGCTGCCGAGCGCGTAGAGAAGCGTGTCGTAGCCGAGCTCGCCGCCGCCGTCGGCGTCGGCCACGGCGACGACCTGGCGCTCGGGATCGACGGCGGTGACACGGGCCAGCCGCAGCCGGATCCCCGTACCCGAGAAGACGTCGGCGAGCTTCTGGGTCTCGATCTCGTGACCGGCCGCGAACTGGTGCAGCCGCAGCCGCTCGACGAAGTCCGGCACGGCGTTGACCACGGTGATCTCGGTATCCGCCGGGGAAAGCCGGCGGGCCAGGTTCCCGGCCGCGTAGGACCCGGCATAGCCGGCGCCGAGGACGACGATGCGGTGCTTCATGTGGTGCTCCTGCCGTTCGGCTGCTCTCTCGGTGAGTTGAGCGGAACGGCACGCCGATTCCTGACAGGAACCCCATGTGGCATGGGTCACAGAACGTTGGCTGACGGCCTGGGTCAGTGCCGCCTCCCAGATCGATGGGTACGGCGGTCCAGCGGCCGCATGAGGAGGGCGCTCACCACGTTGATGCCTATCAACGTCCACAGCAGCCACAATGGAAAGTCGTCATCCAAGGAGAGGGTGTGGGCGGCGACAAAGGAAGGTAGACAGAATACCCAGAAGATCACTTGTGAGGTGATCCATACCGTGCGGAGCCGCGAGCGGCGCTTTCGCATGATGGTCCGCTCGACCGGATCGGTGGCGTGCCGGCGATGCTCGCGCAGCCATTGCCGCGAGTCGTGGGCCTGGTGGGCGCCCGCGGCGACGAGGCGGTGGGCCGCCTCGGCGGGGTTCTTGGCGACCAGTTGCACCCCGTCGATCATGCTGCCGGTGCCCGGTTCGGGATGACGGTCATCCGCGAGATTGGCGAAGGCCTCCGGTTTCAGTCGCAGTTCCGGTATCGGCTGCGGCGTGGTGAAGAGCAGCATCAGCGTGGGACGGGCGAGGTGGCTGGCGGTGGTCAGGAACGGAACCGTGACGGGGTCCGGATGCAGGTCAGTGGACCTTTTGACCGTGGCGTACCGCGAGGACATGTCCACGACGTGGACCTCGCCGATGGGAACCTGCCAAAGGTTCCGTCCGAAGTACCACGGCAACCGAAGTACGAGCCAGCCGGGCCGGATTTCGAGGTGCGCTTTACGGCGCGTGATGCGAAGATTTTTCAGAGGTATCAGCTGAGGGGGATCAGGACTGTGCCCCATGGCCCTCCAAGTCTTACAGCGAACCATCATTATTGCGGGCGCAGTACGTGGCGTGGGGCGAAACTCGCGCCGTTCGAGTTCGAGCAGCCCTCGACGAGTGGCTCTGATCAACCTCGAATCAGGCCTTAGTGTGGCCGGGTGAAATTCGAGGATCGGCTGGAAACGCACCGGGTCGAGCTGACCGCCTACTGCTACCGGATGCTCGCCTGCGCCGCCGAGGCCGAGGACGCCGTTCAGGAGACGTTCGTGCGCGCCTGGAAGAGCGCCGACCGGTTCGATGAGGGCAGAGCCCGCCTGCGCACCTGGCTGTACCGGATCGCCACCAACGTGTGCCTCGACATGACCCGCGCCGTCCAGCGGCGCGCGCTTGCGATGGACATCGGCCCGGCCACGCCCGTTGGGGGTGCCCTTGGGGCGCCGTTGGACTCCGGCGCCTTCGTACGGCCGGTCCCCGACCGGCTCGTGCTGCCTTCCGAAGGAGACCCGGCCGAACTCGCCGTTCAGCGCGAAACGATCCGGCTGGCGTTCATCGCCGCCCTGCAGGCCCTGCCGCCGCGTCAGCGGGTGGTCCTCATCCTGCGCGAGGTGCTGAGCTGGTCGGCGGAGGAAACGGCCGCGCTCCTGGACTGCAGCCCGGCCGCGGTCAACAGCGCCCTGCAACGCGCGCGGGCGACCATGTCCGGGCGGCGCGGGCCGGGCGGGGACAGCGAGATCGACCCGGACCTGCTCGACCGGTACGTCAAGGCGTTCACCTCCTACGACGTCGACGGCCTGGTGGCACTGCTCCACCGGGACGCCACCATGTCGATGCCGCCGTTCGCGTGGTGGCTCAGCGGCCGGGAGTCGATCCGCACGGCCCTGCTCGGCGCAGGCGGGGCATGCGCCGGCGACCGGCTGGTCCGTACGGCGGCCAACGGGTCGACCGCCCTCGCGCAGTACCGGGAGGGGCGAGCGTTCGGCCTGGTCATCGTCGATGTCCGGGACGGGTCGATCGCCGCCATGACCACCTATCTCGACCCTTCCCTGTTCCCGATGTTCGAATTGCCGATGACTCTGGAGCCGCCGTCCCGTATGTAGTGCATGACCGACATCGTTCACCTGATTCCTTCGAGGATGCCCCGGCCTTCAGGCCGGGGATGAATCGGACTCCTGCGCAGCAGTGCAGGGAAAGGCGGATCGCTGTCAGGGCGTTTCGCCGTCCGTCTCGGCGGTGTCGCGCTCGGTCTCCAGGCGGTGGACGATCTCGGAGTTGAGGGATCTGCGGGCGGTCTTGGCCTCAACGACCAGCCACTCGTGGAGGTCGGTGGGCAGTCTGAGGGTGATGCGCGTTGTGTCGTCCATGACTCCATGCTAGGTGCATAGCGACGGCTTCATAGTGGTAGAATGACGTCGTGCTGACGCAGCAGGGGGTTGACGCGGCAGGAGCCGAGGACGCCGGACATGCCCGGTACACCTACCGGCTGCGCGTGTCGTCGACCGCCCATGCCGGGCTGCTGGCGGAGTGGGCGCGGTGCCGATGGCTCTGGAATGAATGCTGCGCCCGCTCGAAGAAGGCATACGCCGAGGGTGAGGAGTGCGGCCCGGCCCGGCTGGACAAGATGCTGACCCAGGCCCGCGCCGTGAACGCGTGGCTGCGTGCGGGCAGTTCGGTGACGCAGCAGCAGGTCATCCGCGACTTCGCCAGGTCGCGGGCCAAGGCGTGCAAGGACATCAAGGCCGGGTCGCCGCAGCGGCAGCGGGCGGGGATGCCCCAGTACAAGAAGAAGAACGCCGCCGAGGCGAGCCTGAACTACACCCGGCGCGGGTTCCGCCTCAAAGACGGGCGCCTGCGCCTGGCGGGCGGGATCAGCCTGGGCGTGGTGTGGTCGCGGTCCCTGCCCGAGCCGCCGTCCTCGGTCCGCGTCTACCGCGACAGTCTCGGACACTGGTACGCATCGTTCGTCGTGGCCACGACCACCCAGGCGCTGCCCGCCACCGGGCGTGCCATCGGTATCGACTGGGGCGTGAGGGAGACCGCGACCACCACCAGCGACGCCCACGACCTCCCGCACGCCCAGCACGGCAAGGCCGCAGCCGCGAACCTGGCGCGGTATCAGCGGATGATGGCCCGCCGCAAACCCAAACGCGGACAGTCCGCCTCCAAGGGCTACCAGGCGGCCAAGCGGCAGGCCGCCAAGCTGCACAAGAAGGTCGCCCGGCAGCGAGAGGACACCGGCCGTAAGTGGGCGAAGAAGGTCGTCCGCGATCATGACCGCTTGGCGGTCGAGGACTTCCACCCCAAGTTCCTCACCAAGACCACCATGGCCCGTAAGTCCGCTGACGCGGCGATCGGCGCGACCAAGCACGCCTTGATCCACATGGCCCGCAAGCACGGCCGTGAGTTGCACCTGGTCCACCCCGCGCACACCACCATGGACTGCGCACAGTGCGGAGCGAGAACCAAGCACGCACTACCCCTCTCAGAACGTACCTACGCCTGCACCACGTGCGGAACCGTCTCCCCCAGGGACAAGAACTCCGCCCGCGTGATGCTGGCCCGGGCTGGTCTCAACCCGGCTGGTGCCGATCGTGTAAGAGCTGACGGGCCGCCGGCCCGCAGCCAACGTGAGCCAGAAATCCCCTCCCGTTAGGGAGGGGAGGACTCAAATGTGGCATGACGAGCGCAGTCGCTCGTAGCGGGGTCGCTTCCGCTACGCCTCGACTTGCGCCAGACGAGAGTCATTCGAACCCCTCCATCGCTTTCTGGATCAGCTCGGCGGACGCATCCACCGGAAGTGCTCGATCGCTGATTTCCGTGAGTTGATCGAGTCGATCACGGAGGGGTATGGACATGGCTGGCATGGCGATCGTTCGGTGGCGGAAGAGCAGTCACAGCGGCGGTAGTGGCGGGGAGTGCGTGGAGGTTGCGCAGCTCCCAGGCAGCATCGGGGTGCGCGACTCCAAGAACGTGGAAGGCCCCCACCTGGTGTTCCGCTCCGCCGACTGGCGTACGTTCGCCCGTCGTGTGAAGAGCGGCGAGCACGACCTGAGCTGACCCCCGAGCGTTGAACGAGCCCTCGACCCGACACGGGCGAGGGCTCGATCCATCTCTGGTGCGGTGACCACGAATCCGGCCGCACGAAGCTGGGGTTCGCGGTTAGCGGCGGACCTTGTATCCCAGGTGCAGGACCCGGTCGCCGTGGATGATCACGTGGGGATCCTCCAGCAGATGCTGCCCGTCGATGCCGCCGAAGTAGCGCCTGCCCGACCCGAACACCACCGGAACCACGTCCATCGCCAGCTCGTCCACGAGGCCGGCCGCGAGGATCTGGCCGCCCACCTCACCGGCGTTCACGCTGACGATCCGCTCCCCGGCGAGCTCCTGAGCCTTGTCGATCGCTTCCGTCACGCCATCGACGAAATGGTACGACGCCTCGGGGTGCCAGCCCTCGGGCTTGGGCCGGTGCGACACCACGACCACGTGGTCGCCCGCGGGCGGATGCCCCTCCCAGCCGTTCACCTGGTCGAACAGGTTGCGGCCCATCACGATCGTGCCGATCGAGGCCCATATCCGCCGGATGTACTCCGCCGATGCGGGTGAGACCCTGAGGGCGCTTCCGGCTCCGGAATGGTCGAATTCCTGGTCGTCGCCTTCGGCGATGGGGGTGTCCCCGCTGAAGTACCACTCGTGGAGGGGCCCGACGTCACCGCTCTTGTCGGCGATGAAGCCGTCCACCGACACCACGCTGTGCATGATCACTGTTCCCACGGGATCTCCTCGAGTCTCCTTGCGCGGCCGCTCCCGATCCTGTCGCCTCGGCGGGCGGCCGTGCTTGTAAGAAATCAATCAGCGGGCATCGGACCGCTGTCCGGGGGAAACCCCTGCTCGGCGGGGAACCGGCGCCGCAGGGCCAGGTATTCGGCCGGGGTGTGGCCGGTGAAGTCCTTGAACTCCCTGCTGAAGTGGGCCCGGTCGAAATAGCCCGCCGTCTGGGCGAGCTCCGACCAGTCGACCGGACGCGGGGCGTCCACGGAAAGGATCAGCCGCGCGAAGCGGTAGATCCGCGCCACCCGCTTCGGGGTGACCCCGACATGGGTCTTGAACAGCGTGGCCAGGTGATTGCCGCTCACTCCGGCGGCATCGGCCAGCGCACCGACCGGGACCGCGCCGGAGGAGATCTCCAAACGCCCGCCCGTGTGCAGGACCAGGTCGAGACCCCGCGGCGGTGCATCGAGCAGCCGCGACCGCAGTTCCTCCTCCAGCACCCGCAGTGTCTCGGTGGCCGATGCGGTGTCGCCGACCCGGTTGCGAATCCGGTCCACGGACCGTTGCCAGACGGCGTCGACCGGCGCCCACCGGTCCCGCAGTTCGGTCGCCGGCATGCCGATGAACGGCGAAAGCCCCCAAGGCTTGAAGTGCACCCCGACGAGCCGGACCCGTGCCGGGTACTCGTAATGGAAACGCCTGGTCCATACGCCCATGAACCACCCATCGGCCAGTACCGCCGGTGGCACCGAAAGGTCGGAATCCCACAGGCGGGCGGGTTCGCCCAGGTTGATGAACAGGTGTGCCGACGGCATGGGCGGGACGTTCATCCGGGAGTGGCGCGGCACCCCGGTCAGGCAGTAGATGTCATCGATGAACCGGTCGAGCGGCGGGGCGGGCACCCGGGCGACGTATTCCATGGACTCGGTCACCTTCGGGTTCGGTCGTCCAGCCGAGAGACCCCTTCGGGTCGTCACGACGACATCGTAATCCCGGCGGCGACTACATGATCGAGCTCAAGGACCCATCGGCGGGTTGCGCCACCGGCCTCCCGACAGAGACCGGGAGACCGATGAGCGCACCTCCGTCAGGAGGCCGACGGATACCGATCACTCGGTGTCCTCCAGCGGTCTGCGGGCGATCACGAAATGGTGGTCGTTGCGGAAGCGGTAGACGCCGCGCCGGTCGCGGCAGGACTCGATGGCGGCCAGCACCGCGCGCCTGACCTCGGCGGCGCCGGTGTGCCGCAGGGCCGGGACGGCGGGTCCGGTGCTCGACAGGGCACGCCAGGCGATCTCCGCGTCGGGCCATTCGATCGTCGACGTCCGCGCGCCCCGTTCCAGGACCTCGAATCCGGACGATTCGAGCATTTCCTCCGCCACGCCGGGGAAGGCGATGTTGTTCAGCCGCTTCATCGAGCCGATGTGCTCCTCGGGTGCCAGGCCCGCGAACGCCTTGAAGCAGGCGCGCAGGTCGAGCGGGGGACCGGTGCCCCAGAAGCTGATGCCGATCGTCCCGCCCGGCCGCAGCACCCGGTACGCCTCGGCCAGTGCGGGCGCGCAGCCGCCCCAGATGCCGTTGACGGAGACGACCGCGTCGAACCGGTCGTCCTCCCACGGGAGCTCGAACATCGAGCCGACCCGCAGGTCGGCATCCGGATTGCGGAGCAGGGCCACCTCGATGAGCTCCTCGGAGGCGTCGATGCCCGACACGGTCGCGCCCTCGGCCATCGCCTGCCGGACGGCCATGCCCGAGCCGCAGGCGATGTCGAGCAGGGCGATCCCGGGCCGCACGCCGATCCTGGGGAAGAGCGCGGCGAGCATCTCCGACGAGTAGGACTCGAACAGGCAGGCCCAGTCGTCGGCCCGATGCCCCCACGCGACGCCGGCTTCGCGCCAGGTGCCGGAGGCGGGCGGTTGTGTGGTCGTGGTGCCGTCGCTGGTGTTCATGGCCGCCATGGTCGGCCCGGACCGGTGCCCGTCAGGTGGAGACGGTGTGGAGATCTCCTGGAGGATTTCTCCACGCCATCGTCATCCGGTCTCCACGTCCGCTGGGTCGCAGTGCCGGAAGGTCGTGCCATCGCCCCGTCCACATCCCGGACGGGGCGGCGGACCGGAACCGACCGAGGGGACACACTGTGAGCAGCACGATCGAAACACCGGGCGTCGACAATGGCGTCAACGTCGAGGCGCTGCTGGGCGCGCGGGAGATGCTCGCCGCCGCGCCCGAGGCCGCGCGGTTCACATGGCGGGCACGGTGCGAGTGGGTGAACGGTACCCACAGCCGCACCACCGTGACCGACTTCTCCGGGCTCGGCGCCGAACACGCCCACCGCACCCCGTTCGTCTTCGACGGCGACCATCCGGAGATCTTCGCCTCGGCGGACCAGGGCGCCACGCCGGTGGAGGCCCTGCTGGTCGCACTCGTCGGCTGCCTGACCGCCGGTGTCGCGTCGGTCGCCACCCGCCGGGGCGTGCGGCTGAAGTCGGTCCGGGCCCTCATCGAGGGTGACATGGACATCCAGGGCATCCTCGGGATCGACCCGGAGGTGCGCAACGGCTACAGCGGCATCCGGGTGCGCTACGAGATCGACGCCGACGCGCCCCGGTCCGACATCGAGGCCATCGTCGCCCAGTCCCAGAAGCGCTCGGCCGTCTTCGACATCGTCACCAATCCCACGGCGGTCACCGTCGAGGTGGCCTGATCCGATGAAAACCGCGGTCGTCGTCATCGGCGGGGGACAGGCCGGCCTGGCGATGAGCAGATGCCTGACCGGCCGGTCGGTCGACCATGTCGTCCTCGAACGGGGCGGCGTCGCGCAGGCGTGGCGCGGCGAACGCTGGGATTCGCTGCGCCTGCTCACACCGAACTGGATGAGCCGCCTGCCCGGGCACCGCTACGACGGGGACGACCCGGACGGTTACATGCCGGCCGCCGAGGTCGCGGATTTCCTGGAGTCCTACGGCCGCTCGTTCGGCGCGCCCGTCCTCCCCGGCACGACGGTGACCGCCGTGCGAATCGGGCACGCGGGGTCCCTGGTCGAGACCGACCAGGGATCCTGGCGGTGCCGGGCGGTCGTACTGGCCACCGGAGCCGCCGGATCCGCGCGGGTGCCCGCCGTCGCCGCCGCGATCCCGGCCGGGATCCGGCAGCTCACCGCGCTGGACTATCGCGGTCCGGCACAGGTCGGCACGGGCGGGGTGCTGGTGGTCGGCGCGTCCGCCGCAGGTGTCCAGCTCGCCGACGAGCTCAGCCGCGCCGGCCGTTCCGTCACCCTCGCGGTCGGCGATCACGTCCGGGTGCCCCGCACCTATCGGGGCCGCGACATCTACCGCTGGATGGACGCCATCGGCCGGCTCGACGAGCGCTACGACCAGGTCGAGGACCTCGCCAGGGCCCGCCGACTGCCCTCGCTGCAACTGGTGGGGACGCCCGAGGGCCGTCCCCTGGACCTGAACGCGCTGGCCGCCTCCGGTGTTCGGATCGTGGGCCGCCTGGTGGGCGTGTCACGCGGACGGGCGCAGTTCTCCGGCTCGCTGGCCAACCTGGTCACCGGCGCCGACCTGAAACTGCACCGGCTGCTGGACCTCATCGACGAGCATGTCGCGGCGTACGGGCTCATCGGCCGGGTCGGCGCGCCCGACCGGCCGGGGCCGACCCGGGTCCCGGTCGCGCCGACCGAGGTGGAGCTGGCCCGGTTCGCGACCGTGGTGTGGGCGACCGGCTACCGGCCCCGCTACCCCCGGCTGGACGGGGCGCTGTTCGACCGCCACGGCCGCCTCCGCCATGACGGCGGGGTGGCGGCGGCGCCCGGCACGTACGTACTCGGCCTGCCGTTCCTGCGGCGCCGGAGGTCCAGCCTCATCGCCGGAGCCGGGCCGGACGCCCGCGAGCTGTGCGACCACCTCGTCCGCCACCTCTCCCAGCGGCGGGCCGCCGCGTGACCGGCCCCGCCGGCGGGCGACGCGACGGCCGCCGGTGCTCACCCGTCAGGGGACGCGGCCGAGAGCATCCACGCGAGGGCCTCAGCGCCGATCTCGTCCAGGGTGCCGGTCGCCGGGGGCGCCTGCGGGTCGATGCCGACCACCTCGCGGAGCCGGCGGTACGCGCAGGTGACGTGGAAGCTCTGCGTCGGACGGCCGCAGTCCCGCACCGCCCGGATCCAGCGCGCCGCCCGTCCATCGTCGCCCTCCCGGTGCGCCAGGATGGCCGCCGGCACCAGCAGGTCCGGCAGGCCGTTCTGGCCCGCCCGGGCCAGCCGGTCGTGGACGGCACCGGCCAGTGCCGCCGCTCCGGCGCGGTCGCCGCAGGACGCCAGGATCGCGGCGGCGATCACCTGGTTGCCCCACATCGCCCGTTCCGGGGACGGGAGCGACAGCAGCGGATCCAGCCAGCGCCGGCACCGTTCGGGCCGGTGGACCACCTCGCAGCCCGCCAGGAGGCCGACGGCCGCCAAGGTCTCCTGCGGCCCGCCCGCGCGCCACGGCCCTCCCGCGACGACGGCCTCGGCCTGCTCGATGGCCTCGTCGTAACGCCGCGTCCACGCCAGGTGGAAGGCGTGGTACGAGGCGGCCAGGTGACCGACACGGACGTCCCCGGCCCGTGCCGCCAGCGCGCGGGCCTGCCCGGTCATCTCCAGGGCGCGGGCCGGGTCGGCGAGGACCACCGACCATGACCGGTGCACCAGCGCGACCGCCAGCAGGACCGGGTCCTCGCTCGACCGCGCGGCGCGTACCGCGGCGGCGCCATGTGCCGCGATCAGCTCCGGCGCGCGGGTGGCCATGCCCGCGAACACGCCGGTGACGTGGAGACGGGCGGTCAGCGCAGGGTCGACGACGCGCTCGACCAGGTCCTCGATGCCCGGCAACAGGTCGGCGGCGCGGGCGCCGATGTCGAAGTGCATGGCCAGCGCGGTGCTGGACAGCAGCATCGCGGCGTCCTCGGCGCGGCCGTCGTCGAGCAGGTGGCGGGCTGCGGCACGTACGTCGTCGTAGTGCCGGGCGCACCATTCGGCCAGGGCGAGGTCGAAGAGGTGGGCGTGCAAGGAGCCGCCGACCTGATCCAGGCACCACCGCGCGTGCCGGGCGGCGTACCGGTGGGCGTCCGTGTTGTGCCTGGTGAACAACCTGACCGTTTCCAGAAGGCGGAACCGTCCGTCCGCCGGCGCGGCCACGACCAGCGACCGGTCGGTCAGCTGCGCCAGCGTGCGCGCGGCCGCCCCTGGAACGAGCCCGGAGCCCACCTGCTCCACGTCCTCGAGGTCGAACGGACCTGGGAACGCCGCCAGCAGGCCGAGCAGATCCCGCTCATCGCCGTCCAACAGGGCCCAGGTGCCTTCCAGCACCGATACGAGGCTCGCATGGCGCTCGTGCCCGGGCCCGCGCCGGGCGCGCAGCAGCTCGAAGCGGTGGTCGAGGCGGTCGGCGACCTCGGTGGGGCGCAGCACCCGCAACTGGGCGGCGGCGAGCTCGATGGCGAGCGGCAGGCCGTCCAGGTCCCGGCAGATCCGGTGCGCGATCGGCACGTCGCGCTCGTCGACCGCCGCGCCGAACCGCTCGGCGGCGGACCGGAACAGCTCGACGGCCGGTGCCGACACCTCGCCCGCGTCCAGCGGCTCCACCCGTACCCTGCGCTCGTCGAGCAGGTCGAGGGGCTCGCGGCTGGTCACCAGGAAGCGCGGCCCGGCGGTGCGGTCCAGCAGATGATCGACGGTGCTCGCCACAGCACCGCGGACGTGCTCGCAGTTGTCCAGGACGAACAGCGCACGGCGCTCCAGCAGCCGCGCGAGCTGGGCGCGCGTTTCCCCCGCGTCCAGCGCCAGCCCCGCGGCGCGGGCGATCGTGGTCGCCACCGAGTGCTCGCCCCCGGCGGGCGTGAGATCGACGAACCACACACCGTCGGGAAACCCGTCCAGGGCCCGCCGCCCGACGGCGCAGGCCAGCCTCGTCTTGCCCGCACCCCCGAGCCCGAGCAGCGACACCAGCCGCTCGCGCTCGACCAGTTCCGCCACCTCGGCGATCTGCTCGTCCCGCCCGAACAACGGCGTCCGCTCCGCCGGCAGGTTGTGCCGTACCGGCGGCGCGACGGCCGGTGCCCGCGTACCGGGAGAATCCAAGCCCGCGTCGCCGTCGGCGCGGACGACCTCGGCGGCGAAGCGGTAGCCCCGCCCGTGGACGGTCCGCACGAAGCGCTGGCGGCGCCCGTCGTCGCCGAGGGCCTTGCGGACCTGCTTGATCCTGCTGGTCAACGCCGAATCGCTGACGAAACGGTCACCCCAGACCTGGTCGAGGAGTTCCTCCTTGGGCACCACCCGATCGCGGTGGCGGACCAGGTACATCAGGACGTCGAAGACCTGCGGCTCCAGCGGCACCGCCCGGCCTTCGCGGCGGAGCTCGAAGGTGGTCCCATCGAGGTGGAAACCCGAGAACACGAATCGGCTCATGGCGCATTCCTCATGCTCCGGCGGGGGGCGTCCCAAAGGTAAAAGACCCGCCCCCGCATCCGGCACCCGAGGCCGAGTCCGGCCGCCGCCCCGGCTCTTGAGGACGCCGCATGGAGTTCATCGACGGCGCGAAGAGGACCAAGCCGCAGCGTGTCACCTCACTGGACGCACACCGAGCTACGGAGGAGGGGTCATGCCGGGCCGCCCGCCGCTGTCGCGAGGGCCACGGGAGTCCAGTCGCTCGGGTCGTCCCGGTCGATCCGGAAGGAGCGCACGATCAGGCCGCCCAGGACCAGGACGGCCGCGACGAGCAGGAACAGCTGCCCGGGGGACCAGCCGGCGTCCAGCAGCCGGCCCGCCACCAGCGGCGACAGGATCGCGCCGATGCGTCCGATGCCGATGCCCCAGCCCACACCGGTCGCCCGGACGTCGGGGCCGTAGATGGAGGGGGTGAGGGCGTACAGTCCGGCGACGCAGCCGTTGACGAACACGCCGATCAGCGCGCCCAGCGCCAGGACCAGCCCGTACACCGAGGCGGCCGGGACGAACAGGGCCAGCAGCGCGGCGGTGGCGAGGGTGTAGGCGACCAGGACGTTCTTGAGGGCGAACCGGGCCGCCAGCAGCCCGAGCAGGGCGGTGCCGAAGATGCCGCCCAGGTTGAGCAGCACGCCTCCGGTGATGCCCTCCTTGGCCGACATCCCGGCCTCGACCAGCAGCTTGGGGGTCCAGCTGGTGACGAAGTAGAACCCGAACATCACCAGGAAGAACCCCGCCCAGGTCAGCAGGGTGTTGCGGCGCAGCGACGGGGCGAGGATCCGCTTGAGCCCGGGGGGCCGCCGCGGACCGGCGCCGGGCGGCACGATCGGGCGTGGCATCTCCTGGACGGCCGGTTCCCCCATCGCCGCCAGCAGCTTGTTGAGCCGTCCCAGTGCGCGGGGCGAACGCTGGGTCAGCATGAAGTCCAGGGACTCGGGCAGCCGCCACAGGACGACCGGGATGAGCAGGGCGGTGGCGACCGCGCCGAAGGCGAACACCGGCCGCCACCCGCCGCCGCTCTGCAGGGCGGCGGCGATGATGCCGCCGGCGGTCGCGCCGATGGCGTAGCCGGTGGAGTTGAGGCTGACGGCCAGCCCGCGCCAGCGCCGGTTGGCGTACTCGGCGGGCGATCACGTTGCTGCTCGCCAGGATGCCGCCGATGCCGATCCCGGTGAGCACGCGCAAGGCGCCCAGCTGGAGCGGGCTCTGGCTGATCGCCGACAGCCCCATGCCCGTCGCGGCCAGGGTCAGGCCGATCAGGATCATCGCGCGGCGGCCGATCCGGTCGGCCAGGGGCGCCAGCAGGATCGAGCCGAGCGCCATGCCCGCCAGGCCCGCGCTCAGCAGCAGCCCCAGCTGCGATCCCGACAGCGCCCACTCGTCGGAGACGGCCGCGGAGGTGAACGCCATGACCAGGACGTCGAAGCCGTCGAGGACGTTCAGTAGGACGCACACCGCGATCGCGGTCCATTGCGGCGTGGTCATCGGGCTGTGGTCGAGCCGATCGCGCAGATCGATTCCCGCGGAACTCACAGGGCCGCCTCCTTCAGGGGTGGGATCGGTGGCCCGAGCATGAGCTGCATCACATCGAGCGGCCATAGGGGATCCATTCAATGGATCGGTTCGCCACGGCTGCCTCCGGCGGTTGAGAGAATGGAGGCGTGGCCAGATCACCCAGTGGAGAGTCGGTCCTCACCCGCGTGGTGCGGATCCTCGACGCGTTCGGTCCCGAGGCGCCGGTGCTGACGGTGGGGGAGATCAGCCGCCGTGCGGTGCTCCCGCAGGCGACGGCGGCGCGGCTGGTGAAGGAGATGACCCGGCACGGCCTGCTGACCCGTGACCAGCAGCGCCGGGTACGGATCGGGACGCGCATGTGGGAGCTGGCCGAGCGGGCCTCGCCGATGCAGGTCCTGCGCGAGGCCGCCCTCCAGTACATGGGGGATCTCCAGGCGGTCGTCGGGCACTCCACTCAGCTGGGCGTCCTGGACGCCGGGGAGGTGCTGTTCGTCGAACGGCTCACGGCGCCGGAATCGGTCGTCAACCTCACCCGGATCGGGGGGCGGCTTCCGCTGCACGCCTCGTCCGCCGGGCTCGTCCTGCTGACCCACGCACCGGCCGAGGTACAGGAACAGATCATCCAGGGGCCCCTTCCGGCCCTCACCCCGCGCACCATCGTCGACGAGCGGGCGCTGCGCGCGGAGCTGGCGGAGGTACGGCGCCGCGGGTTCGCGTTCTGCCCCGGCCACATCCATCCCGACGCCACCGGGATCGCCGTACCGGTCCGGCAGAACGGGCGGGTGGTCGCCGCGCTCGGGCTGATCGTGCCCAACGACGGTGCCGCGTGGTCACTGCACCGGCACCTCCAGCTCACCGGCCTGGCCCTCAGCCGCGCGTTGAGCGCCGTACCGGGGTCTGCACGGCCCAAGGGGGACTGACAGGGCGCATGCGTTCGGCCCTGCCCTGACCGGTGTGGTCGGCCAGGGCAGGGATCCCGGGTGGATCAGCGGGTGAACGACCCGGTCAGGGGCAGGTCACGCGAGGACGAGCCGACCCTGACGGTGTAGGTGCCGTGCGGTGTGGTCCATCTGTCGGTGGTCGGGTTCCAGTAGGACAGCGGGTGATCGGGGCCGCCGGCCTTGATGGTGAGCTTGACGACCCGTGTCCCACCGGGCTTGAGGGTGGCGTTGGTGTAGGCCACCAGGCGCTTGCCTGGCTCACCGGCGCTGCCGGGCAGGGTGAGGTACACCTGGCCCGTTTCCGTCCCTGGACGTGCGCCGATGTTGCTGATGAGGAAGCTGACCTCGACATCGCCGGAGCTCTTTGGAGTCACGCGCAGGTTCTCGTAGCCGAACCTTGTGTAGGACAGGCCGTGCCCGAAGGCGTAGAGGGGCTCGATGCCCTGCTGGTCGTACCACTTGTAGCCGACCTTGAGGCCTTCGCTGTAGTCGACCTGGCGGATGGTGGTCTCGTCGCCCGGCGGCCGGGTGGTGGACCCGTCGGGGAAGACGCCGGGGTACTGCCGCGCGGTACGGGTGGGCAGGTCCGCCTCGGACTTGGGGAAGGTCATCGGCAGCTTGCCTGACGGGTTGGCGTCCCCCCACAGCAGCCGGGCGACGGCCGTGCCCTGCTGGTCACCGGCGTACCAGGTCTGCAGTACGGCCTTGACCTCGTCGTGCCAGGGCATGAGCGCGGCGCTGCCGGTCTGCAGGACGACGACGGTGTCGGGGTTGGCCGCCGCGACCGCCGCCGAGATCAGGGCGTCGCCGTTGCCGTCGAGGTTGAGGTCGGGGCGGTCGGCGAATTCCCCCTCGGTGTAGTGGCCGAACACCACGGCGACGTCGGCGCCCTTGGCGGCGGCCGCAGCGGCGGCGATGTCCTTGCCGTTGTCGAACGTGACCGTCCCGCCGTCGCGGGCGGCGCGCCGGGTGATGGCGTCCACGGCCGCCACGGGGTTGGGGCAGGACACCGACGGCTGTCCGAAGAACAGCGACGCGCAGACGCTGGCGGCGCTGATGCCGTCGGTGGGGGTGTTGGACGCCGTCGGCCCGATGACGGCGATCTTCCGTCGGGACGGTTTCAGGGGCAGGATGCCGGACCGGTTCCTCAGCAGCACCGAGCCGCGCGTGGCGACGTCCAGCGAGACGGCCTTGTTGGCCGGTGTGGAGACGTCGTCGGCGGGCGCGGTGGGCACCGGGCGGTCGAACAGGCCCGCGCGGATGTAGGAACGCACGACGCGGAAGGCCGCCTGGTCGATCTGCGTCCGGGTGATCCGGCCGGCGTCGAGGGCGGCGGTGAGCTTGTCAGGGGTGAAGTGGACGGGCTTGTTGAGCTCCTGGTCCAGGCCGGCCGTCAGCGACGGGGCGGTGGAGTGCACCGCCCAGAAGTCGGACACGACGAACCCGTCGAACCCGAGCGTGCCCTTCAGCACCTTGCGCAGCAGCGGGTTCTCGCAGGCGTAGACGCCGTTGATCTGGTTGTACGAGCACATCACGCCCTCGGGCCGCCCGTCGCTGATGGCGATCTCGAACGGCAGGTCGTACACCTGCCGCAGCGTTCGCTCATCGATGTTGGAGGAACTCAGCGTGCGGTCGAGTTCCTGCTCGTTGGCGACGTAGTGCTTGAGGACCGCCAGGGTGGGCTTTCCCGGGTTGCCCTTCTGCAGGCCGCGAATGGTGGCGCCCGCCAGCCGGCCGCTCAGCAGCGCGTCCTCGCCGAAGTACTCGGAGTTGCGGCCCGACAGCGGCGTGCGTCCACTGGCGATGCCGGGGGCGAGGACCACGGCCTTGCCCTTGTCGAACGCCTCTTCTGCCTGGGCCTTGCCCTTGGTACGGCTGAGCTGGTCGCTCCAGGTGGACGCCATGGAGATGGGGGCGGGAAAGGCGGTCACGCCGGTGGAGCCGCGGACGCCGTCGGGGCCGTCCGTGTAGGTGATCGTGGGGGTGCAGGGCAGCTGAGCCGGGTAGCCGACGCCCTCGAAGGTCGTCTCGGCGGGCCGGGTCGCCGAATGCTCGTCCAGCCAGCGGATCTTCTGCCCCGGCGAACTGGCGTCCAGCAGCAGGCGGGCCCGCTGGCCGGCGGTCTTGGTCGTGTCCATCCAGGGGCACTGGACGGGGAACGCGGGCCTGGCCTGTGCGGCGGCGGCCGGGATGCCCGGGATGCTCGCCGTGGCCATCGCGGTGATGACGGCGGCGGTGATCAGGGGAGCCGTCACGACGGCGGTCAATGTGCGAGTTGCAGAGCGGGGACGGTGTAAGCGCATCTGTGCTCCTGGCGAAGGCGGGCCGCCGTGCGAGGGAACGCAACGCACGGCGGTCCGGGATCCGGCGGCGTTCCTACTTCTCGGTGTAGGCCTTGTCCATCTGCTTCAGGACGGTGGCCGGGTCGGCCTTGCCGGAGAACATGTTTTGCACGCCGGTGAAGTGGGCCTGCTGAACCTTGGGGTTGGGCCAGAGCTGGTCCATGAACGGCACGGTCTTGCCCGCCTTCTGGAAGTCGACCAGCGGCTGCAGGGACGGGTCCGTCTTGTACTGGTCGTTGGGGATGCTCGGCAGGTTTCCGGTCTCACCGGCATAAAGGTTCATGGCCTCGGGCGTTGCCATGAAGTCGATGAACTTGCTTGCCAGGTCGGCGTTCTGGGCCTTGGCGTTCAGGGCGAACGCGCCTCCGGCCGCGCCGGGCATCCGGGTGTCGGCGGCGTTGCCGGTGGCCGGCAGCGGGAACATGCCGAACTCGGTGCCCGCGGGCGCCTCGGACTTGAGCTGGTTGAGGGTGGAGGTGACCTGGACGGCGGCCACCGCCTTGCCCTTGGCCAGCTGGGACACCGAGGTCTCGAACGAGGTACCGAGCGGGTCCTTGGAGAAGCAGCCGCGCTCGTTCATCTCCAGGTACTTGGCCATCGCGGTGCCCCAGCCGGAGCCGGCGAACGTGGCCGAGCCGGCCTTCATCCGCTGGTCGAAGTCCTTGTCCCCCAGGTAGACGGTGGTGGGGACCAGCGCGTAGTTCACCAGCTGGGTGACCCAGTCGGTCTGGTTGCCGAGCGCGAAGGCGTACTTGTCCTTGGCCTTGGCCGCGTCGCACATGGCCAGCGTCTCGGTCCAGGTGGTGGGGATCTTCCCGCCGATCTCGCCGAGGGCCTTCTTGTTGTAGAGGGCGCCGATCCCGACGAAGGTCAGCGGCACGACGTAGGTCTTGCCGCCGACCTGGGTGACCGGCTTGATCCCGGAGGGGATCTTCGCGGTCCAGGAGCGTCCGGACAGGTCGGCCAGATAGCCGGTGGGGGCCAGGACCTCGATGGCGCCGGGGTTGCCGTTGCCGGGCCAGGCGAAGAAGACGTCCGGTGCCGTCCCCGAGGACAGCTGGGTGCGCAGCGTCCCCTGGTACTGGTCGGTGTCGGAGTAGGACGGCGTGATCTCCACGCCGGGGTTCTTCGCCGTGAACGCCTTGATGACGGCCTCGGTCCCGGCCCGGTCGGTGGCCACGGCGGCCACCCGCAGCTTGTCGGCGCCTCCGCCGGAGGCGTTGGTGCCGCTGCTGCAGGCGGCGGTGAGGGCGACGGCCGACACCGCGCAGACCGCGGTGACGCGATGGATCGTTGACATGGCTTCCTCAGGGTGATGGGGGGATGGAATCGGTGCTGAACCGGTAGTGGCCGCTCCCGAGCCGGACGGTCAGTGACCGGTCGGTACGGCCGGTGATCTCGATGTCGTCGCGTCCCGCCACCGGCCTGCCGCCCTCGTGGACGTCGCCGGGCGCCGTGGTCGGCACGGTGACAGTGGCGTCCGCTCCGGGCGGGACGGTCGCCTGGAGCAGCAGTCGCCCTTCGTGCAGGGACCAGCCGCACTCCACCGTGCCGCGCGCGGTCTCCTGCCGGGCGCGGGCCCAGGTGAGGCGGCCGCCGACGGTGGGCTGGAGCAGCAGGTGCCGGTAGGCGACCGAGTCGGGCCGCTGGCGGATCCCCGCGACGCCGCCGTACAGCCATTCGCCGACGGAGCCGAGGCTGTAGTGGTTGAAGGAGTTCATCGCGGCCGACTGGAAGCCGTGCTTCTCGGTCCAGCCGTCCCAGCGCTCCCAGATCGTGGTGGCGCCGTGCCGGATCGAATAGCCCCAGGACGGATACTCGTCCTGGTGCAGCAGGGCGTAGGCCAGGCCGGCGTGGCCGTGCTCGGCGAGGACCGGGCACAGCAGCGCCACACCGACGAAGCCGGTGGTCAGATGGGTGCCCCGGGCCCGGATGTCGGCGACCAGGTGCGCCACCGCCGCCGGGATCGCCGGCGCGGGGAGCAGGCCGAAGGCCAGGGCGAGCAGGTAGCCGGTCTGGGTCTCCCCGTCGACCCGGCCCTGGCCGGTGTCCACGAAGGCGTCGATGAACGCGGCGCGGACGGCGGTGTGCAGCGCTTCGTAGTGGCCGGCGTCATCGTCGGCGCCGAGCACGCGGGCGGTCTCGGCGACGCGTTCGGCGCTGCGCGCGAAGTAGGCGGTGGCCAGCACGTCGCGCGAGGTCTCGGCGTTCACCTGGAGCCAGTCGCCGTAGTGGTTGCCGACCCGGTGGCGCCAGATCAGGTCGGGATTGTGCCGCCGGACGTGGTCCACCCAGGCCTTCATGGCGCCGTACGAGCGCTCCAGGACCCGCCGGTCCCCGTACGTCCGGTACAGGTGCCACGGGATGATCACTCCGCCGTCGCCCCAGGCCGGGGCGCCCTCGCGGGTCATGCACAGCTCCGGGACCACGTCGCCGAACGCGCCGTCCTCGTGCTGGGCGTCGACCACGTCGCGCATCCAGCGGGCGAAGAACGCGGCGACGTCGGCGTTGCGGCACGCGGTGGGCAGGAAGACCTGGGCGTCGGCCAGCCAGCCGAGCCGTTCGTCGCGCTGGGGGCAGTCGGTGGGGACGGACACGAAGTTGCCGCGCTGGCCCCAGCGGATGTTGGCGTGCAGCTGGTCGACGGTCTCGTCGGAGCAGGCGAACTCCCCGGTCCAGGGGGTGTCGCTGTGCAGCACGCGCCCGGTGACGTCCTCTGGTCGCAGCTCTCCGGGATAGCCGGTGACCTCGACGTACCGGAAGCCGTGGAAGGTGAATTGCGGCTCGAACACCTCCACCGGTTCGCCGGCGGCGACGTAGGTGTCGGTGACCTCGGCGGTGCGCAGGTTGTCCAGGTACGGCTCGCCGCCGTCGAGGATCTCGGCGTGGCGCAGCCGTACCGGCTGCCCAGAGTGGGCCCCGCGGACCGTCAGCCGTACGCGGCCGACCATGTTCTGTCCGAGGTCGACGATGAACCGCCCGTCCGGGAGTCGCCGCACCGACTGGGCCTTCAGCTCCTGGAGCACGCGTACCGGCTGGTCCGGGGACGCCTGCAAGACGGCGGTGTCGTCGCCGGTCACGATGACGGGATTCCAGTCGCCGTCGTCGTAGCCGGGACGGTCCCAGCCGGGCAGCTCCTGGCGGGCGTCGACGTACTGGCCCATCAGCAGATCGGCGTACCGGATCGGTCCAGGATGCTCGCGCCAGGAACCGTCGCTCAGCACCCACCAGCGGGAACCGTCGGTGAAGTCCAGCAGCACCTGGACGATCAGCTCCGGCGCGTCCCCGTAGTGCAGGGCCTGCCGGCGCGAGTCGAATCCGACGTAGCCGCTCCACCAGCCGTCGGCCAGCACCGCGCCGACGACGTTGTCACCCTCGTTCAGCAGGTCGCCCACGTCATAGGTCTGGTAGAGAACGCGCCGCCGGTACTCGGTCCACCCGGGAGCGAGTTCGGCGTCGCCGACGCGATGGCCGTTGACGCGCAGTTCGTACAGGCCGCGCGCGCTCACATAGGCGCGGGCGCGGACCGGGCGTGGACCGTCCAGGGTGAAGGCTCGCCGCAGGTGCGAGCAGGGCAGCAGATGGCGGGTGCGTTCGCTGCGGTCCTCATCGCGCGGCGGCTCCTGGACGGGCGACGTGTGCGGATCGCGGGCGATCCAGGACGCCTGCCATTGGTCAGGGTGCAGCAGGCCGGTCTCGAACCAGGAACCGGCCTGGCCCGCCTGCTCGCCTCGCGCGTCCCAGACGGTGACCCGCCAGTGGTAGCGCGTGGCCGACTCCAGCGGCGGCCCGTCGTAGGCCACCAGCAGCGTGTCGCCGGTGTCCCGGCGGCCCGTGTCCCAGAGGAGACGGCCTGAATCCAGGTCGGCCTCGGTGAGCGCCACGGTGAGCCGGTAGGCGCTCTGGAGGTCGCCGCGATGCTCGGACGCCAGTTTCCACGACAGGCGGGGCGAGGGCTCGTCCAGTCCCAGCGGCTCGTGCAGCATCTCGCAGGTGAGCCCGTACGGGGTGAGGGAGTCAGTGGTCGGGGGAAATGTCATCCCTTCAGCCCTCCGGCGAATCCCTTGATGATGTGCCGCTGCATGACGAAGTAGACGGCCAGGATCGGCAGCATCGCCAGGACGAGTCCGGCGAACACCAGGTTCCATTGCGAGACGTACTGGCCGAGGAATCCGAAGATGGCGACCGGAATGGTCTGCTGGTCTCCGCCGCTGAGGTACAGGAAAGGAGTCAAGAAATCATTCCAAATGAAGATGGCGTTCAGGATGACGACCGTCCCGGTGACGGGACGCAGGAGCGGGAACACGACGCGCCAGAAGACCTGGACGGGACCGGCCCCGTCGATCAGCGCGGCTTCCTCGTAGTCCCGGGGGATGGCGCGCAGGAAGCCCGCGTACAGGAAAGTGGCGAAGGGAACCTGAAGGCCGCTGTAGAACAGCACCAGTGACGCCAGCGTGCCGAGCAGCTGCAGATCCCGAATGGTCTGGTAGAGCGGCAGCAGCGCGAGCTGGAACGGCAGCAGCAGTCCCAGCATGATCAGCAGGAACGTCCAGCGCGACCAGCGGGCGGTGACCCGGGCCAGCGGGTAGGCCGCCATGGCCGACACCGCCACGATGAACACCACGCTGATCGCGGTCACGATCACGCTGTTGACGATGGCGCCGGCCAGCCCGGCCTCCCGCCAGGCGTCGGCGTAGTTGCCCAGGGTCGGCGACGTCGTCGGCCTGATCGCCGAACCGCCGTCGCGCGGGTCGCGCAGCGACAGGTTCACCAGGATGTACAGCGGGAACGCCATGACCGCGGTGACCGCGATCATCAGGATCTCGCGCAGCAGCGTGCCGGGGGTATAGCGGTTCACCGGGCCGACCTCTCCTGGCGGCGCAGCAGCCCGTACTGGCCGCTGGAGATCAGCGCGACGAAGACCGTCAGGACGATCGCCATCGCGACGCTGTAGCCGTACTCGTTGAACTGGAAGGCGTTCTTGTAGATCAGCGTGGAAAGGGTCTCGGTCGAATCACCGGGACCGCCGCCGGTCATCACCCACACCTGGTCGAACAGCTTCAGCCCGCCGATGATCGAGAGCATCAGGTTGATGGTCATCGCGGGTGCCAGCAGCGGTAGCACGATGCTGCGGAAACGCTGCCAGGCACCGGCGCCGTCGACGGCGGCCGCCTCGTACACCTCGGTGGGAATCCCCTGCAGACCGGCCAGGAAGATGACCATCGAATAGCCCGAGAACTGCCAGACGATGACCCCGATGACGCTGCCGAGCGCCAGGCCCGGCTCGCCCAGCCAGTTCTGCTGCCATGACGTGAGTCCGACCGCGCCGAGCAGGCTGTTGACCGCGCCCTCGGGAGCCAGCATGTATTTCCACAGTGCGGCGGTGACGACCGGAGTCAGCACCGCCGGTGCGAAAAGCATCACCCGAAGGACGAAACGGCTCTTGATGCGGCTGTGCACGCCCATGGCCAGCGCCAGTCCGAGGGCGTTCTGGACGATGGTGATGGTCACCGCGATGATCAGGGTCTGCCGCAGCGCGCCTCGGGCGGCCGGGTCGGCCCACAGTTCGCGGAAGTTGGCCAGGCCCACGAAATGCTTGACCGGGTTCAGTCCGTCCCAGTCGGTGAACGCGAACGTCGCGCCCTGCGCGCTGGGCAGCAGCACGACGAAGACGTACAGGCCGAGCGCCGGGAGCACGAACCAGCCTGGAGTCCGCCCTCGGCGCCGCCTGCCGCGCACCGGTTCCTTCCGTGGGATCACCTCCTTGGGGGACCGCGCGGGCATGGGGGACCTCCTAGTGCCGTGCGGCGCGGGTGCAGCGCACATGGCGACCTCGTTTCGGGCGGGTGAACGGTGTCACCGGTTAGTGAGGGATCGTGCGCCCGGCGCCCGGGGTGCCGATAGCCCGAAATGGACCAGCGCTAGCACGGAAGTCACCTCGGCGGAGAAGGCTAGGGTGCTCGCCATGGACGATCCGCCTGTCGGGACGGCCAAGGGCCTGCTGTACTTCACCGACGGTTCCCTCGCCTACGCCGGCCACTACATCCACGATCATGACCACCCGGTGCACACCCACAGCTTCGTGGAGATCGCCGTCGTCACCGGCGGCCGAGGAGTGCACCGATCACTCGACGGACGCAGAGAACTGCAGGTCGGAGAGGTCGTACTGCTGCGCCCGGGGGTCTGGCACGGGTACGAGGACTGCCGGCGGCTGGACGTGTACAACTGCTGTTTCAGCACCGAGCTGCTCCAGCGCGAACTGGCCTGGACCCGGGAGGACCCCCTGATGGGATACCTGCTGTGGACCGGGCCCAACTCCATGCAGCGCCGGGGCCTGCTCACCACACGGCTCGATGCACAAGCGCTCAAGGCATCCGTCGTTCACCTGGACGCTCTGGACCGGCTCAACCGGGAGAGCGTCGACCGCCATCGCGGCGACATCATCGGACGCCTGACGCTGTTCCTCAGCCAGCTGGCCCGGGCGGTCGCCGAGCAGCGCGGAAGCGAGACCGGTACGGGTCCGACCCACCCCGCGGTGGCCCAGGCGATGCGGCTGCTGGAGGCGCGGCCGGCGTACCGCTGGACCTTGACCGAACTGGCCGACGAGCTCCATCTGGCCCCGCGCTACCTGGTCCGGATCTTCAAGAACGCCACCGGCCTGCCCCCGATGGCCTACCTCGCCCAGCACCGGGTGGAGAAGGCGGCCTACCTGCTCCTGCACACCGACCAGTCGATCACCCACATCGGCCGGGCCGTGGGCTGGGCGGACCAGAACCATTTCGCCCGGCGGTTCAAGGCCCACTACGGGCTGACGGCCACCACCTACCGGCAGCGCTTCACGCACCACGCCGTCGACCTGCAGCCCAGCCCGCACACCCCCATCCGCGCCTAGAGGCAGCGCGAACGTCCCATCCATTCAATGGGACGACTCTGGCCTCCGCGCCGCGTTCGGCCGATCCTCGAAGTACCCCCCGGACTACTGGCTGGTCCGATGGGTGTGGAGGAGGCGGTGCAGTTTGCCGACGGCGTACGGCGACAGGAATGGGGTGGCGGCGTCGGCCAGCGCGGTGAGTACGGCGTGTTCGTCCCAGGTGAGGGCGGGCAGACGTTCCCGGCTGATCTTCTGCCAGTCGCGCGGGGGGACGTGGGCGGGTTCGTCCCGGCGTGCCCACCACACGGCGTCGATACGGGCCCGCGTGGCGGTCTTGAGGTGGGCGTCCACGGCGGAGGTGAGGGCCGCTCGCAGCCGGAGCCACCCGTCTCGCTCTCGCAGGATCGAGTAGGCGGCATAGCGCACCTGGTGGCGGTCATGGGCGAGCAGGGCCAGCATGCGGTCGTCGCCGAGGCGGCCGGCGAGCGGACGCAGTGCTCGGGCCGCTTCTCGGATCACGTCGGCGGAGGTATCGGTGAGCAGGTCGCTCGCACGGTCGGTCAACCGGACGCCGCCCAGCCGGTCCAGTGCGCGGACGGCCTGCACGCGGCCCGCGGGGGAGGGGTGGTCGAGCCATCGGGCAAGGCGGGGGACATCACCGGACGAGCCGCACTCGCCCAGCCCCGCCAGCGCGCCCGGGGCCGGCGGGGTGGCGGAGTCGACCAGTGCGCGGTAGTGCGCGGCGGGATCGTCACCGGCGCGGCGGCACGCGTCGCGCGCGAAGGCCCGTACCGTGAACGAGCCGTCGGTGAGATGGCGGACGGCGGGACCGAGCAGGCCCAGCCGGTCCAGCCCGGTCAGCGCCGACACCCGCACCTCCGGCGCCGCAGCGGGGACGAGTTCGCGCAGCAGATCGGGGCGCCGGGTCCAGACCGCGTCCTTGGCCAGGAGGTCGGCGGCCTTCGCGCGCAGTCGCCAGTCGGGGTCGGCCAGGGCGAGGTCGCGCAGGTGGACGGGGTCCAGGGCACCGGCGGCCAGGGCCAGATCGAAGAGGAACCGCCGGGTGCGGTGCCCGCGGGCCGCCGTCAGGCTGGCGCGCAGGTCGTTCGCGGATGCGTTCCAGAGTACGGCGGTGACCTGGGCGAGGGCGAACCCGCCGTGGCCTCGGCGGACCAGCCGCAGCGCCAGGGCCGCCAGCCGTCCGGCGGCCTCAGGGTGCCGGAACAGCGCGGTCGCCAGCGCTGCCCGCGCCTGGTCGCGGACCTGGGGGACGTGGTCGGTGGTGCGCAGCATGAGGAAGGGGAGCAGGACGCCCTCTGCATCGAGCGCGGCGGTCGCCGTCTCCCGTACGTGCCCGTTCCGGTGCAGGGAGGCCAGCGCGGTCACGGCGATGCCGCCGCTGCCGCCGGCGAACGCGCGGCGGGCCTCCTCGCTCCAGCCGGGAACGGGCGCGTACAGCGGATGCCGCGCCAGGCGGTCCAGAGCGATGAGCAGGTCGGGACGCTCGCCGACGAGCCTGAGCAGCGTCGGCGCGCTCTCCTCTGTGGCCGGGCGCAGGAGCAGCCCGGCGAGCCGGTGGGCGCCCTCCTCGTCCCGGATGCCGACCCCCGTGACCGAGACCTGGGCATCGGCTTCGCTCGAATCCGGAGTTCGTGACCGCGGCCGCAATGACATTGCGGCATCGTCTCCAACCGCCTGGGGGCGTGTCATTCCGGTTTCGGCGCCCAGGAACCGTGGGAACCGGCAGTGGAAGCCGGGCCGCGGGCTCCTTGACAGTCTATATGCCTCTTTGGCTATATTGCCGCTATGGCATCTATGTTCGAGGTGCTGGCCGAGCCTCACCGCAGGGAGATCCTCGATCTGCTGCGCGACGGCGAACGGCTGGTCGGGGACCTGGTGGAGCGGCTGGAGCTGACCCAGCCGACCGTGTCCAAGCATCTGAAGATCCTGCGCGGCGCCGGGCTCGTCGAGGTCCGGCCGGCCGCGCAGCGCCGCTGGTACCGGCTGTGCCCGGCGCCGCTGGCCGAGATCGACGAGTGGCTCGCGCCCTACCGCCGGATGTGGAGCGCCAGCCTCGACACCCTCGAACGCCACCTGGACACCATGCCGGACGACGACGCCGAAGGAGCCTGATGACCACGGAAGCGACACTGCGGACCGTCAACGGGAAGCCGACGCTTCGCTTCGAGCGTCGGCTCGCCCACCCGCCCGCGAAGGTCTGGCGGGCGGTGAGCGATCCGGCCGAGATGGCGCACTGGTTTCCCGCCAGGGTCGAGGCCGAGTTGCGTCCCGGCGCGCCGATGCGGTTCACCTTCCCGGACGAAGCGGTGGTGGACGGCGGATGGGACGGCGAGGTGCTCGAGGTCGACCCGCCGAAGGTCTTCATGTTCCGCTGGAACGACGACGTGCTGCGGATCGAGCTGATCCCCGTGGACGACGGCTGCCTGCTGGTGTTCACCCAGACCATCGGCGGTGGCGAGGTGGGCCTGCTCGGCGCCGGCCGCACGGCCGCCGGCTGGGACACATGCCTGGACGAGCTGGACGGCCAGCTCGACGGCGAGACCGTGCCGCCCCGGACCGACTGGCTCGGCCCGATGGAGCGCTACATCGAGAAGTTCGGCCTCGGTGCGGGCACCGTTCGCGCGACCGGCGCCGGCTACGAGCTGCACTTCGCCCGCGACCTGGTGTGGAAGCCGGTCGACGACGCCTGGGGGGTGCTCGTCGAGGACGCCGCTCCGCAGGTCGGTGGTGAGCCGCCAGCGCGTGCGACGAACGGGTACGTGCCGGCCGGCGAGGTCACCGCGGTCGACGCGCCGCGAGTCCTGGAATACGGGTGGCTGCACGACGGAGCGCAGGCCGGCACGGTGCGCTGGGAGTTCCTCTCCGATCCCGAGCTGGGTGTCCGCCTCGAGCTGAAGCAGACTCTGCCCGCACACCTGGCCGGGCTGCGCGCCACAGCACTGGCCGCATGGCACGTCCAGCTTGAGCAGTTCTTCGCGGCCACCCACGGCGAGATCCGCTGCCCATGGCCGGCGGACCGTACCGAGCAGCTGATCAAGCACTATGCCGCCCAGCTGGGCTAGCTCCGAGGCCCGGCGCGGCACCGGGCCGCTCGGTCGTGCGGGCATCGGAGGCCGTCGCGGAGTTCGCACCACCCGGCTCGGGCAGCAGGCCCGGGTCACAGCCGGGTCACAGCTTTGGGCACCGTGCTGTGACCGCCCGTTGGATAGACAGTTGCGGGCGGATGGTGGCCGCCGACGGATGCAGCAGTGACCGGCAATGAGCGAGGGCGGCCGATGGCGCAGGTGGAAACGGCGGAGGCCGAACAGGGCGGCGCCGGAGGCCTGGATACCGGTGCCGGGACCTGGCGCGAGGGCATCCGCCGCCTGGTCCGCGTCGGCTCGCGGACGGGGCCCTGGAAGCGCGGCCTGGTGTTCGCGGCGGTGGCACTGCTGCTGGGCCTGTTCCTGCTGCTGCACGCGACGATCCCGAACCGGATCGGCAACCTCGGCAGCCTGGTGGAGACCTTCCTGCCGTGGTTCGGCCTGTTCGTCCCGATGCTGCTGGCCGGGGCGCTGTGGCGCCGCTCCGCCTCCGCGGTCGCCGGGCTGCTGCTTCCGGTCGTGGTGTGGCTGAGCCTCTTCGGCGGGCTGCTCGGCGACAAGTCCCGCTCGGGCAGCGACCTGACCGTGGTCAGCCACAATGTCGGCGCCGGCAATCCCGACCCGGCCGGCACCGCCCGGAACCTGGCCGCAACCGGCGCGGACGTGCTGGCACTGCAGGAGCTGAGCCGGCAGGCGCGGGGCACGTACGAGAAGGAGCTGGCGAAGGCGTACCCGCACCACGCGGTGCAGGGCACGGTCGGACTGTGGAGCAGGCTGCCGCTGTCGGACATCCGGCCGGTCGACATCAAGATGGACTACGGGCCGCTGGCCGATACCAAGCCGATCGACGCCAGGATGGACGACGCCCGGGCGCTGCGCACCACGGTGGCCACCGGCCACGGGCCGCTGGTGGTGTACGTGGCCCACATGGCGTCGGTACGGGTGAATCCCCGGGCGGGCTTCGGGACGGCCCAGCGGGACAGAGGCGTGCAGGCGGTCGGCCAGGCCATCGCCGCCGAGCAGAACGAGCGGGTGGTGCTGCTCGGCGACCTGAACGGCACCATGGACGACCGCGCGTTCGACGGCATCACCGCGCGGCTGCGCTCGGCCCAGGACGCGGCCGGGGACGGCTTCGGCTTCACCTGGCCGGCGTCCTTCCCGCTGGTGCGGATCGACCAGATCCTGGTCAGGGGCGTGCGGCCGGAAAGCTCGTGGGTGCTCCCCGCCACCGGCAGCGACCACCGGCCGGTGGCGGCCGGAATCAGCTGGTGAACCTGGCCTGCCGGGTGGCCGCGAGGTAACGCGCTTTACTAAGGCGCGTTAGTATCGGGCCGGAGAAGAGGCGAAGGGAAGGCGAGCTCTCATGAACCGCATTTCGTTCAACGACGGCTGGCAGGCCCGGCCGAAGGTCAACCCCTTCGCCGAACTGTCCGGCACCGCCGTCGAGTACCGCCCGGTGACGCTGCCGCACGACGCGATGATCGAGCAGGACCGGGTCGTCCCCCAGGGGGCCGCCACGATGGAGAACGGCGCCGGAGCGTACTTCCCCGGCGGCGCCTTCGAGTACCGCAAGACGTTCTTCGTGCCGGAGGAGCACCGGGGCAAGCGGATCTTCTTCGAGTTCGAGGGCGTCTACCGCGATGCGACCGTCCACCTCAACGGCGACTACGCGGGGCAGCGGCCCTACGGATACTCCCACTTCCACATCGACGCCGACCGGTTCCTGCGCTTCGGGCAGGACAACGAGATCCGCGTGGAGGCCCGGGCCCACCGCGACTCCCGCTGGTACACCGGTGCGGGCATCTACCGCGACACCTGGATGCTCATCGGCGCAACGGCCCGCATCGCGCTCGACGGCGTCCGCGTCACCACGCCCGACATCGACCGGGACCGCGCGGTGGTGGAGGTCGCGGTCACGGTCGACAACGACTCGCTCGCGATCCGCACCCTCGACCTGGCGACCGAGATCCGGGATGCCGGGGGCGTCGTCGTCGCCGGCGACGTCTCGAAGATCACGGTGCTGCCCGGTGAACCCGCGACGGCCCGCACCCGCCTGTACGTTCTCGATCCCGCGCTGTGGAGCACCGACTCTCCCATGCTCCACACCTGCCATCTGCGTTTGGGGGAGGACGGCGAGGAGGTGGACGCCGGCGACGTCACCTTCGGCATCCGGTCGCTGCAGCTCGACCCCCGGTCCGGCCTGCAGGTCAACGGCCGGACGGTCAAGCTGCGCGGCGCGTGCGTCCACCACGACAACGGGGTGCTCGGCGCGGCCACGTTCGCCCGCGCCGAGGAGCGGCGGGTGGAACTGCTGAAGGACGCGGGGTTCAACGCGATCCGCATGGCCCACCACCCGATGAGCAGGGCGATGCTGGACGCGTGCGACCGGCTCGGCGTGCTGGTCATGGACGAGGCGTTCGACATGTGGACCTCGGCCAAGAGCGAGTTCGACTACAGCCTGCACTTCCCCGAATGGTGGGAACGCGACATCGAGGCGATGGTCGCCAAGGACGTCAACCACCCCAGCGTCGTCATGTACTCCATCGGCAACGAGATCCCCGAGGCCGGTACGGCCGCCGGAGCGTTCTGGGCGCGCAGGCTCGCCGAGAAGGTCCGCTCCCTGGACGGCACTCGCTTCGTCACCAACGGCGTCAACAACATGCTGGCCGTGCTGCCGGAGGTCCTGAAGGCGCGGCAGCGGTCGCGGGGGACCGAGGCGGCGGGCGAAGAGGCCGGCGAGCAGGCGGGCATCGACGAGCAGGCGGGCATCAACACCGTCATGGCCGATGCCGGCGACATGATGAACAAGGTCGCCGTCTCGGACCTGGTGACCGAGCGCACCGCCGAGTCCTACGCGGTGCTGGACGTCGCCGGCATGAACTACTCCGAGAGCCGCTACGCCCTGGACCGGGACCTGTTCCCGGGCCGGATCATCGTGGGCGCCGAAACGTTCCCCACCCGCATCGACGGCAACTGGAAGCTGGTCGAGAAGTACGACCACGTCATCGGCGACTTCACCTGGACAGGCTGGGATTACCTGGGCGAGGTGGGCATCGGACGGCCCCAGTACCTCACGCCCGAGTCGCCGCGGCCCGTCCACGTGGCCCCCTACCCCCACTTGCTCGCGGGCTGCGGCGACCTGGACATCACCGGGCACCGGCGTCCCGTCTCCTACTACCGGGAGATCGTCTTCGGTCTGCGCGCCGCGCCCTACGTGGCGGTCAGACGGCCACAGCATCACGGCAAGACCTGGGGCGGAAGCCCGTGGGCGTGGAGCGATGCCGTCTCCAGCTGGACCTGGCCCGGATACGAGGGCTCGCCGATCACCGTCGAGGTCTACGCCGGCGCCGACGAGGTGGAGCTCCTGGTGAACGGAGGCTCGCTCGGACGGCGCCCGGCGGGGGAAGCACAGCGCTTTCGCGCCGAGTTCGAGACGGTCCACGCGCCGGGTGACCTGGTGGCGATCGCCTACCGGGGCGGCGCCGAGATCGGCCGCCACCTGCTGCGAACCGCAGAAGGACCGTGCCGGCTGCGTGCCGAGTCCGACCGGCCGGTCATCACCGACACCGGCGGCGATCTGGCGTTCGTGACGATCACGCTGACCGACGAGCGCGGAACGCTCCAGCCCGCCGCCGACCGCCCGGTGCGCGTGGACGTCTCCGGCGCGGGCGTTCTGGCCGGCTTCGGCAGCGCCGCACCGGCGAGCGAGGAACGCTTCGACGCGGCCGAGCACCGCACCTACGAGGGCCGCGCCCTGGCCGTTCTGCGTCCGACCGGTCCCGGCAGGATCCGCCTCCTGGTCTCCGCTCCCGGATGCGACCCGGTCGAGCTCTCGGTCGCCGTCGGATGACGAGCGCGGCCACCGGGGGCCAGGCCCGCCCTCTACCGGAAGGACGACGATGATCGACCGACAGGCGGTGGTCCGCCGCCACACCGTCGAGCTGACCGAGCCCGACCCCTCCCAGGTTCTGACGGTCGGCAACGGCGACTTCGCCTTCACCGCCGACATCACGGGAATGCAGACCTTCACCGCCTTCCACGACCAGGCCGCCGCCCACGCGGAACGGCGACCGGCGGTCAACACCGCGACGATGTCGACCTGGGGCTGGCATTCGATGCCCAACCCCGACGGCTTCGTGCTCGCCGACGCGATGTCGTCCTATCCCTCCGCACGCGGACCCGTGCAGTACCCGGACAGGTTCGACATGGCCGCGGCGTTCGGCGGCGCGGTCGCCGAGGAGTACCGGGCCGGGACGTGGCTGCATCTGAACCCCCAGCGAGTGGACCTGGGCCGGATCGGGCTGCTGCTCCGGCGGGCGCCGGGCGCCGTCCCGGAGACCGAGCCCGCGGTGCTCGCGAACCCGCGCCAGTGCCTCGATCTCTGGACCGGCGTGCTCGAGAGCGTCTTCGAGTACGCCGGACACGAGGTGCGCGTCACCACGGTCGCCGACCCCGACCACGCGCGGGTCGCCTTCCGCGTGGAGTCGGAGCTGCTCGCCGACGGCCGGGCGCGTGTCGCCGTCCGGTTCCCCTATGCCAGCGACGACTTCTTCCGGACCGCGGACTGGTCCTCGCCCCGCGAGCACCGGACGACGCTGGAACCGGTCGGAGAGCGGGCCTGCATGTTCGGCCGCGCCCTCGACGACACCGCGTACACGATGCGCCTGGACTGGTCGTGCGGGACGGTCGAGGCCACCGGCGAACCGCACGAGTTCGCCCTGACGACACCGGACGCCGCCCTGGAACTCGTCGCCTCCTTCGCCCCCGGCGACGGGGCGGACCTCGGGCGCACCGAGTTCGCCCGCATCCGGTCATCCGCGGAGAGGGCCTGGCACCGCTTCTGGACGTCGGGCGCGGCCATCGACTTCGCCGGCAGCACCGACCCGCGCGCCGCGGAGCTGGAGCGCCGGATCGTCCTGTCGCAGTACCTCACCAAGGTGAACTGCTCCGGCACGACCCCGCCCCAGGAGACGGGCCTGATCACCAACTCCTGGCAGGGCAAGTTCCACCTGGAGATGCACTGGTGGCACGCCGCGCACTTCGCGGCATGGGGACGTCCCGAACTGCTCGAACGGAGCATGGACTGGTACCTGTCCATTCTGGACTCCGCCCGGGACACGGCCCGCCGACAGAACTACGCAGGAGCACGCTGGCCCAAGCACGTCGGTCCCGACGGCAGGGAGAGCCCGAGCGACATCGGCGCACTGCTCGTCTGGCAGCAGCCCCACCCCCTCTACCTGCTGGAACTCCTCTACCGGAGCCGCACCGGACGGCAGCGCGAGGAGCTGGCGGCGCGCTTCGCCGAGTTGGTCGAGGAGACGGCGCTGTTCATGGCCTCCTTCGTCGAGGAACGCGACGGCGCCTACCACCTGCCCGCACCGCTCGTCCCCGCCCAGGAGTTCTACGACGCCACCACCACCGAGGACCCCACCTTCGAGCTCGCCTACTGGTGGTGGGGCCTGGAGATCGCGCAGCGCTGGCGCGAACGCCTCGGCCGGGACCGCGACGAGCACTGGCGGCGCGTCCAGGACGGCCTGGTCCCTCCCCACATCGAGGACGGCCGGTACACGGCGATCGCGACCGAGCCCTACCTCCGCCGGGACGACCACCCCTCGATGCTGTGCGCGCTCGGCGTCGTCCCCGCCACGCCCCTCATCGACCCCGCCACCATGCAGGCCACGCTCCTGGACGTCCGCGACACCTGGGACTGGAACACGGCCTGGGGCTGGGACTTCCCCGCCATGGCCATGACCGCCGCTCGCCTCGGCCGCCCCGACCTGGCGGTCGACGCGCTCCACATGGACGAGCCGAAGAACCGGTACGGGCCGTCCGGCCACACCCCCCAGATCGGCAGCCTGCTGCCGGTCTACCTGCCCTCCAACGGGGCCCTCCTGGCCGCCGTCTCCCTCATGGCCGCGGGCTGGGACGGGGCGGACGCGAACCGCCCCGGCTTCCCCGCCGACGGCACCTGGTCCGTCCGGCACGAAGGATTCACGAGGTGGCCGTGAACGGCGCGCGCCGGCGTACCGGCTCCGTCAGGTGGACGAGCGCTCGATCACCCGCTCGGACGTCCGCGCGAGGGCGGGGTGCGGATCGTCGCCCATGAGCCCGGCGGCGACCGCCTCGGCCCGGCGGCGGCCGACCTCGCGCAGGTCGTAGGCGACGGTCGTGAGCGGCGGCGCCGTCAGCCGGGCGGCGGGAACGTCGTCGGCGCCGATGACGGCGATGTCGGCGGGCGCGGCCAGACCGTGCTCGCGCATGCCGGCCAGGACCGCCATGGCGATCTCGTCGTTGAAGGCGCACACGCCGGTGACCGACCGCGCCGTCCATCCGGTCACGGCGAGCGCCGCCTCGGCGATCTCCATTCCCGTGTCCAGGGCCACGGGCCGGTCGAGTTCCGCGACGGCGCAGGCGCGGGCGGCGCCTTCCAGCCGCGCCTCGGCCATCGGGCGCAGGCCGGAGTCCGTCGGCATGGCGTATCCCAGGCGCCGGTGACCGCGGCCGATCAGGTGCTCGGCCTGGAGCCGTCCGATCTCGGACATGGCGGACGCGGCGCCCTCGGCGGGCAGCACGACCGAGGCCCCCGCCCGGTGGAGCGCCTCGACCATCGCCGGCTCGAACGAGTCGAAACCGATGACCGCCGTGGCGCTGAGGGTGGCGCACACGTCCGGCAGCGGGCGCCCGCGCGCGCCCGTGAGGTGGGTGACCAGCGTCAGCCGGTGGTCGGCGAGCGCGGCGGCGAGCTCCTCGACGAATCGGCTGATCCCCGGCCCGATGGGCAGGTCGGGAACGGCCAGCAGGACGATGTCGCTGCGCCCGGCGGCCAGGGCGCGCGCGGACGCGTGGGGGCGGTAGTCCAGGCTTCGCGCGGCCTCCAGCACGCGACGCCGGGTCTCCTCGGGGATCGACTGGCCGGGACGGTCGTTGAGCACGAAGCTCACCGTGGTCCGCGACACTCCGGCCGCGCGCGCGACGTCGGCGCTGGTGATGCGTTTCGGAGGGTGCGTCATGGGCCTCTCGCCGCGGGGTGCCGATCAACGATGCTCATCGTACGGCCTCGCTTGTAACGCGTGTTAGCGGACCCGGGCCGACCACGCCCGCCGTTCGCGCGTTCGTTACGCGGCTTCCCCTTGCCACCCGCCCGTCCCGTGCCATTAGGTACTAACGCGAGTTGGTATCGCGCGTTAGTAGAGGCCTCGCACTCGCGCCGACGGCAACCGAACCCTCACCACACGCCCGGTCGATTCAGCTGTTCGCCCCGATAGCGAGGTCATCATGGCGCTCACTGGGTCCTGGCGCAGATCGGCTGGGGGACGGTCTTCGTGCTCCTGTTCTTCAGCCCCGTTCACGGCCGCTGGGTACTGGAGGGCGGCGACTTCGAAATCGTGTGGAACGTCTGCGGCGTCAACGTCCTCTGTCGGGTATGGCACTCACCGCTGATGACCGGTCCGCCCCGATCCGTCGATCGCCGGGCCCGCCACCGCGGCGAGCCCGCGCCGCGTTCTGGTCGACGATCATGGCAACGGTCCTTCTCGGCGACGCCGCGTTCCATGCGTACTGGGCCACCGGAGCGGTGTGGCCCGCGGACGACACCTACGACCTGTCCCGCGCCGTCCTCGGCTTCGGTTCCGACTTCAGGCCCGGACTCGTCCTGCCGCTCGCCGCGCTGCTCACCGTCGCGGCGGGGCTCGTTCTGGCTCGCGGGCGCCTGGGACGGGAGCACCGGCTCGGGTGGCTCTGGCAGCTGGGCACGCTCGGTGTCACCGCCGGGCTGCTCACCCGCGGACTGCTCGGGGTGCTGTGGTGCGTGCCGGCCCTCGGCCATACGCCCGGTGTCTTCTACTGGATGAACATCCTCGTCTACACGCCGATGTGCCTGGGCCTGGCCGGCTGCGGCCTCCGGCTCCTCGGCGAGGGGACCGGCCGGCCCGGGACGACCCGCCCCGGGGCCCGCTGGTCGCGGACGGCGGCCACCGGAGTGCCCGCGGCCGTGGTGGCCCTGGCACTGCTCGGGGCCTTCGGGTTCTCGCCGGCGGCCCAGAGCCGGGACGTCCCGACGGCGGTTCTCGGACAGGCCACGTCGGAGTTCGTCGACACCCCGCTGGCCCGGTTCCACCACGTCAAGCTGGGCTCCGGGTCGCCGGTGGTGCTCCTGTCGCCGGGATCGTCGTGGGCCGCGGCATGGACGCCGCAGCTCGCGGAACTCTCGGCGGAGCACACCGTCTACGTCGTGGATCTGCCCGGACAGGGCTACACCGAGCTCCGCGACCGTGGGTTCACCTACGACCTGAACGGCATGACCCGGGCGATCGACACCTACCTCGACGCCGTCGGCCTTCCCCGGACCGTCCTGGCCGGCAACTCCTGGAGCGGCGGATGGGCGCTGGCCTACGCCCAGTCCCATCCGGACCGGGTCGACCGCCTGATCCTGCTCGCCCCGTCGGGAGCGGACCGTCCCGACCCCGTCGGATGGGAGATCCTCAAGCTCCCGATCGTCGGCCTCGCCCTGGCGCGGCTCGGGTCATCCAGTGTCCCCTCGCTGGAAAGCGCCGTGCGCGGCCTGCTGGTGAATCCCGACGCGGTCGACCCCGCGTTGATCAACGCTCTCGCCGTCCCGGGCACGTTCCCCGGCAACGTGCGGGCCACCCACGAGCTCGAGGCCCGGCTGGACTGGAGCGTCACCGAGCGCGCCATGCCACGGACGACGACACCGACGCTGGTGCTCTGGGGCGGCGCGGACTCGGTCCTCCCGGTCGAGTACGCGGCGACGTTCGAGCAGCGGCTCCCGGCGGTGCGGCTCCACGTTCTCGACGGCTGCGGTCACGGGCTGCCGCTGGACTGCCCGTCCCAGGTGAACGCGCACATGAAAGAGTTCCTGCGTGGGTACTGATCCGCCCCATCCCGCACCGGGCCCGGTCGACACGGTCACCCTGGTCCGGACGGCGCAGGGCGGCGACACCCTGGCGATGGGCGACCTGCTCGACGTGCTCACGCCCTACGTCGCGCAAGTGTGCGGGTCGATCGCCCTCCGCAGTGGCTCCGACGCCGCTCAGGACACCCTGATCGTGGTGATGAGGTCGCTGCGGTCACTGCGCGAGCCCGCCGCACTGTTCGGCTGGGTACGCACTATCGCGGTCCGCGAAGCGGTCCGCCACGCCGAACGAGACGCCCGAGCCCGTCCCACCGGCGACGAGACATTGAACCGGATACCGGCCCGCGGCGACCCCCAGCTCGCCGCCGACATCCGGGATGTGCTCGCCCGCCTGAGCCCCCGGCACCGCGCCGTGCTCGTCCTGCGCGACCTGCACGGCGTCACCGAGGACGACGCGGCGGCCCTGCTCGACCTGCCGGTCGGGACCGTGAAATCCCGGCTTCACCGAGCCCGGGAGTCCTTCAGGAAGGCGTGGATCTCATGACCCCGACCTGGCCTTCCGCCGCGGTCGACCCCGTGCGCCGGCTCCGTGCCATGGCCGCCGGCGTGCCCGGCGCCACGGTGACCGAACGCATCGTCAATGCCCCGCTGAACCAGATCTGGGAGATCCTCACCGACTTCGAGGACGGGTTCACCACGGTGCAGCCCGGCATGCACCACGTCCGCGTCCTCACTCGGGACGGCGATAGGGCGGAGCTGCACGCCCGTGGCAGGCTCGGCCAGCGCGCCCACCTGCGCGGGGTCGTCCGCCCCGGCTGGTGCTGGCTGCAGAGCCGGTTCCTGATCATCGGCATGGCGGCGGCGGCTCAGCCCGACGGGCGTACCCGCGTCGCCCTCACCGGAGGTGTACGGGTCCCGGCGATGGCCGCCATCGTGCCGATCGGGGTCGGACGCGAGTCACGCAGATCCCTCGACAAGCTCGAAGAGCTCGTCGTTCGCCCCCCTGGGTGATGGTGAACCGGCCGACCACGACCGCCCGATGACCGATCCCGAGTCCGAGGGTGGACCCCGCCGGCCCGCCATCCGGCGAATGATCAATGCTTGCCGTAGTCACGGGTGAGCCAGTGCTCGGCGCGGACGCGGACGACGACCATCGTGTGGGCGATGTCCTTGGTGGATTCCAGGTATTCGGCGGCACCCTCGGGCCCGAGATAGCGCTCGGCCAGCGCGCGGCGCTCCTCCGGGTGGGCCTGCTGGACGGCGGTGACGGCGCCCTCCACGGAGACGTATCCGTAGGGCATCCGCTCGTTCTGCACCGTGAGACTGACCCGGCCGGCCTGACGGATCAGGGCCATCTTGCGGCTGTCCTGGCCGGTCGCGAACGAGATCTCACCGCCCGGCTCGTACAGGTACCAGACCGGCACGGCCAGTGGCGCGCGGCCCTGCTCTCCGGCGACGCTGAGGATCCCCACGTGCGGCCCGGCCAGGAAACGTTCCCGCTCGGCCGTGTTCATCACCAAGGTCATGATCGGTCCCCTCGCTGACCATTTCCACCATCCTGCCACGGCCCTGATGACCCGGCCACGGCGAGAACGGCCCGGCCATGCCCGAAGACCAGCCGAGATGGCCGAGTGCAGATGACCGGCAGTGGTCAGGTGATCACGATGGCCGGGTCGTGCCAGGTGTCTTCCCTCACATCGCCGGGGCCCACCGGCACGCCCGCCACATCTTCCCTGATCAAGGCTGTCCGGCGGTGTCACCGAGTGGGCGCGACGCCGCCGATTCACTGTTCACGAGTAACGGGCAAGGAATGCCTTTCTGTGGTTCGCTTTCCTCGGACAGAAAAGGTGGGCATTTGAGCACTGGCGAGCAGGTGCCATCGGGCATCGACCCGAGCGTTCCGAGCGTGGCGCGGATGTACGACTACTACCTGGGAGGCAAGGACAACTTCCGCTCCGACCGGGAGGCCGCGGACAAGGTCATCGCCATCAGCAGGGAGGTCGGCAACGACGTCCGGCTGGCCGCCCGTGCGAACCGCGCCTTCCTCGGCCGTGCCATGGGGATGCTGGCCGGCCTCGGCGTGCGGCAGTTCCTCGACATCGGCACCGGGCTGCCCACCCAGGAGAACGTGCACCAGGTCGTTCTGCGCCGTGCCCCCGACGCGCAGGTCGTGTACGTCGACAACGACCCGATCGTGCTCGTCCACGCGCGGGCGCTGCTCGCCGACAACCCGCAGACCCTGGTTCTGGAGGGCGACCTGCGCGACCCGGACGCGCTGCTCGCCGACCCCGCGCTGCGCGCCCGGATCGACTTCGATCAGCCCGTCGCCCTGATCCTTTGCGCCATCCTGCAGTTCGTCTCCGACGACGCGGAGGCCGAGCGGATCGTCGGCCGGCTGTGCCAGAGCCTGCCGTCCGGCAGCCACGTGGTCATCTCGCACGTGTTCCCGGGAGAGGGCCACGACGACGAGCTGGCGAAGGTCGACGGCGTCTACAGCCGCACCACGGCGGGGAACTTCACGCTGCGCAGCCGCGCGCAGATCGGTTCGCTGTTCGCGGGGACCGAGCCGCTGCCGCCCGGCCTCGCCCCCGTCGAGGACTGGCGGCCGGGCGGCACCGAGGACTTCGACTTCACCAGGGCCACCTACCTCGGCGGGGTCGCCCGCGTTCTCTGACCGCCGCGACGAGCTGCGCGACTTCCTGAGGCCACGCTCGCGGGGGTCAGGGGAGGGTGGGGATCCTCGGGGCCGCGTCGGTCCAGCCGGCCTGCAGGTACAGGTCCTTGGCGACCTTGCCGGGGACGTCTGGAACGGTGCGCGACGTGCTCAGCACGAGCGAGGAGCCCGGGTCGATGATCACGGTTTCGGCGACGTCGCGCAGGACCCGTACGTGCAGCCCGACCCCCTTGCGGCCGCGCTCGTCGGTGACCGTGCCGATGGCGGTGACCCCGGGCATGGCTGCGAGCATCCGGTAGGCGGCGGCGCGCACCTTCGGCGGTGCGGGGGTAAAGCTGAGCAGCCCGGTCACGCAGTTCTTCAAGACCTCGTCCGTGGTCCGGCCCGCGGTGGGGTGGTCGCGCGGGATCGCTCGCTTGAGGGCGCCCTTCAGCTTGCCGGGGTCTGCGGGCAGCGCCTGGACCTGCTTGAACGTCATCTCCCTGTCGCAGACCGGATAGGTCTTCGTCCCGGTGTCCTTGTCGAGCACGGGGGAGACCGGGTTCGGGTCGGGCGAGCCGTCCCGCCGGAAGGCGGGCGCGTCCTTGGCGGACATGGGCACGGCGCCGAGCGTCCGGTATCCCGTCCAGGACCGGCCGTCCGGGCGGCTCCACTGCCCGATCAGCTGCCGCCCGAGCATCCAGTAGTCTCCGGGCTCGTCGTAGTAGGCGCTCGACTGCATCCTCAGGACGTGCCAGTACTTGCCGGTGGCCGGTGCGGCCTCGGCCTGCTCGGCGGCGGCGAGCAGGACGGTCTTCGCCGACATCGGCTGCGCGGCGACGGAACCGCGGCCGTGGTCGGGCGCGCGGGGGGTGGTACCGGAGGACAGCACGACCGCGCCCGTGACGGCGGCGGCGGTGGCGGCCAGGCCGACCCCGCCCCACCGGGCGCGACGGCGCCAGGCCTGTCGCGCCGGGTGCTCCGGCTCGCGCATCCCGTTGAGGAGACGATGGCGGACGGCGGCCTCGGTCTCCGGCGTGGGCGGCTCGTCCAGCATCGTGGCGATCATCTGGAGTTCGTCCATGGTCACAGTCCTTCCGTGTGGGCGGGCAGGGCGGCGCGCAGCTTCTTTCGCGCCCGGTTCAGGCGGGAACCGACGGTGCCGTACGGGATGCCCAGCACGCCCGCGATCTCCTCGTGGGAGAGCTGGGCGAGGGCTTTGAGCAGCACGACGTCGCGGTCCTTGCGGGACAGCGCGGCGAGCGCCCTGGCCAGCGACGGCTGGAGCCGTTCGGCGGACACCGAGGCCGCGACCCGGTCGTCGTGGCCGCCGGGGTGGCGGTCCGCGCCCACCCGAGCGAGCGCCCGGTAGCGGCGGGTCTCGGTCCGGCGGTGCTGGGCGATGAGGTTGGTCGCGATGCCGAACAGCCAGGGCCGGACGGATCCGCGGCACGGGTCGAAGGCCGCGCGGCGGCGGAACGCGGCGAGGAAGGTCTCGGCCACGACGTCGTCGGCCGCCTCCGGGCCGAGACGTCCGGCGACGTAGCGGTGGACATCGGCGTAGTGCCGGTCGTAGACGGCGGTGAAGCGGTCGCCGTCGCGGACGGACGCGGCGAGCACTTCCGCGTCCGTCGGGGCCGTATCGGGCCGGGCGGTCACGCTGCCGCCCCTTCCGTTGGGTCCGGCATGGGACACCTCCGAGGGGATGGTCATCACTTCTACTCCGCTCGCCCCCCGGATCGCTTTCACGCGGGTCGGCGACATCCCCGGCAGCGGTGGGCAGGGGCATGCCGCGCAGGACGGCTGGGGCGTCGACCACTCGGGGAGCAGTAACCCAGGCGGTCGGGTGTGCGAACTGAATCGCGGTGCACTCGTCCCCCGAGCGAGCTACTCGTGAGTGTCCACCGTGCGGTGACGATTCCGGAGCGTCGAATCCATAGCGTTCTTCGACGTAGCCGCGCTTGCGCCGCGGAATCTCACGGAGGAGTCGTCATGCGGCTGTTGAAGCAACTCTTGCCCGTCGCGGCGGTTGCGTTCGTCGGTGGCCAAGCCATTGTTCTGGTGGAAGGGAATGCGTTTCTCACCCTTGCCATTGGTATCGCGTCGGCCGTGCTCGCGGTGTTCGTGTACGCCCGGGCGGTGCGGTGGTCCGAGCATCGCGTGCCGGTCGAGGTGGCCGCGGAAGGTGCCGCCACCCGCATCGGTCTGGGGATGCTGCTCGGTGTCGGGTGGTGCGCGGCCGTCATGATGAACATCGCCTTCCTCGGCGGCTACCGGGTGGACGGCTTCGGGTCGCCGGCGGGCCCGATCGGGCTGTTCGGCTTCATGGCCGCCGCCGCCGTGACGGAGGAGCTCCTGTTCCGCGGCATCCTGTTCCGGATCGTCGAAGAACGCACCGGCACGTGGATGGCGCTGACGCTGACCGGCGTGCTGTTCGGCCTGTCCCACCTGCTCAACCCGCATGCCAGCCTCTGGGGGGCGATCGCCATCGCGATCGAGGCCGGCGCCATGCTCGCCGCCGCCTACGCGGCCACCCGCACACTGTGGGTGCCGATCGGCGTGCACTTCGGCTGGAACTTCGCCCTGGGCGGCATCTTCGGCGCCGAGGTCTCCGGCAACGGCGCGAACGAGGGGCTGCTGAACGGCGTGATGTCGGGCTCGGACCTGCTCACCGGCGGCCGGTTCGGGCCGGAGGGGAGCCCGTACACGGTCCTGATCGGCGTACTGCTCACGATCGTGTTCATGTGGACGGCCCGCCGGCGCGGCAACGTGGTGCCTCGCCGCCGGCGCGCCGCCCGCGCCGCCCGGGCCGACGCGGCCGCTACGCTCTCCCAGTGATCGAGCTTCGGCGTGTCCCGGACCTGTGGCGGCGATGGGACGTCACGCTCCGGGATCTCCCGCTCGCGCTGCTGCTCGTCGTCGCATCGTTCCTGCCGATGTTCCGCGGCCAGGAGACGCAGGTCGGCGATCTGCCGCCCCGCCCCTTCGACGCGCTGGCCATCGCGGCGCTCGTCCTGATGTGCGTCCCGATCGCCCTGCGCCGGCGGTGGCCGGCCGCTTGCCTCGTCCTGGTGACGCTCGGCTTCGTCATCGTCGAGCTCCGCAGCTACCACATGGTCGCGAGCACCGCCATGCCCTTGGCCCTGATGAGCGCGGGCGCCCACCTGGAACGCCACCGGCGCGCCGCGGTCGTGCTCCTCTCCGCCGCGTACGTCCCGCTGGCGGTCGCGCTCGACCGGCTCGGCTCGACCGAGCGGCTGGGCGGATTCGTCACGTTCTACCTGCTGGCGGCCGTCGCGTGGGGCCTGGGGGCATGGCTGCGCTCGACCCGGATCGCCGAGGCCGAGCGCCGCAGCCGCGTCGCCGAGGCCAGCCGCACCGCCGAACGCACCCGCATCGCCCGCGAGCTGCACGACATCGTGACCCACCATGTGACGGCGATGGTCGTCCAGGCCGAGGCGGCACGCTACCTGACGGCCGCGCCCGACCGCCTCGACACGACCCTGAGCGCGATCACCGACACCGGCCGGCGGGCCATCACCGACCTGCGTCACCTGCTCGACCTGCTCAACCCCGATCACGACACCGCGGGCGGGAACGTGGGAAGGGCACCGTCGGCCGGTGACATCCACGCGCTGGTGGAGCAGACGCGGCAGGCCGGTCAGCCGGTGGAGTTCGCCCAGGAGGGTGAACGGGCCGAGTCGGCGGGCAGTGCCGAGTTCGTGGCCTACCGGGTCGTGCAGGAAGCTCTGACGAACGCCCTCAAGTACGCCCACGGAAGCCGCACCGCGGTCCACCTGCACTATGACGCAAAGGAGATCACCGTGGAGGTCGGCACGGACGGTTCCGGCTCGCGAGCCGGGTCGCCCGGCGGGAGCGGGCGGGGCCTGGCCGGGCTTCGCGAACGGGTGGACGCCATAGGCGGCGAGTTCAGCGCGGGCGGGCGGGCGGGCGGCGGCTTCGTCGTGCGGGCGCGCATCCCCGCCGGGAGCCCGTCGTGACCGCGCCGGTCCGCGTCCTGATCTGCGACGACCAGGCCCTGATCCGGACCGGGTTCGCGACGATCATCGGTGCGCAGCCCGACCTGGAGGTGGTGGGCGAGTGCGGCGATGGACGCGCCGGTGTCGACCTGGCCCGCCGGCTGCGCCCGGACATGGTGGTGATGGACGTGCGGATGCCGGTGCTCGACGGCATCGAGGCCACCCGCCTGCTGGCCGGTGCCGGTGTGGCGGATCCGGTCAAGGTCCTCGTGGTGACGACGTTCAACCTGGACGAGTACGTGTACGAGGCGCTGCGCGCGGGGGCGAGCGGGTTCCTGCTCAAGGACGCCCCGCCGGCGCAACTGCTGCACGGCATCCGTACCGTCGCGGCCGGCGCCGCGCTGCTGGCCCCTGAGGTGACGCGGCAGCTCGTCGGCAGGTACGCGGCGCGGATCCGTCCCGCCGAGGGCACGCCCGGCGACGTTCCGCTGGCCCCGCGCGAACTGGAGGTACTGCGCCTCATCGCCAACGGCCTGTCCAACAGCGAGATCGCCGCGACGCTGGTGATCAGCCCGGAGACCGTCAAGACGTATGTGTCGCGCATTCTCACCAAGCTCGACCTGCGCGACCGCGTACAGGCCGTGGTCTACGCCTACCGCAGGGGCCTGGTGACCTGAAACGCATTGACCGCGCCTCGCGACGACGCCGGACCGGTGGCCGGGGGCGGCCACCGGAACGAGAGGCCCTGTGCGGCCACCCGGGCGTCCAAGATGTGTGAGCAGGTCAAGGATCCAGGCCGGCGGCTACATGCTCTTCGCCGCTTTCTTCGGCCTCATCGCGCTGGGAGGCCTCTTCACCGAGATCGACCGCACGCGTGCAGGGACGGAGACGTCCGCGAAGGTCATCAAGGTGGTGGAGGGCTCCAAGAGCGGCTACCTGGTGGTCGGCTTCACCACCGTCGACGGCCAGAACGTCCGGGTGGAGATCAGCCAGAGCGACTGGGGGAGGCTGCCGGAACAGGGGGACACGGTCAGGGTCCGGTACGTCCCCGGCGATCACGACAACGCCGCGGACGCCGACCGGACCGTCGTCGATCGATTCTGGCTGCCGTTCATGCTGGGCACGTTCGCCCTCGCGTTCGCCTATGTCGGTGTCTGCCGCCTGACCGGCCACACCAACAAGGTGATCCGCTTCTTGCACCCATAGCCACTCAGCCCGGCTTTCAGCGTCGGCCAGTGTGTTTCTGTCCGAACTCCGCCCGGTTTCGGTGCCCAGGCCATGTCGCCGAATACCGTCCTGCACCGATGCCGCCGAGCCGGCATGGCCGGTTCTGCATCGGGCTGGCGCAAAGCAGGGCCGTCTCTTCAGCCGGCGTGAACAAGTAGAGGCGTCGGGCGATGGCTCGGCGTCCCTCCTCCTTGGGGCCGATCGCTGACAATCCCACGCGGCCGTAGGCAGTATGAGTTCAGACCCCGGTGTGGGAAAGGTGGCCGCTTGTGAGCACCGAGTTTCTTCGGGAGGCTTTGGTCGGTGATCAGGCTGAGGCGTGGGAGATGCGGCGTCTTGTCGTGGTGCTTTTCGATGGGGCTCTGCTGGGCAGTATGTCTTTCGCGTTCGGGGTGTTCGATATCGCCGCGTCTTACGGTGCCCTTCCCGGGGTGGCGGTGAGGGTGGTCGCGGGCGAACCGGGCACGACGATCGTGGGCGGCGGATTGACGTGCGAGGTCCCTTACGATCTGGGGGCGGTGCGGGACGCCGATCTGATCCTGGTGCCGAACCTGCCGCAGTGCTCGGCTGAGGATCCGCCCGAGCCCGCGCTGGAGGCGTTGCGCGCGGCGCATGCCCGGGGTGCCCGGGTGGCGGGGCTGTGCAGCGGCACGTTCGTCCTGGCCGCGGCCGGTCTGCTGGAGGGCCGTCCGGCGACCACGCACTGGGCGGTCGCCGGCCGGCTGGCGCAGATGTATCCCGGGGTGCGCGTGGACGCATCCGCGCTGTACATCGACGATGGTGACGTGCTGACCGCGGGCGGCGGTGCTGCGGGGATCGATGTCGGCCTGCATCTGGTCCGCGCGATGGCGGGCGCCGCGGCCGCCAACCGGCTGGCCAGGGCGATGGTGGTGGCGCCGCACCGGCCGGGCGGGCAGGCGCAGTACATCCAGACACCCCTGCCCGACGCCGACGCCGATGATCCGGTCGCCGAGACGATCGCGTGGGCGCGCACCAGGCTGGACACCGCCCTGCCGGTGAGCCTGCTGGCCGAGCGGGCGCACATGAGCCGCCGCAGCTACGACCGGCGGTTCCGGGAGATCACCGGAACGGCCCCGGCCAAATGGCTGACCCACCAGCGGATCATCCGGGCCCAGCACCTGCTGGAGGCCACCACCCTGCCGGTCGAGGAGATCGCCCGGTCCTGCGGGTTCACCTCGGCCGCGGCACTGCGCCCGCACTTTCGGCGGCTGGTCGGCGTCACCATGACCGACTACCGCACCACCTTCACCCCCAGGTTGTCCTGAAACCGACCGTCATTTATCAGTCGAAGGGCGACATCATCCGGGTGCACGACACCAGCTGGGACGGCGGTGCGGTCCGCGTGACGTGGCGCACCCGCGACGGCCGCAAGGGCAAGTGCTGGGACCCCGACAGCTCCGGCAAGGCGAGGAAGTGCAACTACGACTTCAAGGAGAAGTACAAGGGGCAGGACAACCTGATCACTTACCGGGTCGAGGCCGTCGACGGCGGCGAGGTCTGGGACTCCAGCGGCTGGCAGGGCGTCTCTACCTGACGTGCCGGGAGGGGCCGCCGGTCAAGGGCGGCCCCTCCGCTTTTCACTCGGGCCGGGGCGCAGTGGCCACGCTCGCGCGCAGGTTGCCGACGCGGGGGTGGTCATGATCGTCGTAGACGGTGAACGCGGCCCTCCTTCTTCACTTCTCCTTAACGGGCGTTCCGGCGCGGCGCCGGCCGCCGGAACCGTCAGCCCCCTCCGTTGGCGACGTAGGCGGCGGGGTCGTACTGGAGGTGGAGCCGCTGGATCCTGCCGCCGGTGATGGTGAAGAACTCGGAGATCCTGACGATGCCCTTGGGCAGGTGGGCGTCGTAGAGAACGGCGCTGCCGTCGGGGCCGTTGACCTCCCGGATCAGGTCGATCTTGCTGACGTTGGCGATGAACCCTTTGACGCCCTGCCTGAAGGGCGCGGCCCCGGTGACCCGTCCGGCGATGGGGCCCTCGAACTCGAGGTCGTCGGCCAGCAGGGGCGCGAGCTCCCGGCCGTCCCCGTAGCTCTCGATCCCGCCCGTGAGGACCTGGTAGTAGGCCCTGAGCAGGGAAGGTGCGGTGTCGCTGACGACTGTCACGGGATCTCCCTCGATCGACGATTGGCGTGGTTGAAAAAGTAAACCACTAAGTAGAGAATCGCAACCGGGCTGATAGGCTGCGGCCATGCGCTCGTACAACCAGTACTGCTCGATGGCCCGCGCGCTGGACCTGGTCGGCGATCGCTGGGCGCTGCTCATCGTCCGCGAACTGCTCACTCAAGGTCCGTGCCGGTTCTCCGACCTCCGACGCGGATTGCCCGGCATCGCCAGCAACCTGCTCGCCGAGCGCCTGCGCGAGATGCAGTCCGCCGGGCTGATCACCCGGCACGAAGAACCACCACCGGTCGCCGCAACGCTGATCAGCCTCACCGAACGCGGCCAGGACCTTCGCGGCGTCGTCCGCGAACTGACCCGCTGGGGCGCGCCCCTGATGCTCGCCCCGCCGGACGGCGACGAGTTCAGGGCGCACTGGCTGTCACTGCCCCTGCGCCACCTGTGCCAGGACGGCTCACCCGACGAGCCGGCCGTCACCGTGCGCCTGGGCGACCTGCACGACGGCTGCGACATCATCGCCGACCACGGCCGGATCGACGTGCGTCCGTGCTCGACCGAGCGTCGACCCGACGCCACGATCACAGCGCCACCGCAGGTGTTCGTCGCGCTCTTCACCGGACTGATGACCCTGCGGAAGGCCCAGACCGAGGGGCTGGTCGTCGACGGTTCCACGCCGGCATTCCAACGCCTGCTCCCCGCAGAGAGGGCGAACCGATGACAGGCCGTCGAGACACGCCCAACCAGCATCTCCTCGACAAGGTCGCTGAAGACTTCGACGACGAACCGGACGTCGCGATGGGGACGATGTTCCGCGGCCCGGGCCTCCGCGTCGGCGGCAAGATCTTCGCGTTCCTCGGCCATGACGGCGAACTCATCGTGAAACTCCCCCAGGAACGAGCCCGCCGCCTCGTCGACGCGGGAACCGCGGAACACGTCACCATGGGGAGCCGGACCATGCGTGAATGGATCGCGTTTCCCGCCCAGGAAACCGACACCGCGACACTCGCACTCTGGCGAAACATCGCCCACGACGCCCATCGGTACGTCGACTCCCTGCGCCGACAAGGCTGAACGGCTGCAGACTTGCCGTTCTGTAGGCGATACGCCCTTTGCGCCTTCGATCCCTTCTGTGGTTTTTCGCTCTTCCTCTGAGATGCTGCGGGCATGGAGACGGCAGCGGTGCCCATGGAATGTGTGGCCCTCGGAAGCCAGGGGCTGGTGGCCGGGCGGCAGGGGCTGGGATGCATGGGGATGAGCGGGTCCTACGGCGCGGCCGACGAGACCGAGGCGGTCGCGGTGATCCACCGCGCCCTCGACCTCGGGATCGGCCTCCTCGACACGTCCGACGTGTACGGCGCCGGGCACAACGAACGGCTCGTCGGCCGGGCACTGAAGGGCCGCCGCGACGACGCCGTACTGGCCACGAAGTTCGGCATCACGGGCGACGAGGACGCGGGCCGTATCGCGCTGCGCGCCGATCCCGCCTACGTCCGCGATGCCTGCGAGGCGTCCCTGCGCCGCCTGAGGGTCGACCACATCGATCTCTACTACCTGCACCGCACCGATCCCGCGACGCCGATCGAGGACACCGTCGGCGCGATGGCCTCGCTCGTGGCGGCCGGGAAGGTCCGCTACCTGGGCCTGTCGGAGGTGAGCGCCGATCAGCTCCGCCGGGCGCACGCCGTCCATCCGATCACGGCGGTGCAGTCGGAGTACTCGCTGTGGGAGCGCGGCATCGAGGTCGAGGTGCTGCCCGCGATGCGCGGGCTGGGCGTCGGACTGGTCCCGTTCTCGCCACTGGGACGCGGGTTCCTGACGGGTACGGTCGCACCCGGGACCGTGCTGGGCCCGGACGACTTCCGCAGCGGGCTGCCCCGGTTCGCGGCGTCCAACATCGAGGCGAACGCGGCGATCGCCTCGATCGTGCGCGAGGTGGCCGACCGGCACGGGGTTCCCGCGGCAGCGGTCGCGCTGGCCTGGGTGCACGCCCAAGGAACGGATATCGTGCCGATTCCGGGCACCAAGCGGCGGGCGTACCTCGACGCCAACGCCGCCGCACTGAGCGTCGTCCTGGCGCCCGAGGACCTGGCGATCCTGGCGAGCGTGGCCGGCCGGGTGCGCGGCGACCGGTACGGGGACACTCTGGTCAACCCGGACCGCTGACGCCGCCGGTACCAGGACGGCCGTCCGGAGAGGACGAAAGGGACGCGCCCACAGCATGAGAGCATCGTCTGGTTCCTGAAGCGGCATTCGAAGGCACAAAGGACGATATGGCTTCAGATCGATCAGCCGGACCGGCGAATCGCCTTTCGGGTCATGATCCGCTCCTCGACGAGATCAACGTCCGGCTTCTCCAAGCCCTCCGCGAGGACGCACGGCAGAGCATGTCGTCCCTGGCCCGCCGGGTGGGGATGTCGGCGCCGGCGGTGACCGAACGCGTGCAGCGCCTCGAACGCGCGGGCGTCATCCGCGGCTACTCCGTCGACATCGATCCGGCCGCCATCGGCTTCCCGGTCGCCGCCTGGGTACGCGTCCGTCCGGGACCGGGCCAGCTCAGCCGGGTAGCCGCGCTCGCCGCCGAGACGCCCGAGGTGGTCGAGTGCGACCGCATCACCGGCGAGGACTGCTTCCTGATGAAGATCCATGTCGCCGCCGTCGACCGCCTGGAGGACGTACTGGACCGGTTCCTGCTCTACGGGCAGACGACCAGCTCGATCCTGGTGTCCTCGCCCGTACCCCGGCGCGCCCTCCCTCTCGGCTGACGAACCTCTGACCTTCGGCTTCGAGCCGGCTCTCGCCCGCGGCGAGGCGACAGGGGGCGCCGCCGCATCCAGCTTCCGAGAGGGCCCCGATATCGCATGACTCACCGCGGTGCCAGCGGGCGGATCTCGCCGGTGACGACGAAACGCAACGGGACGTCGGCGATGCTCTGAGGCCCGGCGGGGCGGTCCCGCTCTTCCCGCAGGTACACCACGATCGCGTACCGGCCCGGCTGCGGCGCCGACTCGTCCGCGGCGCCGATGCCCATTCCCGTCACGCCGGTGTAGCGGCGGAAGATGTCCTTTTCGTGGCGCTTCATCACCCGCTTGGTCGTTGTGTAGTCCGAGCCCGGCCGAGCGCTGGGGGATGGGCTGGGCGATGGGCTTGCGGATGGCGGCTGTGCCGGCGGTCCTTCGTCCGGGGAGCAGCCGGACGATCCCGCAACCGCGGCGGTGAGGAAGAGCGCACCGAGCCGCCGCCGCAGACGGCGGGGAGGCGGCGGGCCGGACGCTGTACGGGCCGGCGAGTGAGCTGGTGGCACCGCCGTGGACACGGGCCGTGATTTCCGTTCGTCCCCAGAAGGTCGGCCCATGCCTTGCCCCTGTCCTGTCAACGAGAAAGGCGGCAGATTGTGATCTTTGTACCTGCTGCCCCGCCCAGGGGACAGGGCCGGATCATGGCCGAAATCGGCCTGCATCGCGGGGCTGGAGGTTTCCGCCTCACCCGGTCGTGATGTTCGGATCCGGGATCGTCAGTCCGTTGCCGGGCGATCCGCGGGCCTCACGCCGTTGAGGAGGATGCGGGTGGTCTTGTCGACCCAGTCCGCGGTGAGGCCGTCGGGACCTCTGATCAGCGTTGCGGCCAGGGCGGAGCCGATGATCATCTCCAGGATCACGACCGTGTCGACGTCGGCGTCGAGTTCTCCGCTCCTGACGGCCGCGTCGAGGTCGGCGTCGAGGCCGCGCCACCCCTCGGCGGAGAACCGCTCGAGGATGCGCCGGTGGACGACCGGGTCGGTCGCGGCTTCGGCTATCAGGCCGGGTACGGCGATTCGGGCCAGCGGGGTGGTCAGGAGTTCCGCGATCCGTCTCACCAGTTCGCGCAGGTCTTCGGCGAAGGAGCCGGTCCGCAGGGGGTCGGTGGTGGCGCCGCCTCGGAAGGTCGCCTCGTGGATGAGGTGGGCCTTGCTGGGCCAGCGTCGATAGACGGCGGGCCGGGACGTGCCGGCGCGGTCGGCGATGGCGGCCACGGTCACTTCGGCGTAGCCGACCTCCGCCAGCAGTTCGGCGGCGGCGTCCAGGACGGCGCCGTCGATGCGGGCGTCACGCGGTCTTCCGGTGGGGTTGTTCATTTTCGAGCACAGTGTAACGTAACCGCCGTGCAGCAGCCGCGGAGTGAGCTCGTCGAGTTGTCGGACGTCATCGACGCGAGGTACGGCGGTAAGGCTCTCGGTCTCGCGGAGCTGGCCGCCGCCGGTTTCCCGGTGCCCGCCGCCTTCGTCATCGCGAACGCCGCCGCCGGCGTCCTCCCCGTCGAACTCGAAGCGCGCTACGCCCGGATGGCCGCCTCGGCCGAGACGGGCGCGGTCGCGGTGCGTTCCTCGGCTGCGGGCGAGGACGGACTCGAGAGTTCCTTCGCCGGCCAGTACGAGACGGTCCTGGGCGTGCACGGGTACGACGAACTCCTCGCCGCGATCCGGCATTGCGCGGCCGGGGCGTCCGCGGAGCGAGCGGCCGCCTACCGGCCGGGCGCCGGGATCTCCGGCGCGATGCACCTCGTGGTCCAGGAGATGGTCGACGCGCGCGCCGCCGGTGTCGTGTTCACCGCGGATCCGGCCGGCGGCAGGCGGGACCTCTGCGTGGTCGACGCGGTTCCCGGCCTGGGTGAGTCGCTGGTCGACGGCTCCGCGAGCTCGGACCACTACGAGGTCGACCGCGCCGGGCAGATCATGGATCGCCGGATCGCGTCGAGTCCGGCACTCACCGATGACGAGGTGATGGCCGTCGTGGCCGGCGCCCGGGCCGCGGAGGCGCGGTGGGGGATGCCTCTCGACCTCGAATGGGCGATCGACCGGACCGGCGAGATCCGCTGGCTTCAGGCACGGCCGATCACCACCCTGCCCGGGGACCTGAACGAGATGGACAGCACGGTCGCGGGCGAGGACCACGTCTACACCCGGTGCAACATCGGCGAGATGATGCCCGGTGCCTTCTGCCCGCTCACGGCGTCCGTCAGCGGCCAGGCGATCGAGTACGCGATGCAGATGGTCCAGGTCGCCGGCGGTTTCCAGGACTCCTACCACGAGGACCGCTGGCTGCAGCTGGGCTACTTCTCAGGCCACCTGTTCCTCAACATGACCGAAGGCACGGCCCTGAGCTCGGGGATCCTCGGCAACTCCCTCGAGCAGTACTCGCTCTCGATCGCGGGCAGGGTCGTGGACGAGCTGGTGCCGAAGCCGCCGAAGCCGCTCGCTCGCCGCCTGGTCAACACCGTCCGGCTGACGACGTTCGCGCTCTCGGCAGGGCGCGCGATCCGCCGCCTCGACCGCGAGCTGGCACGCTTCGAGGCGCCGTCCGCGGCGGAGCCGGCGGCTCTGCTCGCAGAGCTCGACGCGGGGATCGAGCTCTACAACGAGGCCACGCTCACCCACGTCCGGTCCTCCTCGCGGTCCGCCGTCGCCGCGAACGTGCTCGAACAGACGGTGATGCGCGAAGCGATCCGTGCGGGCCGGAGCGAGGACGAGGGCCGTTCCCGGGCCGCCGCGATGATGGCCGGCGCCGCCGACGTCGAGAGCGCCGTCATGCTGGAGCATCTGGACGACGTGGTGGGCCGCCTGGCCGGGGACCCGGCGGCGGCCGAGGCGTTCCTCGAACGGGATGCGGCCGAGGCCGTGACCGGGCTGACCGGAGGCACCGGTCCGATCAGCCGCACGTTCAACGAGTTCCTGCGGCGCCATGGCCACCGGGGCTACCGGGAGCTGTGCATGCGCGATCGGTCCTGGCGGGACGACCCCGACGGTCTCGGCACGATCATGCAGGCCATGCTCCGTGCCCGCCTGAGCGCCGGCGACACCGTCCGGCCGACTCCGGCATCGCCGCAGAAAGGCGTTTCCCGGACCGTGCGGATGATGGCCCGGCTGGCGCGGGCCGGGGCACGCGGACGTGAGGCGACCAAGTCGCGAATGGTCCAGGTCGCCTACCTGCTCAGCCGTGGCTATGGCCTGCTGGGCGAGCGGCTGGCCGCGACCGGGCGCCTGCCCGATGCGGACCTGGTGTTCTTCTTCGCCCGATCGGAGCTGCCGGCACTGGCGGGCACCGGCGACGTCCAGGACCTGGTCGACCGCGCCTCAGGACGACGGGCGGCGCTTCCGTTCCAGGCCCGGCTCGAGTTCCCGGACGTCTCCGTCGGCAAGCCCGTTCCGGCCAGGCTCGAGCCCCCGGAGGGCAGCGAGGACGGGGTGATCGTCGGTCGTCCCGCGTGCAGCGGGGTCGTGGAGGGAATCGTCCGGGTCGCGACGACGGTCGCGCAGGCTCGGGAACTGCACCCCGGCGAGGTCCTGGTCGCGCCCGTGACGGACGTCGGCTGGACGCCCTACTTCACGCTGATCGCCGCGCTCGTCACCGACATCGGCAGCTCGGTCTCCCATGGTGCCGTCGTCGCCCGCGAGTACGGACTGCCCTGCGTGGTCAACACCCAGGGCGCCACCCGCGTGCTCCGCACCGGCGACCGGGTCCGGGTCGACGGCGACCGCGGCACCGTGACGCTGCTGGACCGCGCCCCCGTTCCGTCCCCGCCCACCACCGCATAGTCCTGGAGGTCTCACATATGCCCGAGGTGCCCGGCGTCTTCCCGCTCGACGAGTTCCCGATCCACCAGATCCCCGCCCCCATCGAGTGGGTCGGCAGCGACCGTAACTTCTACGACCGGTCGTACTGGAACGCCCACGACCGCACCGGCGACCTCATGATGATCACCGGGATCGGCTACTACCCGAACCTCGGTACCAAGGACGCGTTCTTCCTCCTTCGGCGCGGCGACGAGCAGACGGCACTGCACTTCGGGGACAGGCTGGACAGCGACCGGCTCAACCAGCACTGCGGCGACTACCGGATCGAGGTCATCGAGCCGCTCAAGACGTCACGGCTGATCATCGAGGAGACCGAGGGCATCTCTCTCGACATGACCTGGACCGGGCTCTTCCCCGCGATCCCCGAGCAGCGGCACATCATGCGCGCCGGCGGTCATCGCGCGACGCTCGACGCCCAGCGCTTCGCCCAGGTCGGATCCTGGGAGGGCAGCCTGGTGGTCGACGGCCGGGAGTACGACATCACCCCGGACACCTGGCGCGGCACCCGGGACCGCTCCTGGGGCATCCGGCCGGTCGGCGAGAGCGAGCCGGCGGGCGCGCCCGGGGAACCGCCGTTCGACGGAATGTGGTGGCTCTACGCCCCGATCGCCTTCGACGACTTCGCGATGATCATCATCCTCCAGGAGGAGCCCGACGGGAACCGCATCCTCAACGACTGCCACCGCGTCTGGCCGGACGGACGGACCGAGCAGCTCGGCTGGCCACTCGTCACCACGACCTATCGACCCGGGACTCGCACACCCCTGACCGGCACCCTCGGTCTTCGCACCCCTGACGGGACCGACGTCCTCGTCGAACTCGAGTCGCTCCTGCCTCTCGCCATCCACGTCGGCGGCGGATACGGCGGCGACTCCGACTGGGCACACGGCCAATGGCGGGGTGAAGGGTGGAGCGAGCGCGTCACCTACGACATGACCGCCCCGGAGATCGTCGGCCGCGTCCCCTTCGGCCTGACCGACAGCGTCGGACGAGCGGTCTGGCGCGAGGAAGGCAAGGCCCCACGCGAAGGGTGGGGGCTGTACGAGCACGGCGTCATCGGGATCCACCGGCCCTCCGGATTCCACGACTGGCTCACCAATGCCCCGTGAACTCAGTACGTACGTCCCCATTCGGATCGTTCACAGCTGCGCGGCGATCAGGCCCGCCAGGCACAGGCCCGCGGTGACGATCGCCAGGGATGCCATGGCGTACCGCGAGATCCGGTTCGGTCCCCGTCCAGTGATCATGTAGAGCAGGGCCCAGGGGAGTGGTACGAGGAAGAAGACTCCGAGCGCCGGTACGGCGGCGGCCGCGAGCCGGCCCTTGAGGTCGGCGGGACGTGCGCGGTCACCGTCGTCCTGGAGTCGTGCGGGGAAGCTCTCGCCCTCGTCCGATTCCGGCGGGAGATGGACGTCGGCCGTCGGGGCGGCCCGGTGATCGCTGGGCTGGAAGCTTCCCCGGCACTCGACGTAGTCGTCGGTTCCGGAGGTGTGCTCGGTGCATCGTTCCACGACGGCCGTGCCGGCCTGGCCGGTCAGGCCGAACGCGAGCCGCAGATCCGTGATGGAGAACAGGACGGGCATCAGCCCGATGGTGAGCCATAGGCCCAGGAGCACGAGAACACCGACCGGACTGGTCCTGCCGGAGTTCTTCGCGGTCGATCGCGACATTCGGCTTCCCTTCGAGGTCAGGGGAGCCGATGAGTACGACGCGCCGGAACGTGGTCGGGTTCGGGGCCGGCCGGGGGCGGCCGCCCGCACTGTAACCTAGCGCTTGTTAGGTAACGCTTGGAGGAGACCGCATGCCGTTCGTCCTGGTCGACAAGCCGCGACCGCACGTCACGCTCATCACCCTCAACCGCCCCGAGCGGATGAACGCCATGGCGTTCGATGTCATGGTCCCGTTCAGGGAGGCGCTGGAGGCGGCCGGTCGCGACAACGACACCCGCGCCATCGTGGTCACCGGCGCCGGGCGCGGCTTCTGCTCCGGCGCCGATCTGGAGTCGGCGGGCCGTATCCCCGGCGTCGAGGGGCTGACGGTCCCCACTATTGCCCTGCGTTCCATGGAACTGCTGGACGACGTGGTCCGCGCGATGCGCCGTGCCCACCAGCCGGTGATCGCCGCGGTGAACGGACCGGCGATCGGCGGCGGGCTGTGCCTGAGCCTGGCCGCCGACATCAGGCTCGCGGCCGACGGCGCGGTGTTCCGCGCGGCGGGGATCAACAACGGGCTGACCGCCAGCGAGCTCGGGCTCAGCTACCTGCTGCCGCGCGCGATCGGCTCGTCCCGGGCGTTCGAGATCATGCTCACCGGACGGGATGTGGACGCGGTGGAGGCCGAGCGGATCGGGCTGGTCTCCCAGGTCGTCCCCGGCGACGAGTTGCTGGACTCCTGCTACCGGCTGGCCGAGCGGATCGCCGGGTTCAGCCGTCCCGGAGTGGAGCTGACCAAGCGGACGCTGTGGTCGGGACTCGACGCGGGGAGCCTGGACGCGCACATGGGCCAGGAGGGCCTCGGCCAGTTGTTCGTGCGGCTCACGACCCGCAACTTCGAGGAGGCCGTCCAAGCACGCAAGGAGAACCGGCCCCCCGATTTCCAGGACTGACAAACCGATTCGAATTCTCGTCGATCGAGCCGCGGGTGGTCGGCGGCGCAAGGATGACCCGGCCGGTCTGCCCCTTGCGTCCTGTTCGCCTTCCTCGTCCTGACCCGGTTCGGGGAGCGGTACGTGGCGTGGGGCCGGGCGATGTCCGCCGTCGCGGTCATCGCGCGGTGGACCATGATCGGATTCTGTGGCGCCGTACCGGCCGGGGGAGTGGTCAGGCGATCAGAATCCCGTTAAGGTCATGACCTGGTGTGCCGGGAAGTCTGGTCGGCGAGTCCTTACCGAACCTCTCCCGGAGCCCGCCGATGAACACCCTGCTCACCGCTGACGCGGCGTTGCCCTCGCCGGCCGTGCCGTTGTCCGTCCGGGCCGACCGCATGATTCCGTCGACCGCGACGGTCCGCTGCACCCACCCGTTACCGGGTGTGCCGTGCCTCGCTGGAGCCGCCGCGGACCGCCGCCATCCGGATATCGGCGGGGCCGGCGCGCGCGGCGGCGGCCCCGCCGGGTGCCGAACGCCCTCGCCCCTTTCGATGCCCATCCGCGGTTAAGCCGGGCGAGTGTATGGAGAACGATGCCTGCAAGGAAAACGGAAGATCCGGAATCGCCACGCTCTCATGAGTTCGGACGTTTCAACGGGCGGCGCGGCACGGCTCTCAAGTTGTCGCCGTTGCTGGCCGCGTTCTGGCTGGCGATATCCGGGCACTACACGCCGCTACTGCTGACGCTCGGAATACTGTCCGTGGTGCTGGTGATGTGGGTGGTATTGCGAATGGACGTCGTCGATGACGAGAGCCTTCCACTGCGGCTGCTGCCGCGCATACCCGGCTATTGGCTGTGGTTGGGCGGACAGATCTTCGTGTCGGCGTTCACGGTCCTTCGTCTGGTGTGGTCACCGCGGCGCAAGCTACGTCCCGTCATTGCCACCGTGCCGGCCGATGACCTGTCGGATCTGTCGAAGGTCGTCTACGCGAACTCGATCACATTGACGCCGGGCACGCTTTCGCTTTCGTTGCACGAAAAGGTCATCGAGGTCCACGGGATCGAGCAGGAGGGCATCGAGCAACTGCGAGAGGGCGCGATGCTCGAACGGGTCAGGGACCTGGAGGGCCGCTGATGCTCATCGCGGCCGTCATCGCCATCCTCGTGGCCATGGTCCTGGCCCTCGCCAGAGCGTTCCTGGGCCCCCGGCTTTACAACCGCATTTTGGCGATCAACGTATTCGGCACGAAGACCGTCCTCCTCATCGCGGTGGTCGGGACGATCTCCGGCCGGCCGTACCTTTTCGAGATCGCGCTACTCTACGCGCTGGTCAATTTCATCACCACCATCGCCGTGCTGCGGCTGACCCACGTCGACGAAGTGTGGGCGGGGATGGACGAGGGAAAGGCGCAGTGAGCATCTCCCTACTCATCGATCTCGCCGGCGGCGCACTGGTGCTGGCGGGTTGTGTGTTCGTGCTCTCGGGCGGTGTCGGCCTGCTGCGCTTTCCGGACTTCTACACCCGGACGCACGCGGGCAGCCTCGCCGACACCGCCGGAGCGATACTCCTGATCTCGGGCCTGCTGCTGCGGGTGGAGGGCTGGGAGAACGTGATCCGGCTGCTGCTGATCCTGATGTTCATGATGCTGACGGGCCCGACCGCCGCGCACGCGCTCGCCCAGGCGGCCCGCCGGGACGGTGAGCGGGCGCTGCCCGAAGGCGAGGGCCGGCACTGATGTCCCTGCTGGTGCTGATGAACATCTCACTGTTCGCGCTCCTCGTGGCGACCGCGCTCGCGATCAGCCGGCTGCGCGCCCTCTACGAGGCGACCATGCTGACCGCGCTGGCGGGCCTGCTGTCGGCGAGCCTCTTCGTGTCGATGGACGCGCTGGACGTGGCCATCACCGAGGCCGCCGTCGGGGCCGGGATCAGCACGGTGCTGTTCCTCGGCGTGCTGGCGCTCACCCGCTCGCGCGAGGCGGTCACCCCCCGCCGCAGGCTCTGGTCGGGTGGGGCCGTGGCGGTGCTGCTGGGCGCCACGCTGATGTACGCGAGCCAGGACCTGCCGCCGTTCGCCGAACCGGGCAACCCCGTACAGACGCATCCGGTGAGCAAGACGTATCTCGAGGATTCACAGCAGGAGATCGGAATTCCGAACACGGTCACATCCGTACTGGCCAGCTATCGCGGCTACGACACGCTGGGAGAACTGGTCGTGGTGTTCACCGCGGGAGTCACGGTCGCGCTCCTGCTGATGCGGACGCGGCGGCGCGGCGAGGACGACGAGACGAACGAGAACACGCTGAGCGAATACCGCATTCTCCGCGTCGCCAGCAAGATATTGATGCCCTTCATCTTTATCTTCGCCTGTTACATTCTCTTTCACGGGGACTATGGGCCGGGCGGGGGATTCCAGGCGGGTGTGATCTTCGCGTCGGGATTCGTCCTGTACGGTCTGGTCTTCGGCTTCAAAGGCGTCGGGCGCGTGCTGCCGTGGCCGGTGCTGCTGGGCCTGCTGCCGGTCGGTGTTCTGCTCTATGCCGGGCTCGGCGTCGTGAACATGGCACTGGGCGGCTCGTTCCTCGACTACGGCACGCTGGTTCCCGACCATCCCGCGGAAGGCCAGCATCTCGGCATCCTGGTGATCGAGACCGGGGTGGGGATCACGGTGGCGGCCGTGCTGATAGCCATCTTCTATAGCTTCACCAGCCGCGGGGCGCCGCGGTGACCGGCGACCACTACATCTACTGGTTCTCGTTCACCATGATGGTCATCGGTCTGTACACGGTGATCAGCCACGGCAATCTGGTGAAGAAGCTGATCGGCCTGAACCTCTTCCAGATCGGCGTGTTCATGTTCTATATCGCCCTCGGCAAGGTCAAGGGCGGCCAGGCGCCGATCATCGAGAAGGGTGTCGAGACGTACTCGCATCCGCTGCCGCACGTGCTGATCCTCACGGCGATCGTCGTCGGTATCGCCACCACCTCGATCGGGCTGGCGCTCACGGTGAGGATCTTCGAGGCCTACGGCACGATCGAGGAGGACGAGGTCATCGAACGGGACAACGTCGATGAACGGGACAACGTCGACGACGAGCCGGCGCCGTGACGGCCCACCTGCCTGCGCTGCAGGTCGTGATCCCGCTGCTGTGCGCTCCGCTGTGCGTGCTGTTCCGTTCCCGGACGGCCGCCTGGCTGCTGTTCCTGGTCGCCGCGGCGTCGGCCCTGGCCTGCGCGTCGGTGATGGCCTGGCAGGTCGCCGGGGGCGAGGTGCTCCGGTACGCGATGGGCGGCTGGCAGCCGCCGGCGGGCATCGAGTACGTGATCGACAGGGCGAACGTGCCGGTGCTGCTCCTGGTGTCGGCGATCGGCCTGGCCGTCGCCGTCTACAGCCGGCCCAGCATCGCGGCGGAGATCGAGGCGCCCCGGGTCCCGATGTTCTACGCCTGCCTGTGCCTGAACCTGACCGGCCTGCTCGGCATCGCCGCCACCGGTGACGCCTTCAACGCCTTCGTCTTCCTGGAGATCACCTCACTGTCCTCGTACGCGCTGATCGCGATGGGACGGCGCAGGCGGGCCCTGCTGGCCTCCTTCCAGTACCTGATCGTGGGAACCGTCGGGGCCACGTTCCTGCTGATCGGCATCGGGCTGGCCTACGCCGTGACCGGCACGCTCAACATGGCGGACCTGGCCCAGCGGCTGCCGGAGATCTACGGCAACCGCGCGCTGGCCGCGGCGGTCATCTTCGTGTTCGTCGGGCTGGCCATCAAGATGGCCCTGTTCCCCCTGCACGCCTGGCTGCCGGACGCCTACGCGGAGGCGCCGTCGGTCGTCGGCATGTTCCTGGCGGCCACGAGTACCAAGGTGGCCATCTACACGTTCCTGCGATTCGCGTTCAGCGTCTTCGGGACGGCACTGGTCTTCGGAAGGATGCCGATCGCCGAGATCGGCCTGGTGCTGGCCTGCCTGGCGATGCTGATCGGATCGGCGGTGGCCTGCTTCCAGCAGGACTTCAAACGCGTGCTGGCCTGGTCGAGCATCGCCCAGATCGGCTACATCGTCGCCGGTTTCAGTCTCGCGACCGCCGACGGCCTGACCGCCGCCTACCTGCACATGATCAATCATGCGGTGATCAAGGGCGCGCTGTTCGCGGTGGCCGGCATCCTGCTGCTGCGGCTCGGTTCGGTACGGCTCTCGGCGATGGCGGGGCTCGGCCGGAGCATGCCGTGGACCTTCGCCGCGATCGTGGTGGCCGGGCTCGGGCTGGTCGGCCTGCCGCCGACGGCGGGGTTCGTCAGCAAGTGGACGCTCGCGCGAGCGCTCATCGAGGCCGGGTACTGGCCGGTCCTGGTGGTGATGCTGGTCAGCTCCCTGCTGGCCCTGGTCTACATCGGGCGGGTCATCGAGGTCGGCTGGTTCCGCCGCGTCTCCGAGCCGGTGACGGTCGCGAGACCGCCGTCGTCCATGGTCGCCGCCACCTGGGCCCTGGTCCTGCTGTCACTGCTGTTCGGCCTGGCTCCCGGCTGGCCGACGAGTCTCGCCGAAGGTGCCGCCGCCGCACTTCTGGGAGGCGGCAAGTGAGCGTCCAGAGTGCGACCTGGCTAGCGTCCGGCAACGCGCTGGTCCTGCCGGTCGCGGTGACGGTGCCGCTGCTGGGCGGCCTCGGGGTGCTCGCCTTCCGGCGCCGTCCCGCCTTGCGCGAAGCGGCCTCGCTGGTGGCCGGCGTCGCGGTGGCGGCACTCGTCCTGTCCCTGTGGCCGGTGGTCGACGAAGGCCTGAGCTTCCGGCTGTGGGACTGGCTGCCGGGCATCTCGCTGGTGTTCAAGCTGGAACCCCTCGGCCTGCTGTTCGCGACCGTGGCCGGGCTGCTGTGGCCGATCACGACGCTGTACGCGATCGGCTACATGCGCGGCAACCTGCAGCGGCACCAGACCCGGTTCTACTTCTTCTTCGCCCTGGCCATCGCGGCGGCGCTGTGGATCGCGTTCTCGGGGAACCTGATCACGCTGTTCATCGGGTACGAGATCCTGACGCTGTCGACCTGGCCCCTGGTCACCCACGCGGGGAACGAGCAGGACAAGCGCGCGGGACGCGTCTACCTCGGGCTGCTGCTGACGACCTCGATCGGCCTGCTGCTTCCGGCCCTGGTCTGGACGTCGATCCTGGCCGACGGCACCGAGTTCACGGCCGGCGGGATGCTGGAGGGCAAGGCGGGTACCGCCACCCTGACCGTGCTGTTCGCCCTCTACCTGTTCGGCATCGGGAAGGCGGCGCTGTTCCCCTTCCATCGCTGGCTGCCCGCCGCCATGGTCGCGCCCACGCCGGTGTCGGCTCTGCTGCACGCGGTGGCGGTGGTCAAGGCGGGCGTCTTCACGGTGCTCAAGGTCTCGGTCTACGTCTTCGGCATCGACACGCTCGACGTCACCGGCGCCGCGGCGCCGATGATGTGGGTCGCGGCGTTCACCCTGCTGGGAGCCGGGATGATCGCGATCACGCGCGACAACCTCAAGGAACGGCTGGCCTACTCGACGGTGAGCCAGCTCGCCTACATCGTGCTCGCGGCCACGCTGGCCAACGACATCGCCGCCGCCGGCGGCGCGCTGCACATCGCCACCCACGCGGCCGGCAAGATCACCTTGTTCTTCTGCGCCGGTGCCATCTACACCGCGGCGAACCGGACGCACGTCAGCGAGCTGGACGGGCTCGGCCGCGCGATGCCCTGGACCTTCGGGGCCTTCCTGGTCGCCTCGATCTCGATCATCGGCCTGCCCCCACTCGGCGGTGTCTGGAGCAAGTGGCTGCTGCTGATGGGCGCGGCCGACGCCGGGCAGAGCGTGATGCTCGTGGTCCTGCTGGTGGGATCGCTGCTGTCGCTGGCCTACCTGATGCCGATCCCGGCCCGGGCGTTCTTCCGCCCGCCCGCCGAGCGGATCGACCACGGGGAGGCGTCCTGGACCCTGGTGCTGCCGCTGGTGCTGACCGCGCTGGCCTGCGTGGTCCTGTTCTTTGGAGTCGATGCGGTCATCGCCCCCCTCAACCAGGTCTTGGAGCTGCCATGAAGGACGATCGCCGCTGGCTGGACGAGCCCCGCAACGTGGACCGCATCGTCTACGGCCTCTACACCGCCTGCGCTCTGGCGTTCCTCACGGACCTGCTCTACACCAAGCACGCCTTCTTCGATATCGAGAACGTCTTCGGTTTCTACGCCCTCTACGGCTTCGTCGGCAGCGTGACCCTGGTGCTGGCGGCCAAGCAGCTGCGCCGGGTGCTGATGCGCCGCGAGGACTTCTACGAGCAGCCGGAGCGGACCGACGATGACGATTAATCCGGCGCTGCTGCTGATCCTCGGCGCGTTGCCGGTCCCGCTGCTGAACGGCCGGGCCCGCGCCGCGTGGATGCTGCTGCTCCCGGCCGCCGCGATGGTGGTGCTGTGGACGCTGCCCGAGGGCGTCCACGGCGGCTTCGATGTGCTCGGCCTCGCGCTGAACCCCCTGCGGGTGGACGCTCTCGCGCGGGTGTTCGCGACGGCCTTCCTCGTCGCGGCGTTCATCTCGGTTGTCTACGCCCTGAACCTGCGCGACCGCGTGCAGCAGACCGTGATCCCCGTCTATGCCGCGTCCGCGGTCGGCGGGGCGCTCGCGGGCGACCTGATCACGCTCTTCGTGTTCTGGGAGCTGGCCGGGCTGTCCTCGGTGTTCCTGATCTGGGCCCGGCGTACGGAGCGCGCCTACCGCGCGGGGATGCGCTACTTGGTCGCGCAGGTCGCCTCCGGCCTGCTGATGCTGGGCGGCATCGTCCTGCACGTGCAGTCCGGAGCCGGCCTGGAGTTCGGCTTCATCGGCCTGGGCGATCCCGGCGGCCTGCTGATCCTGCTCGCCGTCGGGATCAAGTGCGCCTTCCCCGTCCTGCACGCCTGGCTGCAGGACACCTATCCGGAGGCCACCGTCGTCGGCACCGTGGTGCTGTCGGCGTTCACCACCAAGTTCGCGATCTACGTTCTGGCGCGCGGCTTCCCCGGTACCGGGGAACTGGTGTGGGTCGGCGTGGCGATGGCCTGCTTCCCGATCTTCTACGCCGTGATCGAGAACGATCTGCGCCGGGTGCTGGCGTACAGCATGATCAACCAGCTCGGCTTCATGGTCGCCGCGATCGGGGTCGGGGGCGCGCTCGGGGTCAACGGCGCCGCCGCGCACGCGTTCGCCGACATCCTGTTCAAGGGACTGCTGTTCATGAGCATGGGCGCCGTCCTGCTGCGCACCGGGACGGCCAAGGGCTCGGAACTGGGCGGGCTCTACAAGTCCATGCCGCAGACCATGGTGCTGTGCGTCATCGGGGCGGCGTCCATCTCCGCCTTCCCGCTCTTCTCCGGATTCGCCACCAAGTCGATCATCATGGAGGCCGTCTCGGAGGAGCATCGCACCGTCGTGTGGCTGCTCCTGCTCTTCGCCTCGGCCGGGGTCTTCCACCATGCCGGAATCAAGATCCCCTTCTTCGCCTTCTTCGCCCACGACCGGGGACACCGGGTCGCCGAGGCTCCGCTGAACATGCGGCTCGCCATGGGTCTCGCCGCGGCCGGTTCCATCGCCATCGGAGTGGCACCGAACCTGCTGTACGGCCTGCTGCCGTACGAGATGGACTATTCGGCGTACACGGTGCCCCACGTGGTCAACCAGATCCAGCTGCTACTTCTCGCCTCGATGGCCTTCACCGTTCTCATGCGGACCGGGCTCTACCCGCCCGAACTGCCCTCGGTGAACGTGGACGCCGATGTGGTCTATCGCCGCTTCCTGCCGCGCGCCTGGCGCACCGGAGTACAGGGGACGACGCGCGTACGGGACCAGGTGACCAAGCCCCTGCAGCGGCGGGCCGATCGGGTCCTCGCTCTCGCCTCCCGGCCCCTGAAAGCGCGGGGGTGGCTGGGAACGCCATGGCCGACCGACGTCATGGTCTTGTGGGTGGCCCTGCTCCTCGGCCTCTTCCTCCTGGTCTCGCTGCTCTGACACGGGGCCGCGAGTGCGCGTTTCATCGCAGGTCGCGCCGGCAGAAGCGGACGACGCCGAGGGTGAACAGAACGGCGGTGAGGGGAAGCGGGCCCCACAGCGCGACCATGCTGGGGCCGTCGGCGAGGATGTTGCCGTCCAGGTACCACGACCACGGGCTGAACCCGCGTACCGAGCCGCCCGCGCCATCGGCGGTGAGCAGATTCTGCATCAGGTAGCCGGTGACCGCGACCGCGGCGCTCACCGCCACCGCCGGCCCCGGACGCCCCGTCGCGGCGCCGATCGCGAACGCCAGCGTGGTGTGGATCAGCGCGAGTCCCAGCAATGCCGCGCACGCGCCCGCCAGGGCCGGCGGTGAGATGTCCTCCAGCACGCCGAACATCGGCCCCATGACCACCAGAGCGATGGCGAAGGCCCCCACCACGATCACCAGCTGGACCAGGACGGCGGCGTAGCGCTCGGCGGCCACGCGCCGGCGGGTGACCGGGTTGGCCAGCATCGGTTCCAGTGCCCCCTCCTCCTCGGCACCAGCGATCGCACGGGCTCCCGCGCCGATGCCCAGCACCAGGACCAGGACCGGCAGCAGGGTGGCGAACAGCCGGGCGTGCAGGAAGCCCGCCGGTGAGGTCAACGGCACCCCTGCCTGGTATCCCACCATCGTCCGGACCGTTTCGGGCAGCCCGGCCACCAGGTCGTCGATGGACGCCTGCTCTTTCAGCGACGGATACAGCGAGACGGTGAACAGCACCAAGGACGCAACCGCGACCGTCCACCAAACCAAGGCCCTGCGGCGATCCGCCAGCAGGCGCAGCGCGACGGTCATGGCCGTACCCGCCCCTCGGACGCCGCGACCGGCTGGTCGGCGGCACTGGAGTCCCGCTGGTAGTAGCGCAGGAACACCTCTTCCAGATCGGCCTCGTGGGTGACGACCCGCAGCACCTCCAAGGGCGCGGCGGCGCTGATGGCAGCGGCCGCCGATCCCTCCACCACCAGCCGCAGCAACGTCCCCGCGTCCGCGGCACCCGGCCGGGGCGGCACCACCTGGGCCTCGACGACGCCCGGCACCTCGGCGAAATCCGATGAAGCAGGCCGGCGCGCCACGTACAGGTCGATGCGCTGGCGAGCCTGCAGGCGTAGTTCATCGACGGTGGCGACCGTCACCAGGCGGCCCTGCCGCAAGATCGCCACCCGGTCGGCCAGCACCTCCACCTCGGGCAGTACGTGGCTGGACAGCAGAACCGTGGCGCCCTCGCCGACCAGTTCCCGTACCAGGAGCTGGAACTCGTGCTGCAGCAGGGGGTCCAGGCCCGAGGTCGGTTCGTCCAGGATGAGCAACTCGGGGCGGTGCGCCACCGCCGCCACGATCCCGACCTTGCGTCGATTGCCGGTCGACAGTTCCCCCACGCGGCGCCCCGGGTCCAGGCCGAACCGGTCCAGCAGTTCCGCGACCCAGGCGCGATCATGCCCACCGCGCAGGCGTCCATAGAAGGCGAGCAGATCGGTGGCCGTGTAGCGGGGATCGACGCGCAGTTCGGCGGGCAGGTAGCCGACGCGGGCCCGGACGGCCGGATCGGCACCGGATCCGCCCAGCATCTCCGACATGCCCGCGGTGGGACGCAGGAAGTCCAGCAGCAGCCGGATCGTGGTCGTCTTCCCGGCGCCGTTGGGCCCCAGATACCCGAAGACCTCCCCGCGCGACACCTCGAGATTCAGATCCTGCAGGGCCCGGACCCGGCCGAAGTGCTTCGTCAGTGCTGTGGTGAGGATCGCTGCGTGCGCGTCCATGGCGCCTCCGAAAGCCGTTGCGGACAGAGCCGCCGACCAGGCTTCCCGGCACACCTGAGCGGAACGTACACCCGCACCACCTGATCCGCCAGGGCCTCCATGAGCCGACCCGGGTTCCGAGGCAGCCTCTCTCGAGAGGTACGGCGCAGTCCCGGCCGGTCGGGTCCGCGTCTCTTCGTGGCCGAGTTGCGAGGAGGCCTTCCCAACGGTTGTTTGGGCCCTTATGATCCGACCACCCCATCGCCGTGCGTGGCCGATCGAAAGGGTTATGAGGGCATGACCGACCAGGACGCACCAGGCCTGCAGCAGGCGGGTCCAGCAGACGGAGGCGGAAGCCGCCTCGCCACGAACAAGCTCGGAGTCGCGGGCATCGTCTTCTTCGTCGTCGCCGCGGCCGCCCCCTTGGTGGGCATGACCGGCGCCGTCCCCATCGCCATCGTCGCCGGCAACGGCGCCGGAGTGCCCGGCGCCTACCTCGCCGTCGGCCTGATCCTGCTGGTCTTCAGCATCGGCTACGCCGCGATGAGCCACCGGGTGACCAACACCGGAGCGTTCTTCGCCTACGTCGGGCGCGGGCTCGGCGTCGCGCCGGGTGTGGGATCGGCCTTCGTCTCCCTGCTCGCCTACGTGGCGATCCAGCTCGCGGTCTTCGGCTTCTTCGGCGCCACCATGGCCGGGCATATGAACGCCGAACTGGGAATCGACCTGGCCTGGTGGGTGTGGGTTCTGATCGCGTGGGCGCTGGTGACGGGCCTGTCGGCGCTGAGCGTCGACATCGGGGCCAAGGTGCTCGGCCTGCTCATGGCCCTCGAAGTGCTGGCGCTGGCGATCGTGGCCGCCGCGGTGCTGCTGCGGGGCGGAGGCCCTGACGGTCTGTCGCTGGGCTCGTCCTTCTCGCCGGGCAGCGTCTTCGCGGGCGGTTTCGCGGGCTCGGCGGGCATCGCGCTCACCTTCGCCTTCGCGTCCTACATCGGGTTCGAGGCGACCGCCATCTACGGCGAGGAGACCAAGGACCCCAAGCGCAGCGTTCCCCGCGCGACCTACATCGCCGTCTCGCTGATCGCGCTGCTGTTCGCCTTCACCGCCTGGGCCGTGGTCAGCGGCCTCGGCAGCGGCGACGTCGTCGCGCGTGCCGTCGAGCTCTCGACCGTGGACGGGACGCCGCTGGCCAATCCCGCCGCGGTGCTGTTCTTCGTCGCCGGCGAGTACGTCGGCGGCTGGCTGGCCACGGTGATGAGCTGGCTGGTGCTCTCCAGCCTCTTCGCGGGACTGCTCGCCTTCCAGAACAGTGCGGCCCGCTACTTCTTCTCCATGTCGCGCGCCGGGGTGCTGCCCGCCGTCCTCGGCCGGGTCAACGGGCGCGGCGCGCCGGCGTACGGCACCGCCGCCGTCTCGGTGATCTCGCTGCTCGTCGTCGTGCTGTTCCAGATCACCGGCCGCGACCCGGTGCTGCACCTGTTCACCTGGTTCAGTGCCCTGGCCGTGCTGGCGATCGTGCTGGTCGAGGTGCTGGTCTCCGCCGCCGTGATCGTGTACTTCCGCCGGCAGGCGGAGGCGGCGAGCCCCTGGAGCACCCTGGTCGCGCCCGCCGTCTCCATCGTCGGCCTCGTGCTCGGGATGTACCTGCTCGTCTCCCGCTTCGGCCTCCTGGCCGGGACCGCGGCGGAGGGCGTCGACCCCGCGACCCAGTCGTGGGGCCTGTCGGCGCTGGGCTGGTTCCTGGTGGCGCTGCCCTTCCTCGTTCTCGCCGCGGGGACGGCCGTAGGCGCCGCACGGCGTGGGAAGGAGAAATCCCAGGCGATGGCGGACCTGGTGAGCTGAGGGGCCGATGAGGCGGCGTCCTCGCGGCTGCATGTGCCGGGCTTCGACCTGACCCTCATACGGTCGCCGTGGGGGTCAGGTCAGGCGCGGGGCCTGCGGCCTGAACGGCGGGGCGGCGGCGGCGACTCCGCCCGCAGGACGGCCCGCCGCTCCTCGCCCTCTTCCTCCAGGTGCTCGATGACGGTCCGGAGCGACTCCGTCAGCGCCTGGCCCTGCGGGCGCGAAAGGCGCTCGACCACGAACGCCTCCTCGGCGTTGAACGCCGGGAACAGCTCCTTCATCAGGGCGTGGCCCTTGTCGGTGAGCCGGAGCAGGACGCGGCGCCCGTCGGTGGCGTGCGAGACGCGCTCGAGCAGGCCGCGTCCCTCCAGCGTCCTGGCCACGCCGGTGAGCGTGCCCTTGGAGATGCCCGCCTCCTCGGCGACGTGCCGGGTCTCCATGTCCTCCCAGATCCACACCACCCACAGCACGACGAACGCCGTCCAGGTCAGATCGGCGCCGCGCAGCACGGACGCCTCGAAGTGCTGCCGGATCGCGGCGGCCGCGCGGTAGATGTTGGACACCGCCATCATCGCGTCGTGGCGCACGGGCGCGCCGCTGAGCTGCCGCTCTATGGCCTGCTCGGTCTGTCGCAGAGTGTGATGGCCGGTCACGTTCGTCCCTCCCGATGGGCCGGCGCAGACCTCTTCCCGCCGGCTGCATGCGAATCTACCGCCGGCCCGACTCCATTCGGTCCCGTACGAAATCCCTCCTTGCGGATCTTGACAGTTCGTTTGATCCCGAACATTCTGTGGTGATGATGGAGACTCCGCGCTTCGTGCTCGTACTGAGCGAGAATTGGACGATGACCAGCGGCCGTGACCTGCCCGCCCTGGTCCGCTGGGCACGGGAGGCCGAGGACGCCGGGTTCGACGCCGTCATGGTCAGCGAGCACATCGTCCTCGGCCCGGACGCCGGTGCCGACGGCGTCATGCGCAATCCGCGGGAGTACGCGCTGCCCGGCAACCAGGATCCGCACACGCCATGGCCGTCCTCACTGCTGCTCCTCGCGGCGATCGCGTCGGTCACCTCGCGGCTGAGGCTGGCGGCGGCCGCGGTGATCGCGCCGCTGCGGCACCCGCTCGCGCTCGCCCGCGATCTCGGCACCCTCGACCTGCTCTCCGGAGGCCGCCTGGTCGTCCAGCCCACCGTGAGCTGGAGCCGCGACGAGTACGCCGCGCTGGGGGTGCCCTTCGAGCAGCGGGGCGCGCTGCTCGACGAGCAGCTGGAGATCTGGAGCCTGCTCTGGCAGGGCTCCCCGGTCTCCTACCGGGGGCGGTACTACGGCTTCGAGGACGTGTACTTCGAGCCACGCGCCCACCGGCCCGACGGTCCCCGCATGTGGTTCGGAGGCCGTCGGCTGCACGACCGGCTGCTGGACCGCCTGGTGCGCCATGGCCACGGGTTCCACCCGCTGGGCAGGCCCGCTCCCGAGGAACTCGCCCGGCTGCGGTCGGCCATGGGCGACGCGGGCCGCGACGGGACCGCCCTGGAAATGGTCGGCGGAACCCGCCCCGTCTTCCCCGGCGACCGCTCCTGCGCCCCGCTGGCGCCCGCGCTGGAGAGCATTCCGGGGCAGCAGGCCGAAGGATTCACCACGTTCTGCATCAAGCCTTCGCAGTTCATCGACGACCCGGACGACATCGGCGCCTTCTGCCGCGAGGTCGTCAGGCGGTCCGAAGCCCTGGTAGGCCTGTGAGAGCCGGAAACGAAGCAGGACCGCGGCGGGCTCCGTCCGTCCACCACGCCCGGGACAGCGGAAGGAGCGTCCATCGTGCGAGCACTCGTCATCCAGCATGATCACGTGACGGAGCCGGGACATGTCGGGGCCCGGCTCGCCGAGCGCGGGTACGATCTCGTCCCCGTGACGGTCGTGCCCGAGGCCAGGTACCACGCACCCGACGTGACGTTCGACTTCCCCGAGGCCGGCGGCTGGGACCTGATCGTGTCCCTCGGCGCGCCCTGGTCGGTGTACGACGACACGGCCGTCGGCAGCTGGCTGGACGGCGAGCTGGCACTGCTGCGGGAGGCCCACCGCCTCGGCGTCCCCGTGCTGGGCGTCTGCTTCGGGGCCCAAGCGCTCGCCGCGGCCCTCGGCGGCGCGGTGGAGGCCGCCCCGCGCCCGGAGATCGGCTGGATCGAGATCCAGAGCGACCGTCCTGACCTGGTGCCGCCGGGGCCGTGGTTCCAATGGCACTACGACCGCTGCGTGCTGCCGCCCGGGAGCGTGGAGCTGGCCCGCAACTCCGCATGCCCCCAGGCCTTCCACGTGGGACGAAGCCTCGGAGTGCAGTTCCATCCGGAGGTCACGCCGGCGATGGTGCGGGGATGGCTCGAGCTGGCCGAGCCAGACGAGCTGCTGCGGCACGGCGTCGACCCGCGCCGGCTGCTCGAACGCACCCTGGAGATGGAGGCCGGTGCCGGCGGGCGCGCCGGCCTGCTGGTCGACGGCTTCCTCGATCAGCTGGCGTGAGCGGCCCCGCCCCCCGCCGCGTCAGCGCTTGGGCGGCCGGATGCCGCGGAACTCCCAGTCGCCTCCGAGCGCGGTGGAGACGACCTGTTCGGACGACGTGGGCTGGGCGCCGACGTCCGCGCGGATGGGAGCCGGTCCGGTGACGATGTGGTTGGTCAGGCGGCCCAGCCCTTCGACCTCCACTTCGACGACGTCGCCGGGCTGCACCGGGCGGGAGTTCGCCGGAGTGCCGGACAGCAGGACGTCGCCGGGGTGGAGCGTGATGGTGCGGGCGATGTCGGCGACGAGGTAGTGCATGTCCCACTTCATCTCGTCGGTCGAGCCGTCCTGGACCACCTCGCCGTTGACGTACGTCCGTAGGCGCTTGCCATGGAAGTCCCAGTCGGTGACCAGACCGGGGCCCAGCGGGCAGAGGGTGTCGGAGCCTTTGACGCGGAGCATGGAGCCGGCGTCGGTGTCGCGGAAGTCGTGCAGGCCGTAGTCGTTGGCGATGGTGTAGCCCGCGATGTACGCCCCTGCCTCGTCCGGGGAGATGTTCCGGGCGGTCCTTCCGATGACGACGCCGACCTCGCCCTCGTAGTTGAGCCATCGGCAGCCCTCGGGGCGGACGACGGCGCCCTTGTGGGAGTTGAGTGCCGAGACGGGCTTGTGGAAAAAGGTGGGGGCGGCGGGAAGCTCGGCCTGGAACTCCTCGACGCGGCTGCGGTGGTTGAGGTGAACGGCGATGATCTTCGTCGGCTGGACCGGAGGCAGGTGCCGGGCATCGCCGGCCTTGACGCGCCGTCCGTCGCCGGCGACGAGTTCATCGCCTTCCCGGACGACCTGGACGGTGGCACCGTCCAGGAGGATGCGGCGGTACTCGGTCATGTCAGGCCTCCTGGGGCTGGCTGTGCGGGGATGCGGGCGGGGTGGCGGCGGTCCAGCCGCCGGCCGGGCGGTCGAACCAGAGGTGGACCTGCCCGGTGCCGATGGAGTTCTCGTACGCGCTGTACTGGCGGCCCCTGGCGGTGCAGGCCTGCTCGCCGAGGGCGCCCGCCATCATCAGGTAGTGGGAGAACCTCGCCTCGGGCTTGAACTTCCAGAACTCGTCCATCGTCTGGAGCACCTTGTCGTGACGGCCTTCCTTGAACCAGGCGATCCGCCGCAGGTCGGCCTCGCGTGCCTCGGGGGTGAAGATGTGGAGGGGGTCACTGGCCTCATGGTCCCGCAGTTCGCGCAGTGGCCAGAAGGTGTGGGAGAGGGCACCGGACGCGATGACCAGGACCCTGCGCCCGGGAGTCGCCGCGATGCCGTCGGCCAGGGCCCGGCCCAGGCGGAGATGATCCTCCATGTCACCGGTCTGGCAGACGCCGATGGTCAGCCAGCGCTTGTCCGGGAGTCCCTCGCCGAGGTACTTCCACAGGTTGACGGTGGCGTAGTAGATCGGCAGGTAGGCGTCGTCGATCGGGGTGATCCAGGTCCCGTGGGCGTCGGCGAACGAGGCGATGGCGTGGGCGAGTTCGGGGTCGCCGGGGAAGTCGTACGGCATCCGGCACATGCCGCGGGGCAGTTCCTCGGAGGTGAACAGGCCCGCCCGCCGGTCCTGGGCCGTCAGGACGAACTCGACGGTGGTGGCCCAGTGCGAGTCCAGCACGACGACGGTGTCGTAGTCGTCGCGCTCGAAGACCTCCTCGCGGAGCCGCCGGAGACCGGTGACGAGGGTGATCTCCTTGCCCTCGTTGAGCTCCCGCCTCTCGTCCTCCGGCAGGACGATGGTGGGGACGTGGGCGAGCAGGCCCGCCCCGACGATCTCACCCATGGGGCTGCCCGCTCCCGGGGGCGGTCACGGTGTTCTTCATGTCGCAGTAGAAGTCGAAGCTCCAGTCGCCGCCCTCACGCCCGACACCCGACAGGCGGGATCCGCCGAAGGGCGCGCGGAGGTCCCGGACGAAGAAGCAGTTGACCCAGACCGTGCCCGCCACGAGCCGTGCGGTGACGCGCCGGGCCCGCTCGGGGTCTCCGGTGGCGACGGTGGCGGCGAGGCCGAAACGGGTGTCGTTGGCCAGGGCGATCGCCTCGTCCTCGGACGAGAAGGTCTGCAGGGTCAGGACGGGACCGAAGACCTCCTCCTGGACGATCTCGCTGTCCTGGCCGACGCCGGTGAGGAGGGTGGGCCGGTAGTAGAGGCCGCCCAGATCGGTGTCGGGCCCGCCGCCGATCACGGCGCGCGCACCGGCCGCGAGGGCTCGCCGCACGAAGCCGTCGATCTTCTCCACCTGGCGGGAGTGGACGTTTGGCCCGATGTCGGTGGTCTCGTCGCGAGGGTCGCCCTGCCTGAGTGCCGAGGCCTTCTCCGTGAAACGCCGCGTGAACTCCTCGGCGGCCGTTTCCTCGACGAGGATCCGGGTGGCGGCCAGGCAGACCTGCCCGGCGTTGTCGTACTGCTCCACCGCCAGGTCGGCGGCCAGGTCGAGATCGGCGTCCGCGAAGACCAGCAGCGGCGATTTGCCGCCGAGTTCGAGGCTGAGCGGGGTGAGGCCGGCCGCCGCCGATGCGGCGATGCGCCGGGCGGTCGGCACGGACCCGGTGAAGCTGATCCGGCGCACGTCCGGGTTCGAGGTGAGGGCGTCACCGATCTCGGCGCCGAGACCCTGCACGACGTTGAGCACTCCGGCCGGCAGGCCCGCCTCGGCGGCGATGTCGGCGAGCAGCGAAGCGGTCAGCGGGGACCACTCGGCGGGCTTGAGGACCACCGTGTTCCCGGCGGCCAGGGCGGGGGCGACCTTCCACGTGGCCAGCATCAGCGGGGCGTTCCACGGGGTGATGAGAACGCTGGGGCCCGCCGGGTCCCAGCTGACGTGGTTGGTGTGACCACGGGTCTCGAAATCCTCGTGTCCGAGTCGCAGCGACCAGTCCGCGAAGAACCGGAAATTGTGCGCGACCCGGGGCATCACGCCCCGGCGGTGCGAGCGAAGGAGGGCACCGTTGTCATGGGTCTCGACGATCGCGAGGTCTTGGAGGCGCTTCTCCACGCCGTCGGCGATGGCGCGGAGGAGGCGGGCGCGTTCGGTGCGCGGTGTCGCGGCCCAGCCGGGGAAGGCGGCCTTCGCGGCGGCCACGGCGGCCGCCGCCTCTTCCCCTCCGCCCCGGGAGATCTCCCCGAGGCTGCTCCCGTCGATGGGGGAGAGGTCGGTGAACGTCTCCGCGGAGGGCACGCGCCGTCCGCCGATCCAGTGCCGGGTGTCGACGGCGACCCCGGCCACGGTGGTGATGTGCTCGGTCATGTCCGGCTTCCCAATCCTGTCGAGAACGTAGGGGTCATCGGTCGCCCCGGCCGCGGGCCTCCAGCAACCGGCCGCCGTCCCAGACCACCCCGACCTGGCGGTAGTACGCGGCGATCGGCTCGCGGACCTCCAGCCGGGACAGCTCCTCGGTGGGGGCCTCGAACAGTTCCAGTTCCGCGTCCCCGGTCCACGGCCCGCCGCCCTCGAAGGACGCGGCGCCGGATTCGATCAGCTCGTCGAGAGCGAGCCCGCCGTCCTTCTCGATGGCGGGGAGCCAGCGGTGGTGTGCCATCGGATGGCCGTTGACGAAGCCGTTGGTCTCCGCGGGCTCGCGCAGGGTGACCACCGCCTGGGCCAGTCGCCGGTCCGCTGCGGCCAGGGTCGCGCCGAAGCGCGCTCCCGCCTCGATCCGGGGGGCGGGTCCGAACGGGTGCGGCCGGGTCTGATGGATCGAGCCGAGCTTCTTCGGGTACCCCTGGTGCAGCCCGCGGGCGATCGCGAAGTCCTTGTCGACCCAGATGTAGACGCACCGCGAGTAGGTACGCCCCTTGTAGGAGCAGCGGACGACCGCGAACGCCTCTTTGTACTGGGAGCGCACGGGGTCCAGCAGTTCCGCCTCGCCCGCCGCGCAGGACTGCCAGTCGGCCCAGATCAGCGCCACGGCGCCCGGGTCCTCGGCGGCGGGTTCCAGAGGTTCGGGCAGCAGCTCGCGTACCCGGGCCGGGTCGGTCCGGTATTCGACGGTGAGCAGATCACCGGAGTAGAGCCAGGGCGGGGACGGGATCAGCGACGACGCGCCGCTGGCCGTCTTGGGAACGAAGAAGCCTCGAGGACCGGTCATGACGTTCATCCTTACGGCGCGAGGGCGGGTTGCTCGAGCAACTGGGCGCGGTAGCGGGCGGCTGCGGCGGTGGCCTCGGGCCCGCCGAGGGCGACCACTCCGGCCAGCCGGCCGCCGTGGTGGTGGCCGACGAGGACATCGCCTTCGGGGTCGCCGTCCAGGACCCGCACGTCGTCCTTGCCGAGGAACGGCGCGCCGAACGACTGGAGCCGGAAGTCGTGCTGGTCGCTCCAGAACGCCGGCAGCGGCGCGAAGGGGCCCGGGTCCGCACCCGTGCCCATGAGATGGGCGGCGAGGGCCTTCGCGGCGTGCTTCGCGGTGTCGGTGGGGATGGACCAGTGCTCGACACGGCGCGGGACCCCGTCGTAGCGGGCGTTGGGGAAGCGGGCGACGTCGCCGACCGCGATGACATGCGGGAGGCCGCCGGCCCGGAGCCGTGCGTCGGTGAGCACGCCATCGGCCAGGTCGAGCCCGTTGCCCTCCAGCCATTCGGTGTTGGCGACCGAGCCGACCGACTCCACGACCACGTCGGCCGGTAGGACGCGGCCGTCGTTCAGGGCGACCCCCGTGACGCGGTCGGTGCCCTCGAAACCGGCGACACCGGTGCCCAGGGCGAAGCGCACCCCGCGCTCCTGGTGCCGCTGGAGCAGTGCGTGGCCCAGGAGTTCGCCGAGCGGTCCCACCATGGGCAACGGCAGCGGATCGACGACGGTCACCTCGGCGGCACCGAGCCCGATGGCCGTGGCGGCGACCTCGCAGCCGATGAACCCCGCACCGGCCACGACGACGCGGGCGCCGGGCCGTGTCAGAGCGTCACGCAGCCCCCGGGCGTCGGCGATGGTGCGGACGGTGTGCCGGCCGGTGGCCGGTCCCGCGCAGCGCAGCCGCCGCGGCCGCATGCCGGTGGCCACGACCAGGCCGTCGAAGGCCATCTCCTCGCCGCCGTCCAGCACGATGAACCTGTCGGCCAGGCGGGCGGCGGTGACGCGGGTACCGAGCCGCCAGCGCACGTCGGCGACGCCGGCCTTCGGTGTGAAGGCCAGCGACTCGAACGTCGCCTTGCCCGCCAGCGCCTCCTTGGACAGCGGAGGCCGGTTGTAGGGCATGTACGGCTCGTCCCCGACGACGGTGATCGATCCGGTCCAGCCGGCCGCGCGCAACCGCTCCGCCGCGCGCAGGCCACCCAGGGACGCGCCGACGACGACGATGCTTCCAGGCACGGTGCTTCCGGACACGGTGCTTCCGGACACGGTGTTTCCGGACACGGGGGTCAGCCTTCGATCCGGATGGCCTGGAGCGGGCAGACGTCCGCCGCCTCCTCGACCTCCTCGCGCAGGGAGCCGTCGGGGTCGGAGACGTAGGCCAGCCGCCCGCCGTCGTCGATCCGGAAGACGTCAGGCGCCGCGAACACGCACTGCCCGTGGTCCTGGCACTTGTTCATATCGACGACGACCTTCATGGCCGGTCCTCCCAGGAGGTGTCGGGGCGGAGGCAGCGGGCGGGCGCGGCTCGCGGACGCCAGGACGCCACGGTCCGGCCGGGCCGGCCAGGGAGTCCGCGGAGCAATTCGTTTGACCTCAAACAAGATAAGGGGCACCCGCTCGCGGGTCAAGCCGTGCCCGGCCGGACGATCTCGCTCCGCCGGACGATTTCGCTCCGCCCTCTTGCGGCGGGGCGGGTGCGCTTCATACCGTTTGGCATCAAATGACAGCCGGGCTCCGCCGGCACCGCAGCCCGACCCCACTCGCCACCTCACATCCGGCCAAGGAGACATCGGTGAGCGCTTCCGTGACCCCCCACCTCCGTCAGCATCTGGATCGGCTCGCCGCCGAGGGCATCGATGTGGTCCGGGTGACCTTCCCCGATCTCATCGGCACCGACCGGGCCCGCGACGTCCTGCTGGAGCATCTGCCATCGGCCTGTGAGCACGGGCTCGCCTTCTGCCGCGCCGTCTACCACACCAGCCCGCAGGGCGATGTGGTGCCGGTGCCCGGCGGCCTGGACGCGGGGCTGCCCGACATCTGCGTACGCCCCGACCTCGACACGCTGGTCACGCTCCCGTGGGAGCCGGGCGTCGCGTCCTGCCTGGGGGAGGTCACCGACCCGGCGACCGGATCGGCCGCCGCCGAATCGCCCCGTGACCTGCTGCGCGCGGTCCTGGCCCGGTGCGCCGAGCACGGCCTGCGCCCGGTGGTGGGACCGGAGCTGGAGTACTTCCTGTGCGAGGCGGACCCGGGATCGGCCACCGGCTGGCGCAGGTACACCGACGCCGCCGGCAGCGTCTACACCGCCGGTCTCCGCGCAGACCCCGACAACCATCTGCTGCGCACGCTACGGCTGCTCCGCGACCTCGGGATCGGCGTCACCACCGGCAACCACGAGTTCGACAGTGCCCAGTTCGAGATCAACCTCGTCCACTCCGACGCCCTGGACGCCGCCGACCGCGCCTTCCGGCTCAAGGCCGCGGTCAAGGAACTGGCCCGCAAGGAGGGCAGGCTGGCGACCTTCATGGCCAAGCCGTTCAACGACGGCGGCGGTTCCGGCTTCCACATCCACCTGTCCGGTGAGGACGACGCCGGTGGCAACGTCTTCGGCGACACCTCGGCCCCGTACGGCCTGTCCGGAATCGCGCGCCACGCGGTGGCCGGCATCCTCGCGCACGCCCCCGCTCTGGCCGCCCTGCTCAACCCGACCGTCAACTCCTACAAGCGCTTCGGACCGGACACCCTCGCGCCCTGGCTGATCGACTGGGGCCTGGACAACCGCAGCGCCATGGTCCGCATCCCGCCCGAGCGCGGATCGGCGGCACGGCTCGAGCTGCGCCTGGGGGACGCCGGAGCGAACCCGTACCTGGTGATCGCCGCAACCGCCGCCGCCGCGCTGCTGGGCGTCCTGGCCGGAGAGGAGCCGCCGGCTCCGCTGGAGGGCTACGGGTACGACCCCGCCAGGTCGGCCGTGCTCCCCATGAACCTCCCGGCCGCGCTGGACGCACTGGAGGCGGACACGGCGCTCACCGACATCCTCGGCAAGGACTTCACCACCTCGTTCCTCACCTACAAGCGGGATGAGGCCGAACGCTTCCAGCGGTTCGTCACCGACTGGGAGTTCACCGAATACGCCTACCACCTGTGACGCCGAGGAGCCTGGCATGACCACCCACCCGCCCACCGCGAAGGAAGCGGTGAACGAGCCCTTCCCGCTGGAGGACGTCGATCTCGCCGACCTCGACAACTTCACCGACGGCGTCACGCCATGGCGCATGCTCCACACCCTGCGCCATGAGGACCCGGTCCACTGGCAGCCTGAGGACGCCCCCAACTCGGGCTTCTGGGCGGTGACCCGGCATGCCGACATCGTCCGCGTCGACCGCGACGCCGAGACCTTCACCTCCACCCGGTTCGTCAATCTCGAGGAGGTCGACGACGACCAGATCAGGAAGCGGGCCTCCATCCTGGAGCTCGACGGCGTCCGGCACCGCGCCCTGCGCAGCCTGCTCCAGCGGCAGTTCGGCGCGTCCGTGATCAACGGATACACCGACTTCCTGCGCGGTCTCACCGTGCGGACCCTCGATGCCGCTCTCGCCCAGGGCACGTTCGACTTCGTCGCCGATGTCTCCGCGGACTTCCCCATCAACGTCCTCGCCCGCCTGCTGGACGTGCCCCCGGAGGACAACCAGAAGCTCATCGACTGGGGCAACCGCATCATCGGCCATACCGATCCCGATTACGCCGACGTCCTGCTGCACAGCGAGGAGAGCGAGCGGTACCGCGACCTGCCCTTCCGCTCGCCCGCCTCCCTCGAGGTCTTCGAGTACGGCCGCGACCTCGCCCGGCGGCGGCGTGGCGGCGACGGCACCGACCTGGTCTCCAGACTCGTCAACGGCGAGCCGCGCGACGGGATCCCGCTCTCGCCGCAGGACTTCGACAACTACTTCCTGCTCCTGGTCGTCGCCGGCAACGAGACCACCCGCCACACCATCTCGCATTCCATGCTGGCCCTGATCCAGCACCCCGACCAGCTCGCGCGGCTTCAGGAGGACCCCTCCCTCATCCCGGCCGCGGTCGAGGAGTTCCTGCGCTGGGCCACGCCGGTCTACCACTTCCGCCGCACCGCGACCCGGGACGTCGAACTCGGCGGAAAGCAGATCAAGGAGGGCGACAAGGCCGTCATGTGGTTCGCCTCGGGCAACCGGGACGAGGAGGTCTTCGGCAACCCGTACGACTTCGACGTCGCCCGCCAGAACAACGACCATGTCACCTTCGGGAAGGGCAGCCCGCACCTCTGCCTGGGCAACCTGCTCGCCCGTACCGAGATCCGGATCATGTTCGAGGAGCTGATCCCTCGGCTCGCCGGCATCAGGCTCGCCGGCGAGATCCCCCGGGTTCGCTCCAACTTCGTCAACGGCATCAAGAGGCTCCCGGTCGAGGTCACCCTCGCCTGAGCGGTGCAGGAAGGACGTGAGGTCCTTCCCGACGCGGTCTGCGCGCGACCCTTGGCAGGCTTCATTTGATCCCGTACGATTTCTTTATCGTACGGGGTCAAATGAAATGTGTCGTTCGAAGGGACCTCCATGTCTGAGAACCACATGACCACCCGCCGCTCCGTGATCAAGGGTGGAGGTGCCGCACTGGCGGCGCTCGGGGTGTCGACGCTGGGCCTGCCGCACGCGGAGGCCCTGGCCAAGCCGGGCCCGGCGGACCTCGTCCTCGTCAACGGCAAGGTGCTGACCCTCGATCGGCACTTCCGCGTCGCGGCGGCGGTCGCGATCAAGAACGGCGTCATCGTCCATGTCGGGCCGTCGGCGTCGGTGCGGCATCTCATCGGCGCGGGAACCGACGTGGTCGACCTCAAAGGCCGTACCGCGATGCCGGGCGTCAACGACTCGCACCTGCACGCGGTGAGTTGGGGGCTGAGCAGGCCGCCGTTCAGCCTGGACGTCGGCTATCCGACCGTACGGTCGATCGCCGACATCGCGGCGTCCGTGGCCCAGGCCGCGGCGGCGGCCGGGCCCGGCGCGTGGATCCGGGGCAGCGGCTGGGACCCGCAGTACCTCGGTGAGGGCCGCATGCCGACCAGGCAGGACCTGGACGCGGTCTCCCCGAACAACCCCGTCTACCTGACCGAGTGGTCCGGTCATGCCGCATGGGTCAACTCCGAGGCATTGCGGATCGCCGGCATCACCAGGGACACGGTCCCGCCCGCGGGCGGCCAGATCGTCAAGGACGCCGACGGGGAACCGACCGGCGTGCTCCTGGAGACCGCCGCCGGCCTGGCCGGCCGCCACGTCCCGCCGTACACCATCGAGCAGCAGGCCGCCGCCGCCGAACTCGCCGCGAAGATGATGCTCGCCGAAGGCATCACCAGCTACACCGACCCGGGCTCGTCGCCTCGGCTCATCACCGCGGTCGCCGGCCTGGTGGACGCCGGGAGGATTCCGGTACGGGTCAGCATGATGCTGAGCGGCTCCTCGCCGGAGAGCCTGCGAGCGAACCTGGCCGAGTTCGAGCGGCCCGACGTCGACCCCCGCCGCTTCACGGCGAACCAGGTCAAGATCTTCGCCGACGGCATCCCGACCATCAACAAGACCGCGTGGCTGTTCGAGGAGTACGTGGGCGGCGGGTACGGCGGCATGACCCTTCCGGGGAGCACCCCGGAGGAGCAGGTCGCGACGCTCGAAGAGCTGGTCCGGATGGCGCACACGGCCGGATTCCAGATCGGGACGCACGCGACCGGCGACCGGACGATCGACGCGGTCATCACGGCGTACGAACGGATGCATCGCACGAACCCGCGTCGCGTCAACCCGCGGCACTACATCATCCACAGCGACCTGGCCCGGCCCGCGGACCTGGCCCGGATGGCCAGGGCGAGCGTCGGCGGGAACTTCAACCCGAACATCAAGTGGGTGCTGACCGACGCCCAGATCGAGTCGATCGGGCTGGAACGGGCCGAGTACGAGTGGCCGTACGCCACGGCGCTCAGGTCGGGCGTGAAGGTGGCCAGCGCCTCGGACGCTCCCGTCGTCTACCCGGACTTCCGGCAGGGCCTGGAGACGATGGTCCGCCGCGAAGGGCGGGTGTCGGGCAGGCTCTACGGCGCGCAGGAGCGCATCGGCCTGGACGAGGCGATCGCCACCTACACCCGCACCGGCGCCTGGCAGGACCACGCGGAGGCATGGAAGGGACGGCTCACCAAGGGCCACGTCGGCGACATCACCGTCCTCGACGGCGATGTGCACGCCATCGGCACCGCCGAGATCTCGCAGCTGCCGGTCGCGATGACCATCGTCGGCGGCACGGTGGCCTACGACGAGGGCTCCAGCGACGTCAAGAAGGCGGCGGCCGCGGCCCGCGGCGCCAGCTGGGTCAAGCGTCACGCCCCGATGAACGACTGCGGCCCCGGTCACCGTCACTGAGCACGATTCGCTGAGTGGCGGATGTCGAAACGTGGCCGGCCGGGATCCCGGCCGGCCACTCGCCGGTCGCGGCGGTTTCCGCGACCGGCGGCGCGTGGGCTTGCCAACCGTGGGAATAACCGTTAGACATAGGGGCTAACGGTTATATGGGAGGCCCCATGCAGCAGGAAGTGGTGCTGGCGCTGCTGGCCAAGGAGCCCTCGCACGGCTACCAGCTGCGTGCGCGGCTGCGCGACGCGCTCGGCCCTCTCGGTGACGCGATGAACGCCGGGCAGATCTATGTCACGTTGACCCGGCTCGAAAAGGCCGGCCTGCTGGCGGTCGAGAGGTCTGCCGGGGGCGCTGACCGGTCGGATCGCAAGGTGTACGCGCTCACCCCCGACGGCCAAGAGCGAGTCGCCGCGTGGATCGCCGAGGTGAGGTGGCCGCGACCCGATCTGGCGGAGTTCCATCTCAAGCTGATCGCGGCCGCGGCGGCCGGGCTGGCCGACCCGCTCACCATCGTCGACACCCAGCGCCGCGAATTGCTGCGCCGGCTGCGTGACACCCAGCGCGCCGCCATGGCCGAGCCGGTCCGCTCGGACGCGGCGCTGTTACTGGAGGGCATCGTGCTCAGGCTTCAGGCGGACCTGCGCTGGCTCGAGACATGTGAGAAGAACTGGACCCAGCGAAGGAGCGGATCGTGAGCAACGCCGCCGACATGCCCGTGCTGCGGGCCCGCGGGGTGCGCAAGGAGTACGGCAAGGGGGAAGGGTTGGTGCGCGCCGTCGACGGCGTCGATCTCGAGATCGGGGCGGGAGAGACGGTGGCGGTGATGGGGCCCAGCGGATGCGGGAAGTCCACGCTGCTGCATCTGCTCGGAGGGCTGGACCGGCCCTCGGGTGGAGAGGTGTCGCTGAACGGCCGTCGCATCGACGACATCAGCGAGAAGGCCCTGGCCCGGATGCGGCGCACCGATGTCGGCTTCGTCTTCCAATCCTTCCATCTGATGGAGGAGCTCACCGCCGTTGAGAACGTCGAGCTGTCGGCGCTGCTGGCCGGACGCTCTCCGCGGGTGGCCAGACGGCGTGCCGTGGACCTGCTGGAGCAGGTCGGGCTCGCCGACCGGGCGCGCTTCCTGCCCTCCGCGCTGTCCGGTGGCCAGCGGCAGCGGGTCGCGGTCGCCCGGGCGTTGAGCAACGAACCGTTGGTCGTTCTCGCCGACGAGCCGACCGGGAACCTGGACAGCGCCGCCACCCTGGACGTCCTCCAGCTCTTCGAGGGCCTGCACGGGTCCGGGCAGACACTGGTCATCGTCACCCACGACGCGCGGATCGCGGCCATCGCGGACCGGTTGATCTCGATGCGCGACGGCGCGTTCGTGGACGAGACCCGGCTGACCGGTGGCGCCACCGGATACCTCGGCGCCCTCGCCGGGCTGGAGGACTGAGGGCGATGGGCCGCATCCTTCTCGTGGGACGCCTCGCCGTGCGGGACCTCCGGCGGCGCCGTACCGAAGCAGTCCTTCTGCTGATCGCCATCCTGGCGGCCACCACGACGCTGACGCTCGGGCTGGTTCTGCGCGACGCGGCCGGCGGCCCGTACGAGAGCACCCGGGCAGCGACCAAGGGACCGGACGCGGTCGCCGCCGTCGGCACGTCCGCCGGTCTCGCCGGCCTCGAGGAACTGGCCGCTACCTCCGATGTCACCGGACACAGCGGACCGTACCCCGTCATCGCGGGGGAGCTCGAGGCGTCCGGCCGGACGTCGGACGCGCAGATCGAAGGGCGGGACGCCACGATCGCGGCGGTCGATCAGCCAGCGGTGACGCAGGGCACCTGGGTCAGCGACGGCGGCGTGGTGCTCGAAGCCGCCTACGCCAACTCGCTCGAGGTGAACGTCGGTGATCGGATCACTCTGGGCGGCAAGTCGTTCCCGGTCGTCGGCCTGGCGGTCACCGCCGCCATGGCGCCCTATCCGGGGGCGTCCTGCATCGTCGTCTCCGTCGGTTGCGTCAACGGCGCCATCCCGCAGGACCGGAATCTGCCTCCGGAGTTGTTGCACAACCCCGGGCTCGTCTGGCTCACCCAGGCGGACGTGCGGAGCCTCGTCCCGACACAGGGCTCCGTGTCCTATGTGATGAACCTGAAGCTGGCCGACCCGGATGAGGCTCAGGCGTTCGTCGACGCGAACGGCGGCGATCGCAGCGGCGCCATCGCCATGCAGCCCTGGCAGAGCATCCTCGCCGACGCCACCGACCTGGCCAGAGACTCCCAGATCCTGCTGCTGATCGGCGCCTGGCTGCTCGGCCTGCTCGCGGTGGCCAGCCTTTCCGTTCTGGTCGGCGGCCGGATGGCCGATCAAACCCGACGCGTCGGGCTCCTCAAGGCGGTCGGCGGCACACCGGGCCTGGTCGCCGCCGTGCTGCTCGCGGAGTATCTCCTGGTGGCCGTCGTCGCGGCGGCGGCCGGCCTGGTGATCGGGGCGCTGACCGCTCCGCTGCTCACCGAGTCGACCGCGGGCCTCGTCGGCAGCGCGGGGACGGCGTCGTTGACGTGGTCCACGGTGGGTCTGGTGACCGCCGTGGCCCTCGGGGTAGCCGTAGTGGCGACCGCCGTCCCGGCGGTACGCGGCGCCCGCTCGAGCACCGTCAGCGCGCTGGCCGACGCGGCCCGCCCGCCCCGCCGCACCGGTTGGCTGATCACTCTCTCGACGCGACTGCCGGTCCCGCTGCTCCTCGCCTTGCGGGTCGCCGCCCGCCGGCCGCGACGGGTCGTGCTGGGGGTGGCCAGTATCGCGGTCACGGTCAGCGGGATCTACGTCCTTCTGATGCTCAACGCCTTCCTCGACGCCCAGCCGGGCACCGGCGCGTACAGCGAGGGTCAAGTGGCGGTGCTCCGGCACGTGCTTCTCGTCTGGACGGTCATACTGCTCTGCCTGGCGGCGGTCAACGCCATCGTCATCACCTGGGCGACGGTGCTCGACAACCGGCATTCCTCCGCGCTGGCGCGCGCCCTCGGCGCGACCCCTCGTGAAGTGAGTGCGGCACTGGCGGCCGCGCAGGTGCTGCCCGCGCTCGCCGGCGCCATCCTGGGCGTCTTCCCGGGAGGCTTCGCGCTGTTCGCCGCGATAAACACGATCACCGGCGGCGACAGCGACAAGGCCGCGCTTCCCTCGCTCTGGCAGCTGCTCGCCCTGGTACTGGCGACCGGGCTCGTGGTGGCGGCGCTCACCACTGTTCCTGCCCGTCTTGGTGGCCGCCGTCCTGTGACCGAGACTCTCTGAGCGGGCTCGCATGATTTCGAGCAGTTCTGCCGGACCTTGGCCAACGGGTCGGAGCCTCGGCGACGCCCACCGCGTCGGTGTCGGTGGGTGTGCGCCGCGTAGCGGTGAATACGGCCAGGGCGGTGGTCAGGGGGACGGCCGCGATGAGCCCGATGGTGCCGGCGACGGCGCGCACGATCTCCTGGGCGACGGCGGGGCTGGTGAGGACCTCGCCGGCGGGCTGCCGGCCGAGGCTGAACAGCAGGAGGAGGGGAAGGGACGCTCCCGCGTAGGCGAGGACGATCGTGTTGATCACCGAGGCGATGTGCGCCCGCCCGACCCGGGTGGCGGCTCGGTACAGCCGCCCGAAACCGAAGGAGGGGTTGGCCCGTGCCAGTTCCCGGACGGTCGCGGCCTGGGTGATGGTGACGTCGTCGAGTACGCCCAGCGCGCCGATGATGACGCTGGCCAGGAGCAGCCCCCGGGTGTTGATGTCGTAGTCGATGTCCAGGAACAGGGAGCTGTCGTCGATGATCCCGGTGAGCCGGGTCATCTCGATGGCCGCCATGGCGAGTACGCCTGTCAGGGTGAGGCTGGCCAGCGTGCCCATCACGGCGACCGATGTGGTCACGGTGAAGCCGTGGGTGAGATAGAGCACCGCCAGCATGATCGCCGCCGCGCAGACGATCGCGGCCAAGAGCGGTGGGCGCCCGTCGATGATGGCCGGGATCAGGAACAGCAGGATCAGGGCGAAGGTGATGGCCAGCCCGACGAGGGCGGTCAGGCCGCGCCAGCGGCCGAAGGCGACCACCGCGAGCATGAAGGCCAGGGCCACGATCCACAGGGCCCCGGAACGGTCGTGATCACTGAGCTGGTACGGGGAGCCCGGAGAGCCGGGAAGGCCTTCGGCGTCGGGCATCTCGACCAGGACCACCGCCTCCCCGGCGCTGAAGATCCTGTTGCCGGGACCGCTCGGCAGTTCGGTTTGCACCGCCCGCCCGGCCATCGGCCCCGAGGTGAGGGAGACCGTGGCGGTTCCGCACCTTCTCGGATCGGGCCGCGGCGCGCCGGGCGGCGATGGCGTGCCGGGCTCTGCGACGGGCGGGGCCTGGGCCGGGCACGGCTTGAGATCGATCCGGACGATCTCCCCGGTGACCTTCTTCAACCGGGCGGCGGAGGTCTCGTCTCCATCGGTACCGGACGGCCACATCCAGATCAGGGCGGCCAGCGTGGCGACGGCCAGCGGGACGATGACGATCAGCACCGCTCGTACGGTGGCGGGCGCGGTGGGGCCGGCGTCGTGTCGGTGTGAGTGGTGGGCGCCCACGGTTGCGGCTCCTTACGGGCGAAGTGCCGGTGTCTCCGAGTGATGAGTGTCGAGTCGCGGAGGGTACCGGCCCTTCGGTGAACGTTGTCGTTCCAGGGATGCGGTCTGGAGCAGATTTCACCAGATCCAGGTCATGCCCCGCGCCGTTCAGAGCGTGCCGGGAGTCCGGGAGCCGCAGGGAGCCTCGACGCATGCAATGATAGTGATAATCGTTTTCACTTGCAGAAGGGGTCTCCGATGTCCGTTCCCGTAGCACTGGTGGCCGGGCTGCACGGCACCGCCCGCGCCACCGTCGTCGACCGGCTGCTGCGCGAGCATCCCGGCGCCGTGGCGATCCACCACGATCTGCGCGCCATCACCCGCGGGCTGGTGACGCGCACCGTCCGCGATGCGGGCACGACGCTGGAGCGGACCCTCATCCGGCTGGAGCACGGCTGCGTGACCTGCACCGTCCGCGAGGATCTGATCCCCCAGCTGCTCCGGTACGCCGGCCGCGCCGAACTGCTGGTCGTGGACCTGTGGGACTGCGTCGAGCCGCGGTCGGTCGCCGAAGCCCTCGACCATCCCGGCCTGGACGGCGACATCCGGCTCACCGGCGTGCTCACCGCGGTGGACGCCGAGCTGATGCCCACCGACATCTGCCGCGGCGAACTGCTGACCGAGGCGGGCAAGCCGGGCGCGCCCGGCGACCGGCGCTACCTGGCCGAGGTACTGGCCCACCAGATCGAGTACGCCACCGCGCTGGTCGTCCCCGAGACCCTGCCGGCCCCGCTGCCCCCGGCCGACCGGGGGGATCTGGACCTGTGCCGCGAACTGCTCGGGCACCTGGCCCCGATCACGCCGGTCACCATGCCCGGCGAGCCGCTGCCTCCGCTCGCCGGCCCCGCGCTGTGCGCCCACGAGCTGGCGGCCCGCGTCGACCCGGCCACGGCGCAGCTCCCCTGCGCGTCGCACACCCCCGCGGCCGACACCGTGGTCTGGCACCGCACCACGCCCCTGCATCCGGCCCGGTTCTTCGACGCCATGGACGTCCTGGCCACCGAGTCGGTACGCAGCCGCGGCCGGTTCTGGCTCTCCAGCCGGCCCGACCGGATGCTGGCCTGGGACGCCGTCGCCGGCGTCGTCATGGTCGAGGACACCGGCCCCTGGCTGGCCGCCCTCCCCGAACACGACTGGCACACCGTCCCGCCCGCCCGCCGGCTGGCCGCCGAGCTGGACTGGTCGGCCGACCACGGTGACCGCGTCCAGCACCTGGTCCTCACCGGCCCCGAACTCGACCACGACCGGATCCACGCGCTGCTCGACGGATGCCTGCTCGCCCCCGGCGAGCCCGCCACCTGCCTGGACGACCCGTTCGCCGAGATCCTCGACCTGGACACGGCCGTCTGACGGGTGGTCGTCTGCCAGGTGGATAGGACCCGAACCATGGACAGGCGATCGGGAAACCCCTCGCGCAGGGATCGGCCGCAGCCGCCTTGCTCCGGCTGCGCGGAAACGGGGGGTCTAATGCCTGTCTCAAAGAGGGCTCAGCCACCGCGCGAGCGCGTTACCTGGCCGGTGAGGCAAAGCCGGAGGCGAGCCTCACCCGGGCAGATCGCGAAGCGATGCCGCGCTCGCACAAGAACCGGTCACGGTGCGAGCCGCCAGGCGAGCACCGTGGGCCGGGACTTTGAAACACTGTCTACTCCCGGGCGGTCGCTTCGGCGAGCTCGCTGAGGACCTCGGAGGCGGTGGGTGGATCGAGGTCGCCGAACGTCCGCCCGTCGCGCGAGGACCAGTGGCCTTCCTCGGGACGGTCGTCGAGCCGGATCTCAGCCAGCCGCTGTTCCGGGTTGTCGGCCCCGTGCCCGATCTTCATTCCCGGGTCGATCTTGACGTTGACGAACAGGCCGCTGGGGACCTTGCGGTAGAGGCACCGCTGGTAGCCGCCGTCCACGGGTGCGCTGCGCCGCCACCCGCGCTGTTCGAGGGCGAGCACCGCCCGGGCCGGTGCGGCGGCGTCCTGGAACCTGGCCAGCCGCCGGACGGCGCGCTCGGCCTCGGTCAGGACGTGCACCGGGCGGTGGAGCTGCGGGAACGGCTGCATGAGCTCGTAGTCGGCCAGCACACGCGTCCACGCGCCGAGCGCTCCGCCCAGGTCCAGCGGGTGGGCGAGGCCGATGCGGGTCCCATCCCGCAGCGTGAGCGCGCCGTCGCCGGGGCCGGCGAGCGTGCGGTCTTCGGCGACGCGGAAAGCGGTCGTCCCGGAGCCGTCTTCGGCGAGCCACACCAGGCGGCGCGCGATGTGCCAGAGCAGGGGGTGCTCCACGAAGAGGCGCCGGAACTCCGCCACGGTCCAGCGGCGCCGTGCCACCATCGCCGCCTCCAGCCGTCGGATCTGGTCGCCGGCCACCGTGCCCACGTCCTTCTTGAGCGCGGTGAAGTGCTTGTAGGCGGCGGTCGCGAGTTCCTGGTCGTCCTTGGCGCCGGGCTTGGGGAGCGATCTGCGGGGCGTGCCGTCCTCGTCGGCCACGTGCGGCCTGAGGTTCTCGTCGAAGCCGACGAGGAAGCGCCGCGGCCCGTAGTCCAGGACGAGCCTGCCCGCCGCGTCCAGGCCGAAGTCGGGGAGCAGCCGGTCACGGAGCTGCTCGGGCGTCAGTCCCAGCTCGCCGGCGACCTCATCGAACCTCTCGTGGGCGCGCTTCCTGAGGTCCTTGTACTTGCCCCTCTGCGCGATGCCGTCCAGATGCGTCAGCGCCACGTCCGAGCCGATCCCGGCCAGGACGTCCAGGCCGGCGAACGCCTTGGCGTGGGCGCGCTTCCCCTGCCACGCGGGGATGAGCGGTGTCAGCATGCGGACGGTCTCGTCATCGCCGAACCACCCCATCCGGCTCAGCGCCCACCGGTCCTTGGGCGGTGCGCCGATCTTGTCCCACAGCTGGAACAGCGCCCACCCGAACGAGGCCAGCGACCTGGCGTCGCACGCGTCCTTGACGGCCGCGAGGCCCGCGTGCGCCTCTGCGGAGGAGGACATGGCGAGCATCGTCAGCAGGCGGCGGGTGGCGTCGGCGGGGAGCGCCTCGCCCCGGTCACGGAGCCTGATCTGCGGCAGCGTCTCCAGATCGGCCCACTCACCCGGCTCCTGTACGCGGGAGGGGAGACTCCGCGGGTCGGTCAGGGGCTTGGGAAGGGCGTCCACCGGTGCGTCCGGCAGCCGGCCGGCGGCCAGCGCGTCCCTCTCGGCCGCCAGCTCGGGCAGCAGCCGCCGCGCCCGCTCGGGGAACCGCTTGGCCGCCGCGAGCAGGGCGGGCTGCACGTTCTTCTGATCGGCGCGATCCACCAGCGCCCGGAACGCCTCGTCGCACGGCAGGACCGCAAGGAACTCCAGGAACAGCTTGCGTGCGGAGGTGTCCCAGGTGTCGTCGAACGCTGCGACGACCAGGGGCGTGATGGCCGGCCCCACCGCGTCCGCCATGGTGGCCAGGAGTGCCCGGTCCCACAGGAACCTGCTGACGACCCTGTGCTGGAGGAGCTGGTCGACCTGGCCAGGCGAGCCGAGCGAGCCGTACAGCATCCACCAGAAACCCAATTGGCCCCTCGCAGGGGGAGGGTCGGCGCAGCACTCGTCCACCCAGTCCTCGCGGGCGGGCACCAGGAAGGAGACCACCACCCGCTGGGACGCGGTGCGCCGGCATCCCGCCAACCGGTCCACCGCCTCCTGATACACCTCCTCATCGGCGACGGACAGAAACGCCCGGAGCCGTACGGCGGCCTTGGGTGCCTGGGAGACGATGGCCGAGCCCTGAACTCCCGTGCCGCTCCCGTCGACGAGGCCGAGCCCAGGGCGGTCCCAGAGGATCTGGCTGCACTCGGCGAACGCGCAGGCGGCGAAAGGCAGCCCGTGCCCGGCCACCCAGGAGTCGACGGCCAGTACGGCGACTTTCTCGTCATCGTTCCCGGCGTCCTGCATGAGCAGCGCGGCGGCCACTGCGGCGCCGAGGGGATGCGCGCCTCCGGACGCGTACGCCCGCAGGGCTTCGGCCATGTCCGGCGTGACGCCCTCGCGCTCCGCGAGCGGTCGCACGGCCTCCAGCGCGCGCACGCGTTCACGCACGGTCCTGCCCGCGGACCGGTTGACCTTGGGCCTCGGGCCCGGACTCCCGTCCCGCCGCGGGTAGACGTGGCGCCGCAAGGGATCCGGGAGGATCAGGATGCCCTCGTCCCGAAGGTGATCTTCCATGGCGCCTCACCGTAGAGCAGGCGACCGACAGCCCGCCGTCGCAATGGGGAAACAGGAAGACCGTGATCCGGAGTTCAGGCCTTGGCGCCCTTCGCGTCGATCGTGCGCATCATCAAGGGCCAGGCCGCGTTCATTTCCGGTATCCATTCGGGCCAGGCGTGCCAGCCGTCGCCGTAGATGTGGGAGGTGACCGGGATGTTCAGTTCGCGTAGCCGGGTGACGAACGAGCGGTTCATCCGGCCGATGAGGACCTCGCTGAGCTGGGTGAGCCGCCATTGGGCGCCCTCGGGGGTGTACGGGCCGTTCATGCCGGTGGTCCCGCTGGAGACGTACAGGCCGACGCCGCGCAGCTTCTCGGCCAGCACGTACGGATCGTGGGCCCGCCAGTTCGCGTCGTCGCGGCCGGGCAGGCCGAAGATGCGCAAGGCGTCCATGCCCGAGCCGAGCAGGTTCATCGCGAGCAGGAACGCTTGCATCCCGTCCATGGTCAGGTGGGTGGAGCCGCTGAAGGAGGCCGCGTACCGGAACATCCCGGGGTGCCGGGCGGCGTAGGCCAGCGCGCCCTGGCCGCCCGATGAAGCGCCCATCACGGCTCGGCGGGTTCCTGCCCGGTAGCGGGCCATCAGTGTGAGCACCTCGCTGGTGTGGAAGGTCTCCCAGCGCGGGACGCCGCCTTTCCCGTCGTTCCACCAGTCGGTGTAGCTGCCGTTGTTCCCGCCGGACGGCATGACGACCATGACGTCCCACCGTGCGGCGAGTTCTTCGATGTGGGTCTCGCGGGTCCAGGAGGTGTAGTCGTCGCGGCCGCCCTGGAAGGCGTAGACGACCGGCCAGGTGCGCTTGGCGGATCGGGTCCAGCCCTTGGGCAGCAGGAGGCGGGCGCTGACGTCGCCGACGTTCGGCGACGTCCAGGTCAGGTCGAGGGTGCGCGCGTCGAGCCGTTTCTCGGTGATCTCCGACGCGCCGGCGCGCGCGGGTACGGAGATGAGCGAGAGCAGGAGCGTGAGCATCAGCGTCAGCGGAAGGCGTCTCATCCGAGGTTCTTTCTGGCCAGGACCCGGTAGGCGTTGCTGTTCTTCCGGGCGATGGGGATGGTGAGCAGGTCCAGCAGCAGGGCCGTCCCCATGAGGGGGCCGGCCAGCACGATCGTGGCGAGCGCGCCGGCGTACTCGCGGCGGCCCGGGGGACGCGGCCACCACGGCCGGTCGACGTCGAGGGCGAGCCAGTTGAGGACGGCCGCGGCGGAGGCGACGAAGTCCGGTCCCTGGTCGGCTTCCCTGCGCTCTTCGGCGAGGATCTCCAGGCCGCGCTGCGCCAGCGCCTCGCGCAGGTTGCCGATGGGGATCATGTTCAGATGCTGGGGCGCGAGCCAGGGCAGCCAGAAGCCGCGCAGGACGCTGCCGAACCATGACTCGGGGTCGGGCAGTTCGATCAGGAGGTGCCCCCCTGACGGCAGTACCTTGACGGCGGTGTCGAGTTCGGTGAGCGGGTCGGCGGTGTGCTCCAGGTAGTGGTGCATGCTGATCACGTCGTAGCGCCCGGCCAGGTCGGCGGCCAGTGCCGTGAACTCGCCGCGGTAGGCGCGCTCGACCCAGCCGCGTTGCGCGCCCTCGTCGACCGCCGCGCCGAAGTCGAGGCCGTCGAAGCGCGTGCCGGGCAGGACGGTCCGCGCGGCACGGCAGAAATGCCCCTTGCCCGTGCCGACGTCGAGCCAGGTCCGGGGGGTGGTCGCACGGGCCACCAGGCCGGCGCGGGCGAGGTACCAGGAGGTGTTGGAGGACAGGATCCGCTCGGCCAGGACGTCCCCGAGACCGTCGTAGACGTCCTTGTAATAGAAGGCCAGGCCCTCGGGGGTCAGGCGCGGGTTCTGGAAGACGTGCCCGCAGCCGTCGCACCGGTCCATGGTGAAACGTCCCGGCTTGCCCTGGAGGACGTCGCGGGCCACGACCCGCCTGCTCAGCGCGCGGCCGCCGCACCACGGGCATTCCTCGGCGCGCGGCCCGGCGAACCGGTCGACCCCCTGGTCGATCTCGGCCCTGTACCAGACCCGGGCCTGCTCACGGCGGGCGATCAGCTCCCGTTCCCAGCGCGTCCTCGGGGCGGTGAGGGTGCGGGCGATCGAGCGGGGCGTGTGGACGAGCCGTAGCGCGCAGACGCGGGCGAGGTCGCGGGGCCGGACGGCGGCACCGGCGAAGACCAGCGCCGGGAGAGCGCAGTACAGCAGCGCCAGCCCGAGCCCGGCGACCGGCGCCAGCATGATGGCCCCGGCCACGAGGAGGTATCCGCCCGCAGCGGCGAACAGTGTCTGCGGCAGGGCGAGGGTCTGCGGGATCACCAGCGCGAGCGAACGCATTCGCGAACGCCGGAAGGCGGTCTGGTCGTGGCCGCCGAACGGGGCGACGACGATGTCGGCCGAGCCCGTGTAGAGCCGCAGCCGGGCGGTGGCCGCACCGAGCTCGTCGGGGTCGAGGCCGGTGAACCTCGTGATCCCGGCGCCGGTGACGGCGGTACGCGAGGCGAGCACCGCGTGACAGCCCCCGCGGCCCATCCCGAAGACGTCGTCGCGGTAGGCGTCGAAGTCCAGGTGGCGGGCCAGGTCGAGGACCGCGTCGACGTGCAGATCCCGGGGCATCAGATCGACCAGGCCGAGGTCCTTGTCGCGGGCGTGCTGCTCGGCGGCGCGCACCACTCCGGGCGGGACCTGGACTCCGTCCACGGTGAGCAGGACGAACTCGTCCCGCTCACCGTCCGGCCGATGGCCGCCGGGTGCGGGCGGCAGCGGATGGAGGCCGCGCAGGCGGGCCCGCAGCCGCCACGCGTTGGCCGTCATGCAGAGCGCGATGACGATGATCAATCCGACGGCCATGTTCCGGCCTCCTTTCATCCAGGGTCGCCAGAAACGCCGATCGGTATTTCTGGTGTCATCGAAGAAGGGTCCCGAAAGGACTCAGGAAAGTAAGCGATCGGCGAAGCCGAATCTTCGCCGGCTCAGTGTCGCGCCATTCAGTGGCGCCATAACCTCGATTCATGGCGATCAAGGTCCTCGACGAGGAGAGGCTGGGCGACCGGCTCAGGAGACTGACGGTGCGGGCCGATTCCATCGGCCCGCGAGAATGGTCGATCCGGGTCCTGGTCCCGCGGGGCTGGACCGAGCGCGGCGGCGGTTCCTGGCCGCTGCTGACGCTGCACCACGGCGGTCTCGACGACTCGGCGTCGTGGACGCGCCACACCGACGTGGAGCGTCTCAGCCGGGACGACGACGTCCTCATCGTCATGCCGGACGGCGGACGGGCGGGCGGATACGCCGACTGGCGCCACGGCCCCCAGTGGCAGGCCTTCCACGTCCACGACCTCCACGCGCTCATGCGGGAGCGGTACCGGGCCTCGGCCGTGCGCGCGGTCGCGGGTGTCTCCGGCGGCGGGTACGGGGCGCTGCTGAGCGCGGCGGCTCATCCCGGAAAGTTCCGATTCGCGGCCGCCCTGAGCGGACCGTGCACGATCCGTTCCCCGCTCGCCGCGACCACCCTGCTCGCCGCCACCGGGATCGCCGGCCGAGTGAACCCGTTCGGCATGTGGGGTGTGCCCGTACTCGAAGACCGGCGCTGGCGGGCCGCCGACCCGCTCCACCTGGCGGCCGGGCTGCGCGGTACGGGCGTGTTCGTGTCGTGCGGGCTGACCGGGCGTCCCGGCCCGCTGGACCCGCCGGGGCCCTGGAGTGCGGCCAACCTCGCCGAGCCCGTCGTGCGGTCGACCATCCGCCCGTTCCTGCGGAGGCTGCGCGCCCTGGGAATCCCCGCGACGGCCCACTTGTACCGGAACGGCACGCACAGCTGGCCCTATTGGGAACGGGAGCTTCATCGGATCTGGCCCCGGCTCATCGCGTCGGTCGGCACTCAGCGGCAGGAGAGAAGGACGACTGCAAGGGTTCCTCCCACGGAGTAAGGGTGCACCAGAGTCTGTGTCACACAGTGGCCCGCACGTAGTGTCCCGAAGGCAGAAGTCGGGGATCGGTTTCCTCAATCAGATGAGTGATCCAGGCCGTACGCCCGGAGCGGTGCGGGGCGCTGAAGGAACGCCGGAAAGCGGGACAAGCCGTACGCTGTCCGGCATGCGGAGCTCACAGGCGGGCGCTGGACGGGTCGCGAAGGCTGCCGGGGCGCCATGACCGGCGGGACGATGGTCGAGGAGGTCGCCGAGCAGATCGCGTTCGCGATCGCGGTGGGACGGCTGCGGGCAGGGGAGCGGCTGCCGTCGATCCGGCGGCTCGCCGAGGAGTACGAGATCAACCCGTCCACGGTGCAGCTCGTGCTGGGACAGCTGCGGGCGGCGGGTTTCGTGGAGACCCATCAGGGGATCGGTGCCGTGGTCCGCGACGTCGAGGCGTACGGCGGGGTGGAGACGTGGCGCTACCTGTTCCGGTTCTCGCGAAGGCTGCCCGATCTGGCGGTACGGATCCTCCGGGACATCCTGGAGACCCTGCGCCTGTTCTACGCGTCGGTCGCGGACAAGATCGAGGCGGACCCGGGCGCCTATGACCCGGCGCCGGCGAGGCGGGCGTGGCGGCGCCTCGAAATGCTGGCCCAAGACGAGAAGGCGAGCCCGGCGGACGTCCACCAGGGCGTGCTGGAGGTCCTGCGGGCGGGATCGATGGCGGTCGGAGGCGGGGTCTTCCTCGGGGTGCTCAACTCCCTGGGGCCGATGCTGAGCGAGGTGCCGGAGGTGCTCGACGTCGTGTTCGACGCCCCCGGCGTTCACGTGTGGTGGTGGGACCAGCTCGTCAGCGCATGGGAGGCGGGGGACATGGGACCCGCCCGGCAGGCGATCGGGCTCCTGGACGACTGGCACGCGGAGGTGCTGGGACGGCTCCGCACGGCGCTCGACCCGCAGGGTGGCCGACCCCCGGGGAACGTTGTTGTGAGTTAGGGCAGAAGCCCGCCGACCCGAAACCGCACTGCGCTTTCTACTCAACGGTCAACTGTGCGACACACACTGTGGGACGCATTCCCCGATTCGAAGGAATGAGGGACCACATGCGACTCACCCCCAGACCGCGCCACGCCCTTGGGCGCCCGGCACGTCGCAGACCGATCCGCACCATGCTCCTGTCCGCGATCAGCGCGGTGGCGATGCTGGTGCCCACGTTGGCGGTACCGCAGGCGGCCAACGCGATCCCGCCGCAGGATCTGCCGGCCGTCGGCGTGGACACCGGCCGGTTCAAACTGCCGATCGCCTGCACGATCAACTTCGCCGGAGCGCTGCCGGTGCTGTGGCTGCCCCTGGACGTCGACATCCAGGGCGTCGCGCCGGTGCGGCTCGGGCCCGGCCAGGAGTTCTGGCTGACCCAGGGCTCGGGCAGCATCACCTTCCCGGCCTGGCTGACCGCCCTGGCCCCGATCCTGGGCATCGACAAGGCCGACGCGACGATCAGCGACATGTCCATCGGCGCGACCGACTCGACGCCGGACGCGGTGAACATCGCCAAGGACCCGATCACGCTCTCCGACATCCCGATCGAGCCGGGAAAGCCGCTGAAGGTCGGGCTACCCGCGCCCGGCCAGGACCCGTTCGACGTGGGGCCCTACACCGCCCCGCGGAGCGGCAAGGTCACGCTGGGCTTCAACAGCGCGTTCGCGAAGGTCGACCTGAAGTCCTCGGCCGGCTTCTCGCTCCCCATCACCGCCGACTGCAAGCCGCGGGGCGGCAACGCGCTGCTGACGATCGCGGTGGGCGGGGAGCCGGGACAACCGCCCGCGAAGATCCACGGCGCGCCGCTGAACTTCCCCGAACCCAAGTCCGGCGAACTGGCCGGCATCATCAACGCGCCCTACCGGTGCACCTGGAACGGGCAGCCGCACAACATCGGGATCGCGGTCGGCGCCGACGGCATTCCGCTCACGGTCGGCAGGCGGGGCTCGTTCTCCTTCACGAACGCGTCCGGCGCGCTGACGGTGCCGAAGGAGACCGTGAACAGCCTCCTCGACCAGGGAGTGAAGACGGTCTCGGGAAGGGTGTCCGAACTGAACCTGGAGGTCGAGGGCGGCACCCCGCAGACCCTCAACGTCATCCCGAGCGAGGGTGTCCAGATCCCCCGGACGACCCTGGCGCGTGACCAGCGGCTCGTCGTGCCGCTGCCCGCGGACGGCACGCTGACGGCGGGCCCGTTCAAGCCATCGGCGGGATCGCGGAACGTGCGGGTGATGCTGGGCGGAGCCAGTGCGCAGCTCACTTTCGACGGCGGAGCGCCCACCCAGGCGACCTGCGCCAAGCCGTCGCCGCCCGTTTACCTGGTCGACAATCCGGTGACCTGACGTTCTGAGCGGTTCCGCTCATGTCCGCGCGGGCCGTCCCCGGTAGGCCGGGGACGGCCCGCGCGGTCATGCGTCCTTCGTCTGGCCGGGCGCGGAGGCCGGGGGAGTGAAGGTGCAGGGAAGACGCTTGTAACCGTTGATGAAACCGGACATGAGCCGATCCGGCTCCCCGGCGGTGATGTCGGGCAGGCGGGTGAACAGCTCACGGAGCATCACGGTGATCTCGCGCCGCGCCAGGTTGGCGCCCAGGCAGAAGTGCGGGCCGGGCCCCCCGAATCCGACGTGCGGGTTCGGGGAACGGGTGATGTCGAACGACTCGGGGTCGGTGAAGACGTCCTCGTCGCGATTGGCGGACCAGTAGAACAGCGTCACCCTGTCGCCCTTGCGGAAGGTGTGGCCGTTCATCTCGTGATCGCGGGTGAGGTTTCGGCGCATGAAGATGACCGGACTGCTGTAGCGGACGATCTCCTCGACGGCCCCCGCGATGCGCCCGTCGAAGTCGGCCAGCAGCAGTTCGCGTTGCTCGGGATGCTCGGTGAACAGCCTCAGGCCGTGCGCGATCGCATTGCGTGTGGTCTCGTTGCCCGCCACCACCAGCAGCAGGAAGAACGTGGCGAACTCGCGCGGGGACAGCCGTTCACCGTCGACGTTGGCGTTCACCAGGGCAGAGGTCAGGTCGTCGGTGGGCGTGGTCGCGCGCTCCCGGCCGAGCCGGGCCGCCAGCCGGTGCAGCCGCCATCCCGCGGACGCGATGGTGCCCAGCATGCGCAGCGTGGCGAGCCGGCCCATCCGCGCGGTGCCATCGGCGCCGTACTCCACGGTGGCGCCCACGTATTCGGGGTCGGAGTAGCCGACGATGATGTTGGTCCACTCCACCACCTGGCGGTGGTGCCGGGCGGGAATGCCGAGCATGTCGCAGATGACCTCGACCGGCAGCCGCACCGCGACCTGGGAGACGAGGTCGCCGCCTCCGGCCTCGATCAGCTCGTCGACGATCCGGGCGGCCCGCCGCGCGATGTCGTCCTCGGCCTTGGCGAGCATCTTGGGACTGAAGGCCCGCGACACGATCCGGCGGATCTTGGCGTGCCGCGGATCGTCCATGTCGATCATCGAGTTGAAGTACTTGTCCATCCAGCGCGGCATGTCGGCCGGGCTGGTGGCGCTGGGTTCGCTGCTGAACACCTCCGGGTGCCGGCTGGCCTCGGTCACGTCGGCATGGCGTACCAGCGCCCAGGCTCCCGGGCTCTGCCCGAGGAAGGGAAGCTTGGGCAGAGTGAAGAACTCCGGCGCGGGGCGAGCGCGCAGCAGCGCGAAGGCCCGTGCCCGCTCCTCCAGCGGCCGGGCCCAGAACCGCAGATCGCTCAGATCGATGTCCGCCGTGGTCAGCCGTGCGGGGTTCTCCGTGGACATCGGACCATCACACTCCCAGTCACACCGCGAGGGGAATTCTGGTGAGCCTATGCACCAGAATTATCTGGTGAGAACCATCTCCAGATTTGCGAGCCGCGTCAAGGGGTGCGGCACACTTGGGCCGTGACCTCTGAGCCTTCTCGCGCACGCCCCTACGGCGGAGTTCCCGCCGACCAGCGCCGAGCCCGCCGCCGTGCCGCGCTGCTGCGGGCCGGGCTGGAGCTCCTGGGCACCCAGGGGTGGCAGGCCATGACCGTACGGAAGGTATGCGCTGAGGCCGGGCTCAACGATCGCTACTTCTACGAGAACTTCCCGGACCGGGACGCCCTGCTCCTGGCGGTCGTCGATGAGCAGATCGCCCAGGGAACCGACGTGATCCTGTCCGCCGCCCGCCAGGCTCCCCGCCGCCCGCACGCCCGTACTCTCGCGGTGGTGACGGCCGTCCTCGACTTCCTGACCACGGACCCGCGCCGTGCCCGGATCCTCACCCACGAGTTCCCCGCCTCCCCCCTTCTCCAGCGGCGCCGCCTAGAGATCATCCGTACCCTGGCCGCCATCTTCGCCGCCCAGGCCGACGAGGTCCTGGACGAGGTCTCCCTGCCCGACCGCGACCTGGAACTGACCGGCCTGACCCTCACGGCCGGTCTGTGGGAGCTGTTCACCACCTGGTTCCGCGGCGACCTGGACATCGACCGGGACCATCTCATTCGCTACACCGTCGCCCTGACCCTGAGCACCACCGACCTGGCCGCCCCGCTTCGGCACCGGCTCCACTGACCTGTTGAGCCCGCGACGCGTAGCGCGATGGAACCCCGCAGAGCCGGTGCCGAGCGCGAATGCCACGGCGGCGCCGTTGAACTGGATTTGACGTCGATGTCGAGTTAGGATTCCGTCGAGCGGGTGCCGTGCGGGCACGGCCGGCCGGCTCGCCCGAGATCCCTGCCGAGGAGGCTCCAGCGTGGAGAGTTCGCACATCGCCGACATCATCGAGATCGAGCAGTTGCTCGCGCGCTACGCGGTCGGTATGACGAAGGACGATGTGGACGCGGTCGTCGCGGTGTTCACGCCGGACGGCACGTACAGCGCCTTCGGGGAGAAGTACGGTGTCGACGACTTCCCGGAACTCGTGGCGGCCGCGCCCAAGGGAGTGTTCTCCGTGAGCACCCCGGCGATCGGATTCGACGGCGAGGACTCGGCGACGGGGGAGCAGACCCTGTGCTTCGTGGCCCAGACCGACCATTCGATGCGGATCGGGTACTACACCGACACCTACCGCCGCACTCCGGACGGCTGGCGGCTGCGGACCAGGGCGATGACCTTCCTGCGCAAGAGCGGCTCCCGCGACTCCGGGCGTTCCCACGATCCCCGGCGTCCGGTGCCCGGGCAGAAGACGGCGAACTGAACCGCGCTTCCATGGACCTACAGGAATTCCGCGACGGCCTGGACGCGTGGCTCGGCGAGAACGCCTCGGAGCTCGAGGCCGCGTTCGGCCCGGACGTCACCCTCGACCAGGAGATGGAGCACCTCTCCAAGGTGAAGCGCCTGGCGTTCGACGCCGGCTGGATGCGGTGGGGCTGGCCCGAACGGGTCGGCGGGTACGGGGGCTCCACGCTCATGCGCGCCTACCTCGGGGAGGCGCTGGCGTCCCGGGACATGATCGAGCCCGGCATCTACTCGATGACCGAGGTGCTGGTGCCGACCATGATCGAGTTCGCCCGCCCGGAGTTGGCGGCGGAGATGGTCCCGCGGCTGCTGCGGGGCGACGAGACGTGGTGCCAGGGCTTCTCCGAGCCGAGCACCGGCAGCAACCTGGGCTCCCTGACGTGCCGTGCCCGCCGGGACGGCGACGTCTGGCGGGTCACCGGCCAGAAGGTGTGGACGAGCCTGGCGCAGTACGCCGACCGGTGCGTGCTGCTGGCCCGTACGGGTGCACCGGAGTCGGGCAGCAAGGGCATCACCGCGCTGTTCGCGGACATGGACGCGCCCGGGATCACGGTGCGCCCGATCCGCGCGATGCACGGGCGGGACGAGTTCTGCGAGGTGTTCTTCGACGACGTGCCGGTCCCGGTCGGCCGCACGCTCGGCGAGGTCGATCGAGGCTGGACCGTCGCGATGGACCTGCTGCCCTACGAGCGGAGCACCTCGCTGTGGCACCGCAGCGCCTATCTCCGGCAGCGGCTGGGTCGCCTGCTCGCCTCCGCAACGGACGGGGCGCTCGATCCCCGGGACCTCGGTGAGGCCGTCCAGATGGCGTTCGCCTTCCACGCGCGCTCCCGGGGGACGCAGCACCGGATGGCGCGCGGCGAGCGGCTGGGGCCGGAGACGTCGATCGACAAGGTGCTGCTGGCGACCACCGAGCAGACGGTGTTCGACCTGGCCGCGGACGCGGTGGCGCCGGGCATCGCCGTCGGCGACGATGCCGACAGCGATCGGTGGCGGACCGAGTTCCTGTACTCGCGGGCGGCGACGATCTACGGCGGCAGTGCCGAGATCCAGCGCGACATCATCGCGTGCCGCCTGCTCGACCTCGGGACGGACCGATGATGGACGCCGAAACGGACGCCCTGCTGTCGCAGAGCCTCGACCGGGCCTTCAAGGGCGAGACCGCCACGGCGGTCGACGCGTCGCTGGAGGAGATCGGCTGGCGGGAGGCGCTGGAGGAAGAGGGCGCCGCCGTCATCCCGCTGCTGTTCACCCGCCAGGGAGCCGCGAACGCCGCTTCGGGCGCGCTCGACGATCTGCTGACGGGGGCGCTGGGCCTGCCGGCCGGTCCGGACACGGCGTTCGTCCTGCCGGCGTTCGGAACGTACGCGGCACCCGGTTCCGTCCGGAACGGGAGTCTCGCGGTGCGCGGACTCGGCACCGTGCGGATGCGTGGCGCCGCCCGCGCCGTGGTGGTCGCCGAGGATGACGGTGCGCTTCGGGCGTTCGTCGTGGAGACGGGCGAGCTCGAGACCCGGCCGGTCGGGGGCGTCGACCCGCGCCTGGGACTGGTCACGGTCGAAGGGCGGGGGATCGCCGCGTCCGGTGGCGCGGACGTCACCGCGGGCTGGGCGGACGCGCTGTCCGCGGGACGGGCGGCGCTGGCCCACGAGCTGGTCGGCGTGAGCCGGACGATGCTCCGGCTCGCGCGAGAGCACGCGGTGACCCGGATCCAGTTCGGCCGGCCGATCGGCTCGTTCCAGGCCGTCCGGCACCGCCTGGCCGACGGCCTGGTCGCGATCGAGAGCGCCGAGGCCGCCGCCGGCGCCGCGATCGAGGCGGCGGGGCCGGGCCCGGGCGTCCAGGTGCCCGCGACGCCGGCCGGGATGGCCAAGGCGCTCGCCGGACGCAACGCGCGCACGGTGGCACGGCATTGCCAGCAGGTGCTCGCCGGCGTGGGATTCACCGAGGAGCACGACTTCCACCACTGCTTCCGGCGGGTCCTCACCCTCGACGGGCTCCTCGGCGACGCCCGGTCGCTGACGCGCGAGCTCGGGGAAGAGCTGCTGCGCGACCGCCGGCTGCCGGCCGCTCCACCTCTGTGAAGGTCCGGTGAACGCGACGGGCGCCTCCCCGAGGGGAAGGCGCCCGTCGCTCGTCCGGCCGTCAGCGGGGGTCGCTCCGCTTGGACAACTGCTTGTCCAGGGTCGCCCGTAGTTCCGGTGAGCGGAACGAACGGTCCTCCGCGGCCATCGCGAAGTCGAGCGTGGCGAGCACGGCCCGTTCCAGATGCAGGTTGAGGACCCGCTTGGTGTCCTCCAGGGTCCGGCGCGGCATCGCCGCGAGCTTGCGCGCGCAGGCCATGGCCGAGGACATCACCTCGTCGTCGGCGCAGACATGGTTGGCCAGCCCCATCTCGGCGGCCCGGCGGGCGCTGATCCGGTCGCCGGTCAGCGCGTACTCCTTGGCCAGCTGCAGGCTCGTCAGCAGCGGCCAGACCACCGGGCCGCCGTCGGCGGCCACCAGCCCGACCAGGACGTGGGGGTCGGCGAGATGGGCGCTCTCGGCCATGAACACGATGTCGGAGAGCGCGACCAGGCTGCACCCCAGGCCGACGGCGGGGCCGTTGACGGCCGCGACGATCGGCAGCCTGCACTGCACCAGGCCGGTGACGATGCGGCGGGCGTCCACCAGGGTCCGGCGCCGCAGCTCGTCGTCCTTGGTGAGCTCGTCCAGGTAGGAGAAGTCGCCGCCCGCCGAGAACGCGCGGCCCGCACCCGTGATCACCACGGCGCGGGCGTCCTCGTCCGCGTCGAGCCGGGGGAAGAGCGCCCCGAGTCCCTCATGGAGGGCGTGGTTGGACGCGTTCAGCGCGTCCGGGCGGTTGAGCGTCACGATCCTGATCGGCCCGTCGGCGGTGACCTGGATCTCCGGAGGCATCCCGTAGCCGCTCACGAGACCGGGAGCCCGAGGATCCGGGTCGCCACCAGGTTGCGCTGGATCTGCGACGTTCCGCCCATGATGCTCTGCGCCCGGCTGTAGAGGTACATCTTCAGCCATGTGTCCTCCTCGGTGTCACCGGTCAGGGTGCTCATGCCAAGGGCGGCGTGCCCGATGGCCTGTTCGACGCGCGTCATCAGGAGCTTGTCCACCGACCCCTCCGGACCGTGCGAGATCCCGTTCAGCCGGTCCGAGAGCCGCCGGCACACGTGCAGCCGGAGCATCTCCGCCTCGACGATCGCCCATGCGACGTCGCGCACGTTCTCGTCGTTGAAACGGTCCGGTTCGGCCCGGACGCGGTCCACGAGCTCGTTGACCGCCTTGCTGTAGCGGGCGACGTAGCCGAGCTCGCCCGGCTCCCGCTCATGGCTGACCACGGTCATGGCCAGCTTCCAGCCCTCGCCCGGTGCCCCGATCATGTCGGACGCCTTCGCGACCGCGCCGTCGAAGAACACCTCGCCGAACTCCCGGGTGACCCCGTTGATCATCTTCAGCGGGCGCTGCTCGATGCCCGGCTGGTCCATCGGGACGGCGAACGCCGACAGCCCGCGGTGCTTGGGGACCTCGCCGTCGGTCCGGGCCAGGACCAGGCACCAGTCGGCCTCGTCGGAGTAGCTGGTCCACACCTTGTGCCCGGTGATCAGGTAGTCCTCGCCGTCGCGGACCGCGCGGGTGCGCAGCGAGGCCAGGTCCGACCCGGCGTCCGGCTCGCTGAACCCCTGGCACCAGCGCTGCCGCCCGTTGACGATGCCGGGCAGGAACCGGCGCCTGACGTCCTCGCCACCGTGCCGCAGGAAGCCCTGCACCAGGTAGCCGAGGCTGGGACGCGGGGGTGCGCCGGCCGCGGCGAGCTCACCGTCCACGATCGCCTCGTACACGCTCGGCAGGCCGTGGCCGCCGATCTCCTCCGGCCAGGAGAGCGCGAAGAAGCCGGCGTCGTAGAGGGCCCGGTGCCAGGGGGCCTGCCCGTCCCAGTACGCGTCGGCCGTGGACGACTGCGGGAGTTCCGGATTGTTCTCCACGAGCCACGCGCGCAGCCGCTCGCGGAATGCCGCCTCCTGGGGGGAGTCAGCGAAGTCCATCGTGTCCGCCTCCGATCTTGCGGTGCGCGGCGATCCGGGCGAGGTTCGCGCCCACGTCGCCGAGCACCTGGGACGACAGCAGCGCCCGCCGCAGATGAATGTGCGCCAGGCATTCCCAGGTCATGCCGATCCCGCCGTGAACCTGGATGGAGGTCTCGCACACCTCGCGCGCGGCGCGCGCGCAGTAGGCCTTGGCCGTCGCGGCGGCCGCGAGCGCCTCGCCCGCGGGGAGGGTGTCGGCCGCCCAGGCCGCGTGCCGCGCGACACTGCTCGACCCCTCGATCGAGACGAAGGCGTCCGCCAGCATGTGATGGACGCTCTGGAAGGTGCCGATGGCCACGCCGTACTGGTGACGGACGCCGGCGTACGAGCGGGCCATTTCCACCGCGCCCCGCATCGTCCCGACGAGGTCGGCACAGGTGAGGGCGAGGGCGAAGGCCGACCAGGCCTCGATGTCCTCGGTGGTCAGCGGGCGGCCGGCGTCGCGCAGCACCTCGAACGGCGCCCGCTCGACCGTACCGGTGGGACGGGTGAGGTCGTGTCCGCGCGGGCCGTCCGTCACCAGGACAGAGACCAGGTCGTAGCCGTGACCGGTGCGGACCAGGGCCAGCGCGGACGTGGCGCCCCGGACGTCGATCGCGATGCCGCTGCAGAGCATGTCGGCGTCCTCGACCACGACGATGCCGGACAGGTCGGAACGGAGCAGCACGGTCTCGTGGGCGGTGGCGGGCCCGGCCGCCGCGCGGCGGCGCAGCTCGGTGGCCAGGGTGGGGCCCAGGAAGGAGGTGTCGGCCAGGCCGCGGCCGAGTTCCTCGGCCACGATCGCGGTCTCGACGGCGGAGGCCGGCGGCCGGTCACCACCGTCGTCGGGGACGCGCAGTTCGCGCCAGCCGGAACGGACCAGGGCCGCCTCCAGCCTCGCCGCCCGGGTCGTGTCGTCCAGATCGGCGACGGACGCGGGCGCGTGGTCGTCGACGAGCCGGGCCGCGGCTTCGCGCAGCGCCCGCTGATCAGCGGACAGGCGGACGTCCATCAGCGGTCACCCCGCACGATGCCGGGTAGGCCCCTGACCGGCGAGCACGGGTCCGGCGAGCACGCGTCCGGCAGGCCGGTGGCCCGCATGGGGGGAGGCGCGAGCGAGCCTCGGGGGAGGAGCCGGCCGCGGCGTGGCGGGAGGACCGGCACCGCGGCGCGGCCGCGGCCCGGTGGACACGGCGCGGCGGCCGTGCGGGGATCGGGCTTGGTGATCATGTACCGGCACCCTCGGGAGAAGCGCGCCGGACCCCGCGCGCGGGGGTGCGCGCGGGCCGCCGGCGCGGGATGTCGCAAGCTCTGTTCTCCTCTAGATAAAAGTCTATACTGACGTCGATGTCAATCACGGAGACGGGAAGTTGCGCATGAACGACAGCCGGGAGCCGACCTGGCCGAGCGTCGCGGCCATGACCGAGGACGCCGCGGAGCGTTTCCCCGATCGCGTCGCGGTCGTGGACGGCGACGCGCGCGTCTCGTACGCGGAGCTGTACGAGGAGGCCCGCCGCTTCGGGGCGGCGCTGGTGGCCGAGGGCGTCGAACCGGGCGACCGCGTCGGGATCTGGGCGTTCAACAGCCGCGAATGGATCGTCGCGCTGCTGGGGCTCTACCAGGCGGGCGCGGTCCTCGTTCCGGTCAACACCAGGTTCAAGGGGCGCGAGGCCGCCGACATCCTGAGCCGTGCCAGGGTCAAGGTCCTGGTGACGGTGACGGACTTCCTCGGCAACGACTACGTCGCGATGCTCGCCGGGTCGGGCGTGCCCCTGCCGGACCTGCGGACCGTCGTCATCGCCCGGGGCGGGCCCTCCGGGTCCGGCGTGATGTGGGCGGACTTCCTGGCGCGCGCGGTCGACGGCGGTCTCGCCGAGGTCGAACGGCGCCGGGCCGCCCTCGGTCCGGACGACCTATCGGACGTGCTGTTCACCTCCGGCACGACGGGAACGCCCAAGGGCGTGCTGATGACCCATCGGCGGACGATGGGCGTGGGGACCGACTGGGTGGACATGGCCGGTCTCTCGGCCGGCGACCGCTACGTGATGGTCAATCCCTACTTCCACATGTTCGGCTTCAAGGGCGGAATCCTGGCCTGCCTCGCCAGTGGCGCGTCCATGTATCCGCAGCCCGTACTCGACGTGGACCGGGTGCTGCGGCAGGTCGCCGAGGAGCGGATCACCGTCCTGCCCGGGCCGCCGGCCCTCTACCAGGCGATCCTGGAGCACGCCGACCGGGACCGGTACGACCTGTCGAGCCTGCGGGTCGCGGTGACCGGCGCGGCCGACATCCCCGTCGAGCTGATCCGGCGGGTCCGTGACGAGCTGCCGTTCTCGGTGATCGTGGCCGGTTACGGCCTCACCGAGGGCGGGACGGCCAGCTCGACCTCGCCCGACGACGACCCGGAGACCATCGCCACGACCGTCGGGCGTCCCCGGCCGGGCTTCGAGATCCGCGTCGTCGACGGGGCGGGCGGCGACGTCGCGCCGGGCGAGGTCGGCGAGATCGTCATGCGCGGGCCGACCGTGATGGCCGGATACCTGGACGACCCGGAGGCGACGGCGGCGGTGCTCTCCGCGGACGGCCTGCTGAGCACCGAGGATCTCGGCCGCTTCGACGAGCGCGGGTGCCTGCGCATCGCCGGACGGTCCAAGGACATGTTCCTCGTCGGGGGGTTCAACGCCTACCCGGCCGAGATCGAGGCCATGCTCCTGGAGCATCCGGGCGTTCGCGAGGCCGCGGTGATCGGAGTCCCCGATGAGCGCCTGGGCGAGGTGGGCATGGCGTTCATCGTGCCGCGCCCGCCCGCGCCGGCCGCCGACGAGGTCATCGCCTGGTGCCGTGAGCGGATGGCGAACTACAAGGTTCCGCGCCGGGTCGAGCTGATCGGCGAGCTGCCGCTCACCGCCAGCGGGAAGGTGCGCAAGACCGCACTGCGGGACCGGGCGGCCGCCGGGCCCGTCGCTTGAGGCATTATTGACACCGACGTCGGTTTATGTCGAATGCGCCGGCGGCGCGACGGTCCCGGCGGCGCGGCGGTCCCATTGGAAGGTGGCTGACATGCACGATCACGATCTCGAGCCGATGCTCGAGGCGGTCCGCGACTTCATCCGCAAGGAGGTCATCCCCCGCGAGGTGGAGATCGACGAGAACGACGAGGTGCCGGCGGTCCTGCGCGAGACGGCCAAGACGATGGGCCTGTTCGGCTTCACCATCCCGGAGGAGTACGGCGGGCTCGGGCTCGGCATCGTCGACCAGTGCCGGCTGCTGATCGAAATCGGGTACACCACGCCGGCGCTGCGCTCGATGTTCAGCACCAACGTGGGCATCGCCGGGCACGTGATCATGGACGGCGGGACCGCGGAGCAGAAGGCGGGCTGGCTTCCCCGGCTGGCCACGGGCGAGGTGATCGCCTCGTTCGCGCTCACCGAGCCGGACGCCGGGTCCGACCCGTCCGACCTGCGCACGAGCGCGGTCCGCGACGGCGACGAATGGGTCCTCAACGGCGTCAAGCGCTACATCACCAACGCGCCGATCGCCGACGTGTTCATGGTGTTCGCCCGTACCGACCCGGACGCGAAGTCGTCCAGGGGCATCTCCACGTTCATCGTCCCGGCCGGCACTCCCGGGGTGTCGGTGGGGCCGCGCGACCACAAGATGGGCCAGTTCGGCGCCTGGACGGCCGACGTCAACCTCGACGGCGTGCGGGTGCCGTTCGACGCGGTCGTCGGCGGCGAGGCGGGCGTCGACACCGGCTTCCTGACCGCGATGCGCTGCCTGTCCAACGGGCGCCTGCTACTGGCCGCCGCCTGCGTGGGGATGTCCCAGCGGCTGATCGACGAGTCCGTGCGGTTCGCGTCGGACCGCAAGCAGGGCGGGCGCCCCATCGCGTCCCACCAGCTGGTGCAGGCGATGATCGCCGATTCCGTGACCGACACGATGGCCGCGCGGAGTCTCGTCCTGGACGCCGCGCGCGCCTACCAGGACGGCTCGGACCGCCGGACCGGGCCCGCCGCCGCCAAGTACTTCTGCAGCGAGGCCGTCGGACGGGTGGCCGACCGTGCCGTCCAGGTGCACGGCGGCGCCGGATACATGCGCTCGGTGGCCGTCGAGCGGTTCTACCGCGACGCGCGGCTGTTCCGCATCTACGAGGGCACCAGCCAGATCCAGCAGCTGATCATCGCCCGCCAGGCGCTCGGGGCGGCCGCGGGCTGACCGGGCCCGGGCCGCCCGCGACGGGGCGCCGCGATCTCCGTCAGGTGGACAGGATGGAGACCGCGGCGACCCCGGGAGCGCCGTACAGCTGGGCGAGGCCGACCCGCGGCCCGCCGGCGACCTGGCGCTCACCGGCCGTGCCGCGCATCTGGAGCACCAGCTCGCGGACCTGCCGCAGCCCCGAGGCCCCGACCGGCTCGCCGTTGGCGATCAGCCCGCCGTCGGTGTTGACCGGAAGCGCGCCTCCCAGCGCCGTGGCACCGGAGGCGATCAGCTTGTTCTGCTCGCCGTCCTCGCACAGCCCGACCTCGGCCATGTGGATGACCTCGGCGCCCGCGTCGGTGTCCTGGAGCTGGGCGATGCCGACGTCCGCCGGCCCGATCCCCGCCTCCTCGAACGCGGCCCTGGCGGCGTCCACGGTCGGCGCCGGGACGTGGTCGGCCGCCACCGAGGCGGACGGGCTGTGCACCTCGAACGCCCCGAAGCGCCGCGTCCGGGTGACGACGCTGCGCAGGAAGACCGGCTTGTCGGTGTAGCGGTGGGCCACGTCCGCGCTGCACACGACCAGCGCCGCCGCGCCCTCGTTGGGCGTACAGAACATGTACTGCGTCAGCGGGTAGTTGACCATCCGAGACGCGAGGATCTGCTCACTGGTCAGCGGGGTGCGCCGGTGGGCGTTGGGGTTGAGCCCGCCGTTGCCGTAGTTCTTCTCGGCGACGGCGGCGAGCGTCTCGTGGGTGATCCCGTGGTCGTGCATGTAGCGGTTGATCTTCATGCCGAAGAACTTGGTGGTCAGGAACAGCCCCATCTCGCCGTACCAGGGCGGGCACCCGTACTCCTGGGGATCGGCCGTGAAGGCGCCCGACTGGTGCTTGTCCATACCGAGGACCAGGCCGATCTCGTGCTGTCCCAGCTTGATCGTCTGGCTGGCGAGGGCCAGCGCGCTCCCGGCGGTCGCGCAGCCGTTGTAGACGTTGGTGAACTGGACGCCGGTCAGCCCCAGTTCGCCGACCACGGCGTCCGGCTGGTCCACCTCGTAGCTGCCGCCCACGGCGAACTGGACGTCGGTCCAGGCCAGCCCGGCGTCGGCCAGCGCGTCCCTGGCGGCCTCGGCGCCCATGGCCAGGGCGGGCTTGCCGGGGAACCGGCCGAACCGGTGGATCCCCACTCCGATGATCGCGACGTCAGGCATGGTCGGCCCCTCCAGCATCGTCGGCCCCGGCGGGAGCGTCGGCCCCAGCGGGGCTGAAAGCGAAAGTGATGATCTCCCGGCCGTCCTCGTCGGTGCGGAACGGCGTGGTGACCAGCCGCATCGGCATACCGAAGGCCAGGTCCTCCTGGGCGCAGCCGACGATGAGCGACTCGACCCGCAGCTGCCCGGGAAGCTCGATCACCCCGACCAGCCACGGCTCGAACGGGTCCGTCCCGGCGAACTCGCCGCGGAACGGCGCCTTCGGCGGGAAGCCCTGGCTCGTCCAGGTCCAGAGGGTCCCGGAGCGGCTGAGCGGCGCGCGCTCCACCGCGGCGGCGCCGCAGCGCGCGCAGCCCGTCCGGACGGGGAACACGAACGTGCCGCATTCCTTGCACTTGCCGCCGATGAGGCGGGACTCTTCGCCGGACCCGGTGAACAGGTCGTCGGCGATGGGGACCGGTGCCATCTCTTCTCCTTGCTTCCTCACTGGCCAGGGGAGGCGGGCCGGGGCGTGGGCCCCGGGGCCGGAGCGAACGCGCGCCGGCCGCCCTGCTCGCGCCGGGCCCGGTGCTGCCGGGGCCGGCCCCGCAAGGTGCGTCCGAATCATCCTATCCTGACGTCGACATCGAAGAATAGAGTCGGATGCCTGGCCGGCGTGACCGTCCGCCAGAGTGCCTCAATGTAGCGAGGTAAAGCGATGGTGGACTCTCTCAGTGCACTGGAAGGCTTGACAATATTGACATCGAAGTCATAAGGATGACCTAGCCGCTGGACAGTCGAGCGGTGGCCGGCCGCGGTGGCCGCAGGAGGGAGGGGCGGGATGACCGATGCTGAGCGGGCCGAACGGCAACTGGCGGCGGTGACGAAGCTGCAGGCGGACTATGCCCGATTCGTCGACGGCGGTGAATCGGAGGCGTGGAGCGGGCTCTACGGCACTGGAGGCGTTCTCTCGGTGTCGGACGGCAGGGAGATCGGCGGCCGGGAACTGGAGGCTTTCGCGGCCCGCGCGCCGAAGGGGGTTCATCTGCAGGGCGTTCCCAGCCTTGACGCCCGTCCGGACGGCGACATCGACTCGGTGGCGCCGTTCGTCTTCTTCAACGCCGAGACCGGCGCGATTGTGGCGGGTGCCTACGTCGACCGGATGACCTGGGAGGAAGGGCGCCTGGTGTTCGCCAGGAGGCACATCGATATCCGCCGCCCGGCGTGACCGAAATTGTCAGATCGGTCACATCGACGGTGGATCTGCCTAGCGGACAGATGCCGACAATCTAGACGTATCGCCTGCTTTGCGTTCGCGCTGACCCGCGATAATCCGTCACCTGGACGGTACCCGGACGACAATGTCTCCCGCGGCCACAGGGGGCCACGCGCGTTCCGGATGACGTATCGCACGTTCTGGTGCGGCATTATGTTTCCGACGTCGAATTCATCGGTTGGAGGGCAGGATGGACCCAGAGCCTCGCTCGGCGAAGGGCCGCCGTACGCGGGCGCGCCTCGTCGAGGCCGGCAAGACCGTCTTCGAGCGCGACGGCTTCCTGCAGGCGCGCATCACCGACATCGCCACCGAGGCGCAGGTCTCGCACGGGTCGTTCTACCACTACTTCGATTCCAAGGAATCTCTCTTCCGCGAGATCGCCGAGGAGGTCGAGGTGCGGCTGGTGTCCATGGACGACATCGCGCAGGACCTCGCCGAGAGCGCCGGCCCCGTCGACCGCATCCGCGCCGCCAACAAGGCCTACCTGACGGCGTACCGGAAAGAGGCCCGCATCATGCGGGTCATCGAGGAGGTCAGCCGCTATGACGACGACGTCCGCAAGGTGCGCTCCAAGCGCGACGACAACCTGGCGGTCAGGCTCGAATCGGCGATCAAGCGGCTGCAGTCGGAAGGGCTGGCCGATGAGCGGATCGACGAGCGGTACGCCGCGACGGCGCTGGGCGGCATGGTCGCCAAGTTCGCCGAGATGATGTTCATCGGGGGCGCGCGCTTCGACATGAACGCGGCGGTGGAGCAGCTCACGCTCCTGTGGGCCAACGCGCTGGGCATGGACTCCACCGCCGATCGGAAGGCTCCCGCGAAGAGCGGAACCGCCTGACTCCCAAGGCCTTCCCGCCGAACGTCGCCGCGGCGGCCGTGGCCGGTGTCCCGCTGCCGCCGGACGCCGGCCACGGCGTTCGGACCGTCAGGCGCCCGCCCGCTCGAAGACCGCCGCGATGCCCTGGCCGCCGCCGATGCACAGCGTCTCCAGGCCGTACCGGGCGTCGCGCCGCGCCATCTCGTGCAGCAGCGTCGCCACGATCCGCGCTCCGGTCGCCCCGACCGGATGGCCGAGCGAGATGCCCGAGCCGTTCACGTTGAGCCGCTCGAAGTCGGCCGGGCCGAAGCCCCATTCCCGGGTCACCGCCAGCGACTGCGCCGCGAACGCCTCGTTGAGCTCGATGAGGTCCATGTCGGCCAGCGTCAGCCCGGCGGCGTCCAGCGCGCGCCGCGTCGCCGCGACCGGGCCGATTCCCATGACGCGGGGCGGTACGCCGGCGACCGCGGTGGACACCACGCGCGCGAGCGGCCGCAACCCGTGCTGGGCGGCGAACTCGGGTGTCGTGACCAGGCACGCCGCGGCGCCGTCGTTCTGGCCGCTGGCGTTGCCCGCGGTGACCGTGGACTCGGCGTCCTGCTTCGCCAGGGCCGGGCGGAGGGCGGCCAGCGCCTCGGGGGAGATGTCGCGGCGCGGATGCTCGTCGGTGTCGACGACCACCTCGCCCTTCTTCGTGCCGACCTTCACCGGGACGATCTCCTCGGCGAACGCGCCGCGGTCCTGGGCGTCCAGGGCCCGCCGGTGCGAGGTGTAGGCGAGCTCGTCCTGCTCCTCCCGGCCGATCTTGTACTCGCGGCGCAGGTTCTCCGCCGTCTCGAGCATGCCGCCCGGCACGGGGTAGGACCGCCCGCCGGCCGTCGCCCGTCCCCGCGTCAGCGTGTCGGTCAGCGTGAGGTCGCCGGCGCGCGTTCCCCAGCGCGCGGTCAGGGAGTAGTGCGGTGCCTGCGACATGCTCTCCGCGCCGCCCGCGATGATCGCCTGGGCCGTGCCGGAACGCACCATCGCGGCGGCGTACACCACGGCCTGCAGGCCCGAGCCGCAGCGACGGTCGATCTGCACGCCGGGAACGGTCGTCGGGAGCCCGGCGTCGAGGGCGACCACGCGGCCGAGGGCGGGCGCCTCGGCGGTTCCGTAGCAGTGGCCGAGCACGACGTCGTCGACGAGCGCGCCGTCCAGGCCGCTGCGTTCCATCAGCGCCCGGACGACCGTCACGCCCAGATCCTGGACCGGGACCGTCCGCAGGGCACCGCCGAACCGGCCGATCGGGGTCCGCACCGGTAGGCAGATCACAGCCTCGTTCATGTCGCTCCTTGAGAGGGGGGAGTGGTGGCGCCGCGCCGGACGACCGCGCCGGCCCGGCCGAGTTCGTCCTGTGCCTCGGTGGTGAAGCCCAGGTCCGTGAGGATCGCGGCGCTGTGCTCGCCGAGGCCGGGGACGTCCTCCAGCGGCGTGCTCCACGCTGAGGTGATGACGGGCGGGAGCAGCGACGCCAGCGGCCCGACCGGCGATCCGACCTCCTGCCAGCGCTCGCGCGCGGTCAGTTGCGGATGGTCGACGACCTCGGTGACCCGGTTGAACACCGCGTTGCCGATGCCGGCCGCGTCGGCCCGCGCGCAGATATCGGCGAGGTCCAGCGTCGAGGTCCACGCGGTGACGGCCTCGTCCAGCCTGCCCCGCTGCGCGCAGCGCTGCGGTGTGGTCGCGAGGTCCGGGTCGTCCGCGAGGTCCGCGCGCTCGATCAGGTCCCGGGCCAGCCGCTGCCATTCGGCGTCGTTGGTGGTCCCGAGAACGACGGTGCGCCCGTCCTTGGTCGGGTAGGCGTTGTACGGGGCCACGATCGGCGACGACATGCCGATCGGTGCCCGCTCCTCGCCGGTGTAGCGGGCGTACAGCAGCGCGAAACCGAGGAAGTCGGCCGCCGTGTCGAACATGCTCACCTGGAGGGCGGCGCCGGCGCCGGTGCGTGCGCGTCCGAGCAGGGCGGCCATGATGCCCGACGCGGCGTGCATCGCGGTGCCGATGTCGGCGATGGGAATGCCCGGCTTGGCCGGGGCGCCGGCCTGCCCGGTGGCGGCGCAGGAGCCGCTCTCGGCCTGGACGAGCAGGTCGTAGGCGCGGCGGTGGTCGAGCGGTCCGCCGGTGCCGTAGCCGGAGATGTCCACCGCCACCAGGGACGGGTACCGCTCGACCAGCGTCGCCGCGTCCAGCCCGAGGCGGCGGGCCGAGCCCGGCGCGAGGTTCTGCACGACGACGTCGGCGCGTTCGAGCAGCCGGTCGAGGACGGGCCGCGCCTCCGGGAGTTTGCAGTCCAGTGCCAGCGACCGCTTGTTGCGGTTCAGCCAGGCGAAGTACGTCGCCATGCCGTTGGCGGCCTTGTCGAACCAGCGGGTGAGGTCTCCCGAGCGCGGGTGCTCCACCTTAATGACCTCGGCGCCGAGATCGGCCAGCATCCGCGTGCAGTAGGGCGCCGAGACCGCCTGCTCGAAGCTCACCACGACGGTGCCGGTGAGAGGCCCTCCGGGGGCGGGACCCTGGTCCCGGTCCGGCCGGTCGTCCATGCGGTCCTCCGTGTACGTACGTCGTGGGCACCCCGCCCGCGCCGGCAGGGAAAATTTTGACATCGATGTCAATCATATGTGCCCGCCCCCACCCCGGGCACCCTCCCCCTGTGTTGTCTCGTGGCGGGGTCGCCCGTCTTACCGCTGCGAAGGGCGAACACGCCACGAGTCGACGGGGCTTGGGCGGCCGGCGGTGTGGGTGGGGTGCCGAGGGTTGACCCGACAAGTGGGCCCATTGTAATTTCGACGTCTATGTCAAATAATCTGGAGGCGCGGGCCGTCGGGACGGGCACCGGGCACCTGCTCGCGAGCCGGGCCGGCGGCACGCTGACCCTCACGCTCAACCGCCCCGAGGCCCGCAACGCGTTCTCGCGGGAGATGCTCGAAGCCCTGGCGGCCATGCTGGACCTCGCCGCCCGGGAGGAGTCCGTCCGCGCCGTGGTCCTGGCCGGGGCGGGAGGCGCCTTCAGCGCGGGCGGCGACCTCGGCAGGCTCGCGTCGGGGGAGAGCATCTTCGGTCCGGCAGCCGACCCGGACGCGCGCCTGGAGGCGCAGAAGACGCTCCAGCGCGCGACGGTCGTCCGGCTCCGTGAGCTGGACAAGCCGTCCATCGCGCTGATCGAGGGGGCGGCGGTCGGGGCCGGTCTCGGCCTGGCCCTGGCCTGCGACCTGCGCTACGCGGGGGCCTCCGCGACGCTGCGCACCGGATTCGGAAGGCTCGGCCTGGCCGGCGACTTCGGCTGCACCTGGTCCCTGAACCGGCTGGTCGGAGCGTCCCGCGCGCTGGAGCTTCTGCTCCTGTCGCCGCCGCTCGGCGCCGCCCGTGCCCAGGAACTCGGGCTGGTGACCGAGGCGGTGCCCGACGAGCGGCTCGGCGGCCATGTCGCCGAGGTCGCCGCACGCCTGGCCGCGCTCTCTCCCGACGCCGCCCGCGCGATGAAGGCCCATGTGGGCCGCGCCCAGGATCACGACCTTGCCACTTGCGCGGATGCCGAAGCCGAGTGGCACGTCCGGCTCCTGGAATCGGACGCCCACCGCGACGCCGTACGGGCGCTGGCGCGCGGCCTCGCCGCGCGCTCCGCCTCCACCACCGAGAACCCGGGAGCAGACGGATCATGACGAAACTGAACGGGCGGGTCGCGCTGGTGACGGGCGCTGCCCGCGGCATCGGGGCGGAGATCGCTCGCGTGTACGCCCGCGCGGGAGCCAAGGTCGGGGTCCTGGACCTCAAGGAGAACCTGACCCGCGGCACCGTGGCCTCCATCAACGAGGCGGGCGGGCAGGCCCTGGCGATCGGCGCGGACGTGTCCGACGCCGCACAGGTGCGGCGGGCGGTGGAACGGGTCGTCGAGGAGTTCGGCGGGCTGGACATCGTCGTCAACAACGCCGGGGTGACCCGCGACAACCTGCTGTTCAAGATGACCGGGGACGACTGGGACACCGTGATGGGCGTGCATCTGCGCGGTACGTTCCTGGTCACCCAGGCGGCCCAGGAGGTCATGGTCGGGCGGCGGTACGGGCGAGTCGTCAACATCTCCTCGACCTCGGCACTGGGCAACCGCGGCCAGGCGAACTACTCCGCGGCCAAGGCGGGGATCCAGGGCTTCACCCGTACGGCGGCCATCGAGCTCGGGCCGTTCGGCATCACCGTCAACTCGATCGGGCCCGGTTACGTCGACACGGAGATGACCCGCGCGACGGCCGAGCGGCTCGGCGTCCCGGTGGACCAGCGCCTGGCCGAGGTCGCGGCCACGCTGCCGATGCGCAGAGCGGGAGTGCCCGCCGACATCGCGAACGCGGCCCTGTTCCTCGCCGCGGAGGAGTCGGGCTTCGTGACCGGCCAGGTCCTCTATGTCGACGGCGGACGCTCGGTGCGCTGAGCCCGGCCGCGGCCGGCCCCTCGGGACCGGCGCCGAGTGTGATCAGAACGAAGCCGACGATGGGATGGACCTCTCAATGACCGACATCGCAGCACCGGCCGCGCCCGGCGGCACGGCCGCCGAGGACGAGGCGCTCACCGACGAGGAACTGCGCGCGGCCGTCCGGGACGTCGCCGGGCGGTTCGATGACGGGTACTGGGCCGAGGTGGACCAGGAGGGCAGGTTCCCGTGGGATTTCTACGACGCGTTCGCCTCGGCCGGCTGGCTCGGCATCGCGATCCCCCGCGAGTACGGCGGCGCCGGCATGGGCATCTCGGCCGCGTCGTCCATGGTCTACGAGATCGCCGCGTCCGGCGCCGGCATGAACGGCTGCAGCCCGTTCCACCTCACGATCTTCGGCCTCAACCTGGTGGCACGGCACGGCGGCGAACGGCTGTGCCGCGAGCTGCTACCGGCCGCCGCCAGCGGTGACCTGCACGTCTGCTTCGCCATCACCGAGCCCGACGCCGGCTCCGACACCAGCCGCATCCGCACCTTCGCCCGGCGGGACGGGTCCGACTACGTGATCAACGGCCGCAAGGTCTGGATCACCAAGGCGGCGCAGTCGCAGAAGGCGGTGCTGCTGGCGCGCACGAGCGAGCCGGGGGAGGGCGGACGGCGCACGGACGGGCTGTCGATGTTCGTGGTCGACCTGACCGGCGGCGAGGTCGAGATGCGGCCGATCCCGAAGATGGGCCGCAACGCGGTCTCCTCGTACGAGTTGTTCCTGGACGACTTCCGCGTTCCCGGATCGGCCCTGGTGGGGGAGGAGGGCCGCGGGTTCACCTACCTGCTGGACGGCATCAACCCCGAGCGGATCCTGCTCGCGCACGAGGCGCTGGGTATCGGCCGCGCGGCGCTGCGCCGAGCCGTGCGGTACGCCGGGGAACGCGTCGTGTTCGACCGCCCGATCGGGCAGAACCAGGGGATCGCCTTCCCGCTCGCCGAGGCGTCGATGCGCCTGGACGCGGCCGAGCTGGCGGCACGGCACGCCGCCGCCCGCTACGACCGCGGGGAGCCGTGCGGCAAGGAGGCGAACACGGCGAAGTTCCTCTGCGCCGACGCCGGTTTCGCCGCGGCCGACGCCGCCGTCCAGACGCACGGCGGATTCGGTTACGCCCGCGAATACCACGTCGAACGCTATTTCCGGGAATCGCGCCTGATGCGCATCGCCCCGGTCAGCCAGGAAATGGTGCTCAACTACATCAGCGAGCACGTTCTCGGCCTGCCCAAGTCCTACTGAACGCCAGCCCTGTCTGAACGGCAGTCCTGCCGAACGACAGTCCTTCTGAGCGACAAGACGCGCGCGGAGCGGAGACACATTGCGGATCGCCATTCATTCGGGCCTCACCATGCGCGGGAGGGTCGAGGACATCGTCGCCGAAGTGCGCAAGGTCGTCGAATTCGGCCTTGCCGGTTACTGGGCGCCGATGCTCACCGGGCACGACACGCTCACGGCCTTCGCCATCGCCGGCCGCGAGGTGCCGGAGGTGGAATTGGGGACGGCCGTCGTGCCGATGCCCCTGCGTCCCGCTTTCGCCCTCGCCCAGCAGGTGGCGACCGTTCAGGAAGTGCTGAAGGGGAGGCTGGCCCTCGGCCTGGGCCCCTCGCACGAGGCGCTGGTCAAGGACGCGTTCGGGCTGGAGTGGACGCCGCCGATCCCGGCCACGCGGCGCTACGTGGAGGAGCTGACGGCCGTCATGACCGGTCGGGAAGGGCGCCGGGTCGCCATCGGCGGCGATCCGACGCCGATCCTGCTCGGGGCGGTCAATCCGGCCATGGCCCGGCTGGCCGCGGAGGTGGCCTCCGGCGCCGTCACCTGGGCGGCGGGACCCCGGACGATAGCGGAGGTGATCCGGCCGGCGGCGCTCGAACGGCCGGGCGGGGCACCGTTCCGGATCGTGGCCGCCCTGCCGGTCTGCGTGACGAGCGACATCGCCGGCGCGCGCGAGCACATCCACCGCGTGCTCGGAGCGAACGACCGCTTCCCCTCGTACCAGAAGGTGCTGCGCAGGGAAGGCGTGGACGGCGTGGCCCAGCTGGCGATCGTCGGTTCGCCCGGCGAGGTCGGACGGCGCCTGGACGCGTTCGCGGCGAGCGGTGTCACGGACTTCGCCGCGCACGTCCTGGCCACGTCCGACGTCGATACCGAGAGCACGTGGACGTTCCTGGCCGCCCGCGCCGCGGCTCGTTGATCACCAGGTCACCGGTGTTCGCGAGCATTGACGTGGCCTGGCCCACACTTATATTGTGACGTCGAAGTCAATTTCAATGTCCCGCAGCTTCGGGACGCCCGCGGCCCGCGCGGGCGTTCCGGCGGAGAAGGGAGCGACGTCGTGAGCGTTGTCGCCCAGGCTGTCGAGGGCACGATCGTGACCGGATCCATCTACGGACTGGTCGGCGTGGGGTTCGCGCTGCTGTTCCGCGCCTCGAAGGTCCTGAGCTTCGCCCAGGGCGGTTTCATGCTGCTCGGCGCCTTCATCTTCTATTCGATGGTGGACGCCGAGCGACCGCTGCCGGTCGCGGTGCTCCTCACCGTGATCGGCGTGGCCGCCTTCAGCGCCCTGGTCTACGTGCTGATCTTCGCCCGGGTCGCGGCCCGGGAGGCGTTCGCCACCTCGGTCGCCACGATCGGGCTGGCGGGCGTCCTGCAGGCGGCGGTGGGGATCAAGTACGGAACCGCGCCGCTCAGCCTGCCGGACGTGGTGTCCGACCGCGCCTACCGGTTCCTGGGCGCGGTGGTGCCCGTCACCGACATCGTGGCGGTGGCGATGGCGGCGATCGTCGTGGCGGTCCTGGTGCTGACCCTGCGCCACTCCCAGATCGGCCTGCGGATGAACGCCGTGGCGGACAACGCCACGCTGGCGGTGCACCTCGGCATCAGCTCGGCCCGCGTCGCCACCGTGGCCTGGGCCCTGGCCGGGGGGACGGCCGCGCTGGCCGGCATCGCGTTCAGCCTCAGGTCCGCCGTCGACCCGGCCGGGGTCGCCAACATCGGGCTGCTGGCGTTCCCGGCGATCATCCTCGGCGGCCTCGGCTCGGTCGGCGGCGCGCTCGCGGGCGGGCTGATGCTCGCCGCCGTCCAGAACGTGGTGCGGATCGGCATCGGGGCCGGCTGGGTGGATCTGTTCTCCTTCGCGATCATGCTCGCGATCCTGTTCTTCCGCCCGTCAGGGCTGTTCGGCAAGGCGGAGGTCGTACGGCTGTGAGCAGCGATATCGCAAGCCCCCGAGCGGGGGCGCCGGGCCGCGCGCTCGGCCGGGCGCTGAGCCGGCAGGGGAGCGGGACGCAGCTGGTGATGGGCGCCGGGCTGCTCGCCGCCGCGCTGTGGGCGCTGAACGGCGGTCCCTTCCTCAATCTGGTGGGCCAGGCCTGCGCCATCTACGCCATCGCCGCGATCGGGCAGTCCGTGCTCATCGGCAGCGCGGGCCAGATCGCGCTCAGCGGCGCCGCCTTCATGGCCATCGGCGCGTTCGTCACCGGCGGCCTGGCCGGAACGCCGCTCGAAGCGTTCCCCCTCCCGCTGCTGATCTGCGCGGTGGTGGGCTGGCTGGTCGGCCTGGTCTCCGGGCTGCCCGGCCTGCGGTTCCGCGGGCTGTACCTGCTGCTGGCCAGCCTCGCGCTCCAGTTCATGGTGACCGCGCTGACCAAGAACTACCAGTCGGCCTACCACCCCGCCGGGCTGGAGGTACCGCCGCTGCGGATCGGCCCGCTGGACGCCTCCACGGGCCAGCTGTTCTACATCGCGCTGATCAGCATCCTCGCGATCGTGTACCTGTCCGTGGCGCTCATCGAGCGAACGGGCGTGGGCCTGGCGTGGAAGGCGATCCGCGAGAGCGACGAGGCGGCGGCGGTCAGCGGCGTCGACGTCGTCCGCTGGAAGCTGTACGCCTTCGCCCTGAGCGGAGCGATCACCGCGGTGGCCGGCTGCCTGATGGCCTACCTGGTCGGGCGGGCGGACTACGAGACCTACAACCTCAACCTGTCGATCGCGCTGATCACGATGATCTACATCGGCGGCATCCGGTCCCGGCTCGGTGCGCTGACCGGAGCGGTGATCATCACCGCGCTGCCGTACATCCTCCAGCTGCGGCTGCCGGAATGGCTGAGCGCGCTCGGGCTCGGCGCGGACTGGTACACCGAGAACCAGAGCATCGTGAACGCCGGCCTGTTCAACCTGCTCTTCCTGCTCGTCGTGCTCTTCGAGCCCGAGGGCGTCCAGGGACTGCTCGGCAAGGTGGAACGGTCCCTGCGGCGCGTCGTCGGGGGCCGTACCAGACGATTGGCGGAGTCGCCGGAATGACGGATTCACTCCTCACGGTGCGGGATCTCGTGGTGTCCTACGACGGCGGCCCGCCGGCCGTGTCGGGCTACCACGTCGACCTGGCGCCCGGAACCCTCACGGTCATCCTCGGCCGCAACGGCGCGGGGAAGACCAGCACGCTGCGCGGCATCACCGGCTTCCTCGCGCACGAGTCGGGCTCCTCGCGGGGGACGATCTCGGTCCGGGGCCGGGTGGTCAAGCGCCCGAACCCGCTGCGCCTGTCCAAGCTCGGCGTGGGCCTGGTGTCCGACCGGCACAAGGTCTTCGCCAACATGTCGGTGCAGGACCAGTTGCGCCTGGTGACCTCCCGCAAGCCGGACGTGGAAGAGATGTACGAGTTCTTCCCCCGGCTGCGCGAGCGCCGTGCCGTCCGGGCGGGGCTGCTCAGCGGGGGAGAGCGGCAGATGCTCGCGACCGCGCTCGTGCTGCTGCGCAAGCCGAGCGTCCTGCTGGTCGACGAGTTGTCGCTCGGCCTGGCGCCGGGCATGGTGCGCGAGCTGATGGGCCATCTGAGGCGCCTGGCGGACGAGCGGGGGCTCACCATCCTGGCCGCCGACCAGGCCGTGCACGCCTCGCTGCACGTCGCCGACCAAGTCCAGGTCGTGGACAGCGGGTCGCTGGTGGCCAGTGGGCCGCTCGACTCGCTGGACATCGACGCCGTTCTCGACACCTACCTGGGGCGACATGAGCGCTAATGGTGAGGTCAAGCCCGCCGCCCGTCCGCTGAAGGTCGACGGGGTCGACGTCGAGCTGGGCGGTGTCGCGATCCTGCGGGGCGTCACGTTCGACGTCCGGCCCGGCGAGGTGTTCGGCATCGTCGGCCCCAACGGCGCGGGCAAGACCACCATCCTCAACGTCATCGACGGCATCGTCCGGCCGAGCGCTGGAACGGTCCGGTACGGGGACGTCGATCTGTGCCGGGTGCGCCCGCACAACATGCGCGATCACGGGATCGGGCGCAGCCTCCAGTCGACCCACTACTTCCGGGACCTCACGGCGGCGGAACTCGTCGCGCTGGGCGAGCTGCCCAACTCGGTGGCGGGCGCGCTGCGCTTCACAGGTCACCGCAAGCGGCGCAAGGCGCAGGCGGCGGCGCGCCACAGGGGCATGGAGGTGCTGGAGCAGTTCGGGCTGGAACGGTACGCGAGCCGGCCCCTGAACGAGCTGTCGAGCGCTGTGCAGAAGCTCCTCGACATCGCCCGCGCCGTCGTCGCGGGCGGCGAGCTCCTGCTGCTCGACGAGCCCACCTCCGGTGTGAGCGGCCAGGAGCGCGGTGCGATCGGCGAGGCGCTGCTCCAGCTCAGGACGCTGGGACGGACGATCGTGCTGATCGACCACGATCCCGGCTTCGTGACCGGGAACTGCGACCGCCTCATGGCCATGAACTTCGGCGAGGTCCTGGACGTGGGCCTGCCGGACGACGTGATGGGCAGCGATGTCGTCAAGCGCTCCTACCTGGGCGAGCCGGTCGATTCCGATACCGGCGAGTCCGCCGCCCCCGGGCCTTGACAGGCCCGGCCGCTACTTTTATTTTTTGACATCGAAGTTAAAAAGATGTTCGTCACCGGACATCCCTCGTCCCCCCCGGCGCCGTACTGATGACAAGGATGTCGCGATGCCCCGTCCACACAGAGCCGTCCTCAAGGCCCTCGCCCTAGCCGGTACGGGTGCCCTCGTTCTCGCCGCGTGCGGCGGTGGAACGGGCGCCTCGGGAGGCGAGTACAACTGGGGCATCAACGCCGAGTTGTCGGGGGCCACCTCGGCCTACGGCAAGACGCTCCAGCAGGGCGTCGAGGCCTACGTCGACGAGGTGAACACGGCCGGCGGCATCAACGGCCACAAGATCAAGCTGACCTCGCTGGACAACGGGGGCGAGCAGTCCCGGTCGGCGGCCAACGCCACCCAGCTGGCCACCGCCCGCCAGGTGAACGCGATCTTCGGGCACGTGCTGAGCTCGAACTGCTCGGCCGCGCAGCCGATCGCCGCGCGCAACAAGGTGCCGCTGGCCTGCGTCTCCGCGGCGGAGCACCACCCCTACGTCTTCAGCATCGGGCCCGACAACGCGCGCGCGGCGGCGCCGCTGTTCGAGGCGGCCAAGAAGGTGACCGGCAAGAGCGACCCGAAGGCGGCCTTCGTCTATCTCAACACCCTCACCGACCTCGCGCTGGCCAAGGAGGTGAAGGCGAAGGCGGCGGGCGCCGGCGTCGGGCTGGCCACCGCGCAGGAGGTCGACCTGATGTCGGCCGACTACTCCAGCCAGACGGCGAAGGTGGTCGAGGCCGAGCCGGACGTCATCCTCATCTCGCACACCGGGCCCGGCCTGCTGAGCGTGCTGAAGGGCGTGCGCGCCGCGGGGATCAAGGCGCCGGTGGTGTGGCTGGACGGGACCGCGAACCTCGCTTCGCTCGCCTCGTCCACCGACAAGGACGTGTACGCGATGACCGTGTACTCGCTGGTCGAGCCGGGCGCGACCGCGGAGGGCGCCAAGGCCTACAACGACGCGATCAAGTCCAAGATCAAGGACGCCTCGACCATGATGGGGCTCAACGACGGGGAGGCGGTCATGGGCTACCTGAGCGCCAGGGCCTTCGGCGAGGCGCTGAAGACCTGCGGGTACCCGTGCTCCGGCGAGCAGCTCAAAGCGCAGCTGGAGAAGTTGCGCACATCGATCCCCGGCATCGTCGACGCCTTCGGCTACACCGCCGGCGACCACTACCCGTTCAAGAACTGGTACCTCTACAACGTGGCCGGCTCCAAGGCCACGCTCACGCAGACCCTGGCCGCCGGCTCGTCCTGAGCTGTGTTCTCTAAGGCCGGCTCGCGCGCCCGCCCAGCGGGTGGACGCGCGGGCCGGGGCTCAGCGGTAGTCGCCACCCGCCAGGTAGCGGCCGAGGCGCGGGCCGCTGGCGTCGCGCGACACCAGTTCGATGCGGGCGTCGAGATCGGGCAGCAGGTGATAGCAGGCGCCCGACCGCCTGCCCTCGCCGTCGAGGATGGCTCCCTGCCACGCGCATCCGCGCTCTTCCAGTCCGTCCGATTCCCCCGGTACGTCGTCGCTCCACATGCCCAGGTGGTGGAGGCCGGTCTTCTCCCACACGCTGTCGGGGACCTGCACCAGCAGCTCGATGTGGGGCGGCCCCTCCAGGGACAGCACGAACGTCTGCTCGAACGTCCGCGGCCCCGAGGGCGTGGCGAACTCGACGGGGAAGCGCTGCACGCGTCCCCATGTGACGCCCGTGGACGCGCTGAACTGCTCCATCGCCGGCTCCAGGGCCGGGACGACGATACCCACGTGGTAGATCCGCGGAACGCTCATGCGGTCGCCTCCAAGTATTGACCTCGACGTCGAAATATACTTTTATGTTAACGGCCAGCCCCGGTGAGCGAAAGCCGCCGGCCCGAAACCGACCACTGAAGGCGATACGGTGACCCGAAGCTCTGCTCTGGAAGACTGGGGCATCCGGACGGTTCCCGCCGGGCTCGTCCAGCGCTACCGCGACGAAGGCCAGTGGACCGCCGACTCCCTCGGCTCGATGGTGGCCGAAGGGCTGGGCCGCTCCCCGCACCTGCCCTTCCGCGTGCGTTCCAAAGTTCGTCCCTACACCGGCACCCTCGCCGATGTGGACCGGGCCGCTCGCTCGCTCGCCTGGGCCCTGCGGGTCAGGGACATCGGTCCCGGCTCGGTCATCGTCCTCCAGTTGCCCAACTGGGTCGAGGCCGCCATCACGTTCTGGGCCGCCACCTACGTCGGCGCCGTCGTCGTCCCCGTGGTGCACTTCTACGGGCCCAGGGAGGTCGGCCACATCCTGGACGACACCCGTCCCGCGGTGATCGTCACGCCCGACCGCTTCGGCCGCGCCGACCACCTCCAGCAGTACGAGCAGCTGCTGGCCGAGCGCGACGACGCGCCGCTGTGGCTGGTGGTGAGCGACCGCCCGGAACGGGACCTGCCGCGGGCCGCCACGCCCTTCCACCGGATGCTGGACGCCGACGTGCTCCAGGAGCCGGAGGCCGTCGATCCGGCGGCGCCGGCGATCGTGGGCTTCACCTCCGGGACGACGCTCAATCCCAAGGGCGTGGTGCACAGCCACCAGACGATCGGCTGGGAGGCGCGCCAGTGCGACGGCTTCTACGGCAAGGGCGGCCCGCCGCAGATCGTCGGTACGCCGGTCGGCCACTTCATGGGCATGATCAACGCCTTCCTGCTGCCGCTGCTGCGGTCCGAGCCGGTGCAGCTGATCGACCAGTGGAACCCGGCCGAGGTGCTGCGGATGATGGCCGAGGAGAACCTCGGCGTCGCGGGCGGGCCGCCCTACTTCCTCACCAGCCTGCTCGACCACGCCGACTTCACCCCCGAGCACCTGGCCCTGATCCCGTACATGGGACTGGGCGGCGCGTCGGTGCCGGAGGCGTTCACCGACCGGGCGACGAAGGAGGGCGTCGCGGTGTACCGGTCGTACGGGAGCACCGAGCACCCGTCGATCACGGCGAGCCTGCTGGCCGACGCGGCAGACAAACGGCTGCGCACCGACGGCCGGGCGCTGCCGGGCGCCGAGTTCCGCCTGGACGGCACCGGTGAGATCCTCACGCGCGGCGCCGACTGCTGCGTCGGCTACACCGACCCCGCACTGACCGCCCGCGCGTTCGACGCCGACGGCTGGTACCGCACCGGTGACATGGGCTCGGTGGACGGCGACGGCTACCTCACCATCACCGACCGCGTGGCCGACGTCATCATCCGCGGCGGCGAGAACATCAGCGCCCAGGAGATCGAGTCGCTGGTGCTCGGGATGGAGCGGGTCGCCGAGGTCAGCGTGGTGGCCGAGCCCGACCCGCGGATGGGGGAGCGCGCCACCGCGGTGATCCGCCCGCACGAGCAGGCCGGGCCCGTCTCGCTGGACGACGTGCGCGCCCATCTCGCCGCGGCCGGGCTCAGCCGGCAGAAGTGGCCGGAGTCGGTGCACCTGGTCGAGGACTTCCCGCGCACGGCGACCGGGAAGATCCAGAAGTTCCGCCTGCGCGAACAGGTACGCGACGGCTCGATCCGGGACGCGCGGTAGCGCGTGCCGGCAAGGAAGGGAGACGCCGTGGAGCCGTCGGGTTACCTCGACCGCCCGGACTACCGCGTGGACGTGCGCCGCCAGCGCAATCTCGTCCGCGTGTCGCACGAGGGCGTGGTGCTGGCCGAGACGACCGCGGCCCTCGTGGTCGACGAGCAGGACCACGGGCTCGTCCTCTACATCCCGCGCGCGGACGTGCGAACCGAGCACCTCGCGCCCTCCGGCCAGGCTTCGACGAGATGCCCCTACAAGGGGCGGGCGAAGTACTGGCGGCTGCGGGACGGCGCCGACCCCATCGCCTGGGAGTACCCGGAGCCGTACCTCGAGGTCGCGATCCTCCGCGACCACCTCGCCTTCTACCAGGACCGGGCCGTCGTCCAGATCGGCACCGCCGGCCCCGCGAGCTCCCTCAGCCCTGCCCCCGCCCCCCGCCCTTGACCTAGGGAGAGTCCATTGCGCCGAGTCCTCAGTATCGCGGCCCTCGCGGCCCTGGCGGCGGCCACCGTGACCGCCTGCTCCGGCTCCGGTTCGGAGACCGAGTACGGCAAGAACCTCACCGGCGAGCCCATCAAGCTGTCGCTGATCGCCTCCGGGCCCGGGCCGATCTACCAGCCCGAGCTGCTGAAGGCGGCCCAGGCCACGGTGAACGCGATCAACGACGCCGGCGGCGTCAAGCCCGGCGGCCAGGGCGAGGCCCGTCCGCTCAAGCTGGTCCACTGCGAGGCCTCCACGGTCACCGACCCCAACGCCGCGACCAAGTGCGCGCGCGAGGCCATCGGCGAGAAGGTGATCGCCGGGGTCGGCAAGTACGTGTCGTCGGACGCGGTCGTCCAGGCCTTCCAGGGGGCGAAGATCCCGCTGGTCGGCACGCAGGTGCAGACCGGGCAGGACTTCAGCAACCCCGCGTCGTTCCCGATCCAGGGCGGCTCGCCGATGCTGTCGGCGGCGACCGGCGCCGCGCTGCAGCAGGCGGGGGCGAAGACGGTGGCGGTCGTCACCGGCGACAGCCCGTCCGGGCGGCTGGTCCCCGGTTTCGTCAAGGCGCTGCTCGCCTCGCCCGATGACCTCAAGGGCGCCCACTACCTGTCGTTCGACGTCTCGGCCGACCTGACCTCGCAGTTCAGCCAGATCGCCGCGGCCCGTCCGGACGGGGTCGCGCTGCTGGCCTCCACCGACGTCACCGCCAAGACGATCGTCGGCCTGCGGCAGGCCGGCTACCAGGGCAAGATCGCGGTGGTGGCGACGGCGGTGTCGGAGGCGTCCATCGCGAAGCTGGGCGACGCGGGCGAGGGCACCATCGTCGTCAGCGACTACGACGCGGTGACCAACACGGCGAACCCGAAGATCAAGCAGTTCGTGGACGAGATGGCCGAGTACGCCGACGGCAAGGTCGAGGGCACCGAGTTCGCGCTGAACGCCTGGGCCGCGACCCACCTGGTCGCCGACCGGCTCAACGGGATGACCGAGGTCAGCGGCACCGGCCTGATGAAGGCGCTGGAGGGGAGCAAGGTCTCCATCGGCATCGCCCCCGACTTCACCTTCGGGTCGCCGAACTTCCTCAAGCTCCCGCGGCTCCCGCGGGCCACCGTCCAGTTCCAGACCGTGCGGGGCGGCAAGATCATGGCTCCGGCCGGGGGCGGGTTCACCGACCTCAACACGCTCGCCAAGAAGTAATCGGACCGGCCGGGAGCCTCGCCCATGAACGACCTGCTCACCTTCCTCATCCTGGGACTGTCGGTGGGGGCGGTCTACGCCCTCACCGCCCAGGGCCTGGTGCTGATCTACCGCGGCAGCGGGGTGGTCAACTTCGCGCAGGGCGCCTCCAGCATGATCGGCGCCTTTCTCTTCTACCGCGTCGCCCCCGACATGGGGCTGCCGCAGCCGGCCGCGTGGGCGCTCGCCCTGGGCGTTCCCGCGCTGCTCGGCGCCGCCACGCACCTGCTTCTGATGAAGCATCTGCGGCGGGCGTCGGCGCTGGTAAGGCTGGTCGCGACCCTGGGCGTCTTCGCTCTGCTGGTCGGGATCGGCTACCAGTTGTGGGGACGCGGGCAGGACCTCGTCGTCTCCCCGCTCCCGCACGACGCGATCCACGTGTTCGGCGCGGGGGCGGGGATCGGCGAGGACCGGTTCTGGGTCATCGGCATCGCGGTCGCGCTCACGCTCGGCCTGGTCGCGCTGTTCCGCTGGACGCCGTTCGGGCGCACCACCGAGGCGATCGCGGAGAACCCGGTGGCCGCGGCCGCCCTCGGCAAGTCGCCGGACGTCGTCGCCACCGCGAACTGGGTGCTCGGCGCCGTGCTGGCCTCGCTGGCCGGCATCCTGGTCGCGCCGATCCTGTTCCTCAGCGTCGAGGCGCTCGCCCTGATCGTGCTGCGCTCGCTGGCGGCGGCGCTGGTCGGCCGGTTCGTCTCGTTCTGGCGGACGCTCGCGGCGGCGCTGGCGATCGGCGTGATCGAGACCCTGCTGGGCCGCTACATCGTGAACGAGGGGCCGCTGGCGCCCTTCGTGTCGGACGACCAGTTGCTGTTCGGTACCTTCACCGCCCAGTCGGTGTCGCACTCGGCCGCGTTCCTCATGATCGTCGTCGTGCTCTTCGTCTCGGGCCGCAGCCTGCCCGTCCGGGGCGAGCTGCTGGACCGGCTGCCGGTGCTCGGCACCGGCCGGATCTCGCTGCCCGGCCTGCTCGCGGCGCTGGCGGTGACGGTCGTGGTGATCTCGGTGGTGCCCGTCGCCTGGGCGGCCTCGGTCCAGGTCAGCCTGGCCGTCGCGATGATCTGCCTGTCACTGGTGGTGGTCACCGGCCTCACCGGGCAGATCTCGCTGGCGCAGATGGGACTGGCCGGCACCGGCGCGTGGATCGCCGGGAAGCTGATCCAGACGCAGTCGTGGCCGCTGATCCCGGCCCTGATCGCCGCGGTGGTCATCACCACCGTGGTCGGGGTCGTGTTCGCGGTGCCCGCGCTGCGCACCCGGGGCGTGAACCTGGCCCTGCTGACCTTCGGCCTGTCGGTCGTGCTCTCCCAGCTGATCCTGCAGAACCCCGCCCTCACCGGCGGGCTGGAAGGCATCAACGTCGGCAAGCTGAACGTCTTCGGCTGGGCGATGGACGGCTTCGACCACCCGCGGCGGCTCGCGTTCGTCACGCTCGCCGTCGTCGTCGCGGTGTGCGTCGCCGTGGCGAACCTGCGGCGCAGCGGCACCGGGCTGCGGCTGATCGCGCTGCGCAGCAACGAGCGGGCGGCCGCGGCGCTCGGCCTCAACAGCGCGGCGATCAAGGTCTACGCGTTCGGCCTCGGCGCCGCCCTGGCCGCGCTCGGCGGCGTGTTCCTGGCGTTCCGGCAGCAGAACCTGGTGCTGACCGAGTTCTCCCCGTTCTCGTCCGTGCAGCTGGTGGTCTTCACCGTGATCGGCGGGCTCGGCTACGTGATCGGCGCGCTCGGCGGCGGTTCGTTCGCCCCGGGCGGCGTGGGCGGGCAGATCCTGCACTCCTTCGGACTGGGCACCAACGCGCTGGAGATCATCTCGGGCGCGATGCTGTTGATGATCATCATCGCGAATCCCAGCGGAATGGCCTTCGAGCAGGTCAGAGCCGTCACCGCGGTCCGCGAGCGGCTCGGGTCCCGCAAGCGCCGCACCCCCGAGCCCGAGCCCGAGCCCGAGCCCGTGCCCGAGCCTTCCCCCAAGTCCGTCGCCGGGCCCGCCCACGCGGGGGCCGGGGACGCGCCGCGGGCCGAGCGCCCGGCGGGTGCGCGCACCCTGGAGGTCAGCGGGCTGAACGTCCGCTTCGGCCGGGTGCAGGCCGTCGACGATGTGAGCCTGAGCGTGGCTCCCGGCGAAGTGGTGGCCCTGATCGGGCCCAACGGCGCCGGTAAGACCACGGTGATCGACGCGCTGACCGGCTTCGTGAAACCGGAGCGGGGCGGTCGGATCCGGCTCGGCGACCAGGCCCTGGAGGACTGGGGCGCCGCGCGCAGGGCCCGCGCCGGGCTGGTCCGTTCGTTCCAGTCCCTGGAGCTGTTCGAGGATCTGACGGTACTGGAGAACCTTCTTGTCACGTCCGGGATCCCGCCGCTGCGGTACGTCACCGACCTGGTCCGCCCGCGTACGCCCCGGCTCACCGCCGCGGGCGAGGCCGCCGTACAGGAGTTCGGGCTGGCGGACGACCTGGAGCGGTTCCCCGGCGAACTGCCGCACGGGCGCCGCCGCCTGCTGGCCATCGCCCGCGCGGTGGCGTCCGAGCCCGCCGTGCTGCTCCTGGACGAGCCCGCGGCGGGCCTCGGCGAGGAGGAGACGACCGAACTGGCCCGGCTGATCCGGCGGCTGACCGACACCCTCGGCATCGCCGTCCTGGTCATCGAGCACGACATGTCGTTCGTGCAGACCTGCGCCGACCGGATCGCCGTCCTGAACTTCGGGCGGTTGATCGCCGACGGCGAGCCGGCCGAGATACTGCGGGACCCCGCCGTGGTCGAGGCCTACCTCGGCACCGGCCATCAGGCGGACGACCGGGAAACGACCGGCGACGGCGACCGGCTCGCGCCGGAGAGGGCGTGAGATCAATGCTGCTGACCGTCGAAGGGACGTCCGCCGGATACTCCGGTGTGGACGTCATCCGCGAGCTCGACCTGCACATCGACAAGGGCGAGGTCGTGGCGCTGCTGGGTCCCAACGGGGCCGGCAAGACCACGACGCTCCTCGCGCTCGCCGGCGTGCTGGCGCCGACGTCCGGGCGGATCCTCTACCGGGGCGCCCCCTTGCGCGGGGCGCTGCACCAGCGGGCACGGCAGGGCATCTCCTACATCAGCGAGCAGGGGTCGGTCTTCAGCCGGCTGACCACGCTGGCCAACCTGAGGCTCGGGCCCGGGAGTGTCACGGACGCGCTGGCGCTCTTCCCTGAGCTGGAGCCGCTTCTCAAGCGCCGCGGCGGCCTGCTCTCGGGAGGTGAGCAGCGGATGCTCGCGCTGGCGCGGAGCCTGGCGGGCAAGCCCGATCTGCTGCTGGTCGACGAGCTGTCGCTGGGGCTCGCGCCGCTCATCGTGACCCGGCTGCTGGAGCGGCTCCGCGCCGCCGCCGATGCCGGGACGGCGGTGCTCATCGTCGAGCAGCACGCCTCGCAGGTCCTGTCGGTCAGTGATCGCGGGTACGTGCTGAGCCGGGGGCGGCTGTCGATGTCCGGTACCGGGGCCGAGTTGCTCGCCTCGTCCAGCGTGCTGCGGCAGGCCTATCTGGGAGCGGGCGCCGGCCAGCCGGCCGGTTGACCACTGGAGGACCGGTCACATGACCACCGGCGGCCGCGTCAGACGCGGCCGCCGGTGGTCATGTCCGCGTTCCCGGGCGCTACCGGGGGAGACCGAGTCCCCGGCGGGCGATGATGCCCCGCTGGATCTCGCTCGTCCCGCCGTAGATCGTCGTGCCGAGGGAGAAGCGCAGCGCGTGCTCGACCCGCCCGCCTTCGGGCGCGGCAGGCGACAGCCGGCTGCGCAGGGCGTCCGGGCCGAGGAGGTCGAACAGGTCCTCCGCGGCCCGGGTCAGCGCTTCAGAACTGAAGAGCTTGGCCATCGGCCCCTCCGCCACGGGGACCGCGCCACGCTGCGCCATCGCCGCCGCGCGGCGCTGGAGCAGCAGCGAGACCTCGGCCTCGGCGGCGCACCGGCCGAGCCGCTCCCGCACGTCCGGGTCCTCGATCCGCGGCCGGCCCGAAACCCCGGAGGCCGAACGCGCCCAGCCCTCCGCGGCCTCCAGCAGGCGCAGCATCGAGGCGCCGAAGCCCACCGAGTGCTCCTCCTGAAGCGCCTCGCCCAGAACGCGCCAGCCGCCGCCCACATCACCGACGCGCCACTCGTCGTGGACGCGCACGTCCCGGTAGTAGGTGATGTTCGTCCGTTCACCGGAGATGGTCCGCACGGCCTGCACCTCGATCCCGGGCCCGCCGAGGGGCACCAGGAACGTGGTCAGCCCCCCGTGCTTGGACGCCGGGTCGGTCCGCGCCAGGAGGAACGCGTAGTCACCGATCTGGGCATTGGTCGTGAACATCTTGGAGCCGTTGACGACCCACTCGTCCCCGTCCCGCACCGCGCGGGTCCGGGCGGCGGCGAGGTCGGACCCGCACTCGGGCTCGGTGAACCCCAGCACGATGACGATCTCGCCGCGCACGGCACGGGGGACGATCTCCGCGCGCTGCCGGTCGTCCCCGCACTTCAGCAGGGCGCGCGCGACCATGTGCGTCGTGCTGACCCCGTACGTGGGGGCCTCGGCCTTGCTCAGCTCCTCTTCGACGACGCACAGGTCGAGGGGGTCGCAGGGCCGTCCGCCCCACTCCTCGGGCCAGCCCAGCGCCAGCAGCCCCGCCTCGTGCATCGCGCGGACGAAGTCATCGTCGTGCGCGACACCGGTGCGGTGGCAGCGCTCGGCCAGCTCATCGGTGAGATGTTCCTTGAGGAACGCTCTGACCTCCGCGCGCAGCGACTCGCCCCGTTCTCCTATGCGGAAGTCCACTGTTCCTCCATCTGTGCGGCCGCTCGGACGGTGCCGTAGCGGCGGTCGGCCGCCCTGCGGTAGGCGGCACGCGGCTCGAGGTAGACGGCGGCCCAGGCCCGGGCGCGCCGGTAGTAGAGCTGGATGTCGTACTCGTCGGTGAAGCCGTAGCCGCCATGGAAGTGCAGGCTGCGGTACGTCGCGTCGCGCGCCGTCTCGGTCGCGAACGCGAACGCCATGGCCGCCAGCTCGGCGAAGCGTTCCGGATCCTCGGTGCGCGCCCAGGCGGCCTCGTACGTGAGCAGGCGGGCGCCGTCCACGGCGGCGGCGGAGTCGGCCAGGGCATGGGCGATGGACTGGAAGGAACCAATCGGGACGCCGAAGGCGCGGCGCTCGGTGACGTAACCGACGCCGATCTCGATGGCACGGGCGGCGATCCCGACCTGGGCGGCGGCGGTGAGGAGCAGGAACTCGTCCAGTGCGCCCTCGTAGGCGGCCTCGGCGTCCGGTCCGTCGGCGAGTACCTCCGCGCCGGAGCCCAGGCTCACGTCGGCGAGAGGCAGCGAACCAAGGTTCTCCACCTGGACGCCGTTACCGCCGGACGCGACGAGCAGGAGCCGGCTCCCGTCCATCACCAGCACGTCATCGGCCACCGCGCCGGCCGGTACGAGCCGGGCCACGCCCTCGCGGGCCGGATGGACGCCCAGCGTCACCGTGCGCTCGCCCGCCACCGCGGCGGCGAGCGCGGCCGAGGCGCGCGGCGTCCCCAGCCGGGCCAGCAGCCGCGCGGCCACCTGCGCCTCCACGATCGGGACGGGAGCGATGAAGCGTCCCTGGACCTCGGCGATGAGCGCGAGGTCGAGCGGTCCCGCGCCCCAGCCGCCGTCCGCCTCGCCGACGGCCATGGCGACGGCGCCGGCGGACCGTACCGTCTCCCACAGGCCGGGATCGAAGCCGAGCGGCTCGGCCGCCCGGACCCGGGACGGCGGCGACGCGTCGCCGTACAGCGCGGTGAAGGACTCGACGAGCTGGCGTTGCTCGGCGCTCAGAGTGACATCCATGAGGGCTACCTGTCGTTCGGTTCAATGACTCATAGCGGGACGATCCCGTTCCGGGTGGCGCGCAGGCCGTTCAGTTCGGCGTCCCACGCGTCGTCCGGAATCCCCGCCTCCCGCAGCGGCCGCTTCATGATCTTGTTGGAGGCCGATCGCGGCAGCTCGGGGACGAACGCGATGAAACGGGGGACGGCGAAGTACGGCAGCCGTTCCGCCAGGTAGCGGAACAGGTCGGCGGGGTGGGGCGCCCCTTCGGGGTGCGGTACCGCCAGCAGCAGGACCTCCTCCTCGCTGTGCTCGCTGGGCACCCCGATCGCCGCGGTCTCGGTGACCTGCCCGTGGGTGTTCGCCTCGGCCTCGACCTCCAGCGACGAGATGTTCTCGCCGCGGCGGCGGATGCTGTCGTGGATGCGGTCGACCAGGAAGAACTCGCCGTCCGGCGTCCTGCGGACGGCGTCGCCGGTGTGGAAGTAGGAGTTCCGCCACGCCGCCGCCGTGGCCTCCGGGCGCCCGACGTAGCCCTGGAACATCGTCCACGGCTCGTCCGGCCGGACGACGAGTTCGCCGATCCGCCCGTCCGGGACCGGCCGGTCGTGCTCGTCCACGACCAGGGCCTCGAAGCCCGGACGCGCCCAGCCGAGCCCGCCCGCGCCCGACACCCCGTGCGGGGCGGCGATCGGCGTGGCGGCCTCCGTACTGCCGTAGCCGGCGCAGTAGGCGACCCCGAACCGTGCGCAGAACGCGTCGACGTCCGCCGGTACCGGTGCCAGGCACACCTTGCGCAGGCCGCTCGTCCGTTCCAGCGGATCCGGCGGCCGTGCCTCCAGAAAGCGGGCCATGGCGCCGGTGAGCACGGCGAAGGTGGAGCCGCTCCGGGCGATGTCCGCCCAGAATCCCGACGCCGAGAACCGGGGAGCGACGTAGGCGCGCGCTCCCGCGATCAGCGCGTTGTACACCCCCCACAGCTGACCGCCCACGTGGAACAGCGGCATCGCCACGTAGCTGGTGTCGTCCGGCTTGACCGCTCCGATGTAGACCGGGCTCGCGTACCCGTAGGCCTGGGCGTGCGGAACGAGCACGCCCTTGCTCGGCCCGGTCGTCCCGGACGTGTAGAACACCGCCGCGATGTCCCAGGGATCGGCGTCCGCGATCGTCGGTTCGCCTTCGGGGACCTCGAACCGGCCGCGGCCCTTCCCCGGGACGTACGCCATGAGGCGGCCTCGCAGCCGCCCCCCGCCGGCCTTCGCGAGACGGTCGAGATACGGCGATTCGGCGATCGCCGCGACGGCGCCGCTGTCGCGCACGACGTGGTCGAGGAAGCCGCCGTCGAACGCGGTGTTGACCGGGACCTCCACCGCGCCCGCACAGACGACGCCCAGCCACGCGACGACCGCGTCCACGTGGTCGTCGAGCATCAGCAGGACGCGATCGCCGGGCCCGATGCCGCGGGCGCGCAGGCCGCCCGCGAGAGCCGCCGCCTCCTCCAGCAGCCGGCCGTAGCCGAGCTCGGCCCCGGGTCCCGCGATCGCCGGCCGGCCGGGGTGCCGCTCGGCGTGCTCGCGCAGGACGTGCACGATCGTGCGCTCGGCGAGCGGCGGAAGCGAGCCTTCGAAGGACGGTTTCACGATGTCTCCCTGCAACCGGGGGTGGGGGAGGAGGCCTGGTGGGGGGAGGTCTGGAAGTGCAGCGTTCCGCGCGCCGCGATACGGCCCTTTCCGTTGACCACCCTCGTGCGCACTGATCCATTTCGGGACGGCGTGAACGTGACCAGCAGCCCGTCCTGGTCGGATACGGGGCTCAGGTACGACGCCTCGGCACCGACGAGGCCGCGGAACCCGAGCGGCTGGAGATTCCGTGCGGCCAGTCTGGCGACGATGCCCAGGGTGACCTCTCCGGGAAGCGCCGGCGCGGACAAGCCGATCTCACGTGATCGGACCGGGTCGATGTGCATCGCGTCCTGCACGCGGCCATCGGCCGTCAGCCCCAGCAGAGTGCGGAAGACGGCGGCCTGGTAGGGATGGACGCTTTCCTTCACCTCGACGGTCCCGTCGCCGGTCTCGTCGTCGTCGGCTCCGCGAGACGGCCGCCGCGCACTCCTCGCGTCCCCGAGCCGGAAATGCACGTCGAGTGACGAGTCCGCGATCGGCTCGTCCGCCACGCGCGTTTCGACATCGAGCGTCAGCACCAGCCGCTCGGGGGCCCGTTCCTTGACGCTGAGCACGGCCGACGCGCTCGCCTGGCCGTCATGGCCGCCCTCGGCGGCGAGCGGACGGTGGAGACGGACGCGGGTGGCGCGCGCGAAGGCGGGGAGCCCCGCGTTCTGGGTTCCGGCCGCGAAGTCGATGATCGCGTCGTGCGCGAAGCGCGTCGCGAACGTCGGCAGGGTCTCGAAATCGGGCGCCGACTCCCAGACGAGCGCGCGGGCGTTGCGCCCGTCGGCCCCGGTGGCGATGGCGTACGTGATCGTGTCCCGGAGCGACCACCGCACCGGGTACGCGCGCCGTCCCCAGCCGTCGACGAAGCGCAGGATCCGCGAAACGCTGTCCGGCATGACACCTCCTCCGAACGTCCGTGCGAGCAAATCTATTTTTGACGTCATTGTCAATATATGCTGCGGATTCGATCGGATCGACGCGGCTGGGGAGTGAGAGCGATGGGGACTGATGGAGAGCGGGGCGCTGCGGGGGAGTCGGCGCGGCCCTGGGATCAGGGTGAACTGCTCCGCCTGATGGACGTGCGGCGGGACGGACCGGGCCGGTACACCGCGCCCGCCCACGGGTCCACCGGCCGCAACGTGGTGGAAGCCGGCCAGCTCCTCGCGGACGCCGTCGTCGCCGCGTCCAAGGAGATCCCCGGTCAGCGGGTCGCCTCGGCGTCGATGGTCTTCTCCCGGGCCGCCCGCCACGACGCGGAGATCGCCGTCGAGCTGGACGTGCCGCACAGCGGCCGGACCTACTCCACCGTCCTGGCGCAGGTGAAGCAGGAGGACAGGCTCCGCTGCGCGGGGCTGATCCTCATGGGGGCCGACGCCGACGATCTGATCGGCTCCACCGCACCGATGCCCGACGTTCCGGCGCCGGACGCCCTCCGTGCCTTCGAGGAGCCCGGCATGCAGGTCCAAGGGCGAGAGCTCCGCATCGTCGACGACGCCTACGACCGGGATCCCCGGCACGTCGGGCCTCCCGAACTGTTCGTGTGGACGCGCTTCGCCGACGCGCCGCCGGTCGCGTGCCTGCACACCGCCCTGATGACGCAGTCGGTCACGCACTGGACGATCGCCGCGGCGCTGCGCCCGCACGCCGGCTACAGCGAGGCCCAGGCGCACAAGACGATCTCCACGGGCATCTCCAAGGCCACCGTCGCCTACCACGACGACGTCGACGTCACCCAGTGGCTGCTGTATGCCAACCAGGTCGTCTACACGGGCCGTGGAGGGACCCAGAGTGAAGGGCGCGTCTACGACCAGGCCGGACGGCTCGTGGCGTCCTACACCGTTTACGGGATGATCCGGCCCCTCGTCCACCGGCCCTCGGACCCGGGCATGGTCCTCTGACCGCCGGGCCATCCCGCCAGGCATGATTGATTTTGACATCGAGGTCGATATATTCTGCGGATGATTTTCGAACCGAGAGGGTGACACTCATGCCGTCACGCGAGCTGCCGTATCCGCTGTTCGACGCGGACAACCATCTGTACGAGACCGAGGACGCCTTCACCCGGTACCTGCCGGAGGCCTACCAGGGCGCCATCGAATATGTGCAGGTCCGGGGGCGGACGAAGATCGCGATCCGGGGGCAGATCAGCGAGTACATCCCGAACCCGACGTTCTCCAAGGTGGCCCGCCCCGGCGCGCAGGAGGACTACTACAAGAACGGGAACCCGGAGGGCAGGTCGTACCGGGAGATCGTGGGCAAGCCGATCGAGTCGATCCCGGCCTTCCGGGAGCCGGGCCCGCGGCTGGAGCTGATGAACGAGCAGGGCGTCCAGCGGACCCTGATGTTCCCGACGCTGGCGAGCCTGCTGGAGGAGCGGATGCGGGACGAGCCGGAGCTGACCCACGCGGCCGTCCACTCCCTGAACCGCTGGCTGGACGAGGTCTGGTCGTTCAACTACCAGGACCGGATCTTCACCACCCCGGTGATCACGCTGCCGATCGTGGCGGAGGCGATCAAGGAGCTGGAGTGGGCTCTGGAGCGGGGTGCGCGCGCGGTGCTGATCCGTCCCGCCCCGGCGTTCGGGGTCCGCGGTCCCCGGTCGATGGCGCTGCCGGAGTTCGACCCGTTCTGGAAGCTGGTCGAAGAGAGCGGCACGCTGGTGACCTTCCATTCCTCCGACAGCGGCTACGAGCGGTATGCCGCCGACTGGGAGGGCAAGACGGGTGAGTACCTGCCGTTCACGTTGCAGAGTTTCCGGCAGATCGGGCAGTGGCGGGCGATCGAGGACACGGTCGCGTCGCTGATCTGCCACGGCTGCCTGTCCCGCTTCCCCGATCTGAAGATCGCCACCATCGAGACGGGGTCGTCCTGGGTGCGGCCGCTGATGGAGAAGCTGGCCGACACCTACAAGAAGATGCCGCAGGGTTTTCAGGAGCATCCGGTGGAGCAGATGCGCCGGCTGATCCACGTGAGCCCGTTCATCGAGGACGACATGGCCGCGCTGGCCGACCTGCTGGGGATCGACCGGGTGCTGTTCGGCTCGGACTACCCCCACCCCGAGGGCAAGGCCGATCCGATCACCTACGTCGACGACCTCGCCGCCCTCCCCGACGACGCCAAGGCCAAGATCATGGGCGGCAACCTCTCCCGCCTCATCCCCGTGTGACCACGATGACGAACCGCGCTCTCGCCGGCCTTTACCTGCCGCAGGTCCGGATGGACTTCGCCGCGATCGAACGGCGCGCGCGGGTCGCCGAGGAGGCGGGCTTCCACTCCGCCTGGTTCATCGACCACCTGGCGCCTCCCGCGGCCCGCGGTCTCGACATGCTCGACGCCTGGACGGTCGCCACGGCCGTGGCCGTGCGCACCGAACGGCTGCATGTCGGCCACCTCGTGCTGTGCGCGGAGTTCCGCCACCCGGCACTGCTGGCGAAGATGGCGGCCAGTCTCGACGCCATCTCCGGCGGACGCCTGGAGCTCGGCCTGGGCTGGGGATCGGTCGCCGAGGAACTCACCGACTACGGATTCACCGATCCGGGTCCGGTCGCCCGAGCCGCCCGGCTCGCCGAGACCATCGATCTCCTCCGCCTGCTCTGGACCGGAGAGCCGGTCGACTTCGACGGCGAGCACTGGACGCTCCGGGGCGCGGTCTGCCGTCCCCGGCCCGTGACCGGCCGGGTACCCATCCACATCGGCGGTGCCGGCCCCCGGCTCACGATGCCCCTGGTCGCGGACCGGGCCGACTGGTGGAACTGCCCGTCCAGCGCCACCGGCCGGCTCGCCCGGCTCCGCCCGCTGGCCGGCTCCGCCCGGATCTCCGTACAGCACCCGATCGGGCTGGCGTCCTCCTCGGCCACCCGGGACGAGGTCGTCGAGACCGCTCACCGGCGTTTCGGCGCATGGGGCGGGGTCATCGCCGGAACGCCCGACGAGGTCGCCGCCGCGCTGTCGCGCGAACGCGAAGCCGGAGCCGAGCTGTTCGTCTGCCAGTTCCACGACTTCGGCACGCCGGAGACGATCCGGCTCTTCGCCGAGGAAGTCCTCCCGGCACTCGAATGATCGCCTCACGTCGAGCGAGCGGGGATGACCGGGGGATCGGCGCGAGCCGTACGGGCGCCGGGACATGACCTACCGAGGAGGGATCGGCTGAGCGTCTGGGCGGGGTGGAGGGTCTCGTCGGCGAACCGGCCGGCGATCGCTGCGAACAGATGGCGATGACGGCCGGTGCGCCGGCAGGCGGCCGGTAGTGCCGATCCCGAAACGGCCGCCTGCTGAGGCTCATCGTCCCTTGAGCTTGTCCTTCATCCCTTCGAGTTGCATGAGGATGGGGTAGCCGGTGACGCTGAGGGCGTTGCCGTGTCCGGTCTGGTGGATGTCGAAGACCGATTGGATGGCGGCGTAGAAGCCTTGGACGTCGAGGGTCTGGTTGACGGCGCGTTTGGCCTGGCGCAGGGCGAAGGGGTGCATCTGGGCGATCTGTTCGGCCAGTTGCATCGCCGAGGCCTCCAGTTCCTCCAGCGGTACCACCCGGTTGACCATGCCGGTCTTCTCGGCTTCGTCGGCGGTGACGGGGCGGCCGGTGAACAGGATCTCCTTGGCCTTGCGCGGGCCGAGTTCCCAGGTGTGGCCGTGGTACTCCACCCCGCCGATGCCCATGTGCACCACCGGGTCGGAGAACTGCGCGTTCTGCGCCGCCACGATCAGATCGCACGGCCAGCACAGCATCAGCCCGCCCGCGATGCACTTGCCCTGCACCGCCGCGATCGACGGCTTGGGGGTGTTGCGCCACCGCAGCGTGTACTCCAGGTACCGGCGCGCCTCGATCCCGTAGATGTGCTCCAGCGTGATCTTCTCCGGCACCGGCCCGCCGCCCTTCAGATCGTGCCCGGCCGAGAAATGCCTGCCGTTGGCCTTCAGCACGATCACCCGCACCTGGTCATCGGCCGCCGCCCGCGACCACGCCGCGTCCAGATCGTCCAGCAACTCCATCGTCTGCGCGTTGGCGACCTCGGGCCGGTTCAACGTGATCACCGCGACCCCACCGACGACCTCGTACAGAATCTGGTCCATGTGGCTTCTCCTGGTCTGAGAGGACGAGGGGCTATCCGGCACCTACGGCACGACCACGGCGGTCGGAACGTGATGCCGCCGGACATCGGCCGCCGCCCCTCGTGTATTTTTGATATTGAAGTCGAAATTGATATTTATCCAATGACCCGGGACGGTGTCAAGGCAAGCTCGGGAGCCGTCTCCGTATGCGCCGGGGTCCAGGCCAGGCCGCGGACACCCGAAGGGCGTCCGCGGCGCAGCAGGACTCCGCGCGGGATCCCCTCACTCAGACCTCCTGAGTGAGGAGGCGTCGTGGTCCCATGGAGCGCAAGATCGGCGGGGAACCGTGTGGCCTTTCCTGGATACTTCCGAAGAAGATTGCAGGAGGAGAGTCGTGACACCCGGGAGGGAACGTTGCTGTTCAGGCGGGAGGTCCTTGAGGGGATCGCGGGTGGGCGGATCGACCGGGTGTTCCGGGTGTGGGCCGAGCCCCGGGTCCGCGCGGGGAGCACCCAGCGCACCTGGGTGGGGATCATCGTCATCGACTCGGTCACGGCCGTCACCCCCGAGGAGATCACGGAGGAGGACGCCCTCCGTTCGGGCTTCAACGGCCGCGCGGCCTTGCTCACCGCCCTGTCCAAGAGCACCAAGGAGGGCGGCTACCACCGCGTCATGCTCCATCTGGGCGGCCCCGACCCCCGATCGGAGTTGGCCGGGAACGCCGACCTGACCGACCAGGAACTGGCCGGCCTCAAAGCGGACCTCGACGCCATCGACACCCGCAGCCGCCGCGGCCCCTGGACCCGTGAGGTCCTCCGTCTCGTCGAGGAACACCCCGGCCTGCGCGCCCTGGACCTGGCCGAACACCTGGGCCGCGACAAACTTCCGTTCAAGGCCGACGTCCGCCGCCTCAAAGCCCTCGGCCTCACCGACAGCCTGGAGACCGGTTACCGCCTGTCCCCGCGAGGCGAGGCCCTCATGGCCTACCTGCGGTCCTTGACCGAATGATCTATCCCGGGCCGGACATTGATCACTGAGATGTCGTGCGCCAGCACGTCGTGCAACTCGCGGGCGATGCGCATCCGCTCCTCCGTGGCCCGCCGGCCGTCGGCGTCCCGGCTCCGCTCCGCCTCCTGCGCGCGCAGCCCTTCAGTGACGGTCATCCCTCGGGGTCAGTAGACGGTCATTGAAGAGGGCAGCCGGAATTGCCCGACAATCGCTGCCTCTTCTCATGATCGAAGACACGAGGTTCCGGTAAGACGACTCCATCAAAGCCGGGACACATCACGTGTTTGACCGAATCCGGGTACCTCACCAGTTCGTGGACCTGTGCCTGCGCATGGGTGCGTGTCTCCTTGCGGATCGCGCGTACCGGGGAAGTACGGGCGTATAGGTTCCGGATATGGAGACCATCAATCTGGGTGAGGCGGATGGGCTGCCGCCGGTGGAGTGGGCCGCCGTTGTCGAGAAGCTCGACGCGGGGTCGGTACCGCAGGCGGACGCGCCGAACGCCCGCACGACGTGGCTGTCCACTCTCAATGAGGACGGCGGTCCGCATGTGACCGCGGTCGGTGCCATCTGGGTGGACGGCACGTTCTGGTTCCAGACGGGCGCGGGTACGCGCAAGGGCCGCAACGTCGCGCGGGATCGGCGGTGTTCGGTCGCGGTGTCGGTCCGCGACGCGGACGTGGTGATCGAAGGCGACGCGGTCCGGGTGACCGAGCCGGGCGCGGTGGCGCGCGTTGCCAGGGCGTGGGCGGAGCAGGGCTGGCCGGCCGAGCCCGATGAGAGCGGGTCGGGTATCACCGCCCCGTTCAACGCGCCCTCGCTGGGACCGCCGCCGTGGAACGTGTACCGCATCGAGCCGCGTTCGGCGACCGTGGTCTGGTCGGCCGAGCCGGGCGGCCTGACCCGCTTCCGCTTCTGAACACAGGCTCACCCTCGATCTCGGCTACGCCTTTGTCGGGTCGAGGTCCTCGCATGGCGCCGGTCGAGAGCCGGCGAAGGGTCCGGCCGTTCGGGATGAGGCCTGGCGAGGCTCGCCGGGGTAATGGGTCCTCAGACGCGGAACGTCCGCATCTGGAGGGCGAGCGTCGAGTAGTAGCCGACGAGGGTGGTCAGCTCGAAGACCGTCTCGCGGTCCAGCGGCGGGACGCAGGCCGACCATGTCCCGTCGTCCACGTCGCCGGCGGCGAGAGCGCGGGTGAGGCGTAGAACGGCGGCCTCGTGGGGGTCGTCGAGCGGTACGGGTGACTGGTCGGCGATGGCGCTCAGTTCCGCCTCGCTGAGGCCGGCCGACCGGCCGACCGCCTCGTGGGCGGTGCGCTCGAACTCGCTGTTCCAGGCGGCGGCCACGGCCAGGATCGCCATCTCGCGGGCCCGTCCGCTGAGGGTGCCCTGGTAGCGGATGGCCGCGCCGAGCCGTTGCAGGGCATCCCCGAGCGCGGGCCTGAGCAGGAACTCGTTGAACGGCCCGAGCAGGGTGCCCGACTCCGAGACCAGGTCGAACGACCGGGGCCCCCGCGCGCGGGGGCCCTCGGTGATCGAGCGGTAGACGGCCAGCCGGTCGCCGTCGAGCTCACCGGGGGTGAACGGGTGCTGCCGTGTCATCGGGCCCTCAGTCTCGTGCTGATGTCGTCGGCGGTCTCGCGCAGCCGCTCGAGGATGGCGCCGCGCAGGTCGCCTTCGGTACGGCGCATCGCGGACACGGCGACGTTGACGGCCGCGACCGGGGCGTCGCCGGTGCCGAACACCGGGACCGAGACCGACCGCAGGCCCTGCGCGAGTTCCTGGTCCTGGACGGCGTAGCCGTTGCGGCGGATCTCCTCCAGTTGGGCGTACAGCCCGATGGCGTCGGTGACGGCGTTGGGCCCGGCGCCGTCGGTGAAGGACGCTTCGCTGATGCGGTGGTCCAGATCGTCCTGCGGCAGGTGGGCGAGCAGCAGCTTGCCCATGGAGGTGTAGGTCGCCGGCAAGGTCGAGCCCACGTGGACGTTGGCCGTGACCAGGTCGGCGTTGCGGAGCCGGGCGAGATAGAGGACGCGGTCCTCGATCAGGACGCCGAGGTTGACGGTCTCGCCGGTCGCCTCGGCGAGCAGCCGCAGGGGACGGTCGCTGAGCTGCACGAGGCTGGACCCGCGGATCGCCGCCGAGCCGAGCGTCAGCACCTTGACGCCGGGCTGGACCGATCCGTCCTGCCGGCGCTCCAGGTATCCGAGGTCCTCCAGCGTGGAGACGATCCGGAACGCCGTGGGCATCGGCAGCCCGGCCAGGGCGGCGATGTCACTGGTGCGCAGGGACAGCGTCGGACCGTCGAACAGGCTCAGTACCTGCAGGCCTTTCGCGAGCGCCGCGATGTGGTAGCGCGACCGGTCTCTTGACGTCATGACCTGGGTCACTCCATACTCTTGCTTAGTGAAAGTAGCTTTCACTCAATGAAAGTACATCGGGAATGCGAGGAACCGCAAGTGGCTGACGGGGCACAGACGACTGAGGTGTCGCCGGACACGGCGACCGACTGGCTGGGCCTGCGCGGCGCCCGGGTGCTCGTCCTGGGCGCGGGCGGGCTCGGCGCGGAGTGCGTCCGCGGTTATCTCGGCGCGGGTGCCGTCGTCACGGCGGTCGACCGGGACCAGGCGCGCCTGGACGTGCTGGCCCCCGGCCCGGACGGGACCCGGCCGTACACGCTCGCGGCCGACCTGACGGAGCCGGGTGCGGGCGCCGGCGCCGTCCAGCACGCGCTGGAGGAGATGGGCGGGCTGGACGTGCTGCTCCACTGCGTCGGCGTCAACGACCGCCGGCCGGTCCTGGAGTTCACCGAGGCCGAATGGGACCGGATCCTTCGCACCAACCTGTCCACCGCCTTCGGTGCGGCGCAGGCGGCGGGGCGGCACATGGTCGGCGCGGGCCGCGGGCGCATCGTCCTCCTGTCGTCGGTCTCCGGGCATCTGGCGCACAAGAAGCACGGCCCGTACGCCGCGTCCAAGGGCGGCATGAACCAGATGATGCGGGTCATGGCCGCGGAGTGGGCCTGCCACGGCGTCACGGTGAACGCGCTCGCGCCCGGCTACGTCGAGACACCGCTGACCGCCGCCTACCTCGCGCAGCCGGGTGTCCGCGAGGACCTCGTACGGCTGGTCCCCGCCGGGCGGCTGGGCACGGCGGCCGAGGTCGTCGGCCCGATCCTGTTCCTTTCCTCGCCGCACGCGGCGTTCATGACCGGGCACGTCATGTACGTCGACGGCGGCCGAACGCTCGTCTGACAGGGAGAACACCATGAGCACGGAGCAGAGGATCTTTCCGCGTTTCGCGGGGAAGACCGTACTGGTCACCGGGGCGGGCACCGGCTTCGGCGCCGAGATCGCCGTCCGCGCGGCGCAGGAGGGCGCACGGGTCGGCGTCCACTACAACAGCTCCAAGCAGGGGGCCGAGCGGACGGCCGAACGCGTCCGCGCGGCGGGCGCCGAGGCGTTCGTCGTGCAGGCCGACATCTCCTCCTGGGAGTCGATCCGCCGGCTCGCGGACGAGGTCTTCGAGCGGGCGGGCACCCTCGACGTGCTGGTCAACAACGTCGGGGACGTCGCGACCGAGCAGATGTCGTGGCGGGAGCTCACCCAGGAGTCCCTGGACCGCGTCATCGACGTCGATCTCAAGGGCACGCTGCTGATGACGCAAGAGTTCGGCTCCCGGATGCTGGACCAGGGCCACGGCGCCATCGTGAACATCGGGTCCACCGTGGTGGTGCGGGGCAGCGCGCGGGCTCCCCAGTACGCCGCCGCCAAGTACGGGCTGCTCGGCGTCACCAAGTCGTACGCCGCGGCGTTCGCGCCGACCGTCCGCGTCAACACGTTCGCGCCGGGCTTCATGGAGACCGGCGCCACGCTGGAGCGCGAGGACTGGAAGTCCGGCCGCCGGGAGAAGCTCATCGCGCAGACGCCGATGGGCACGATCCCGCCGCCCGAGGTGGTGGCGGGAACGGCGCTGTTCCTGGCCACCGAGGACGCCTCCCACATCACGGGCGCCTACATGCTGGCCGACGGCGGGTTCAACATGGTCGGGGCCTGACGGGCATGCCCCGGCAGCCAGAGAAGAGCGCCGCACCGGTGGCGGCCGACCCGGCGTCCCCGCGCGTCGACGCACGCGACCTCACCCTCGCCTACGGCGCGACCACGGCCGCGACCGGCCTGACCTTCGACGTCCGGCCGGGCGAGTTCGTCAGCCTCATCGGCCCGTCCGGCTGCGGCAAGAGCTCCGCCCTGCGCGCGGTGGGCGGCCTCCTCGAACCCGTCTCGGGCGAACTGCTCGTGGACGGGACGCGCGTCCAAGGCCCACGCCCGCGCGACGTGTCGTTCGTCTTCCAGGATCTGGCGCTGTATCCGTGGCGCAGCGCCGTCCGCAACGTGGAGATCGCTCTGCAGTTCGCCGGCGTCGGCCGCCGGGAGCGCCGGGCCCGCGCCATGGACGCGCTGCGTGCCGTCGGGCTGGAGGACGTCCCGTACCGGTTCCCGAGCCAGCTGTCCGGCGGGATGCGGCAGCGGGTCGCGATCGCGCGGGCGCTGGTGTCGGACGCCTCGATCCTGCTGCTGGACGAGCCGTTCGCCGCGCTCGACGAGCTGTCCCGGATGAAGATCGGCGAGCAGCTCATCACGCTGCTGGAGGAGCACGGCAAGACGGTGCTGTTCGTGACCCACAGCCTCTCGGAGGCGGTCTACCTGTCCGACCGCGTCATCGTGATGACCCCGCGGCCGGCGACGATCAAGGAGATCATCGAGGTGCCGCTGGCGCGGCCGCGCGAGCCGCGCGTCCTGCGCAGCCCGGAGTTCCACGCGCTCACCGACCGGCTGTCGGCGCTGCTGCTGGAGGACTCGCGATGATCGCCCCCCGGCGCGTGCTCGTCTACGCCGGGACGGTCTCGGCCGTCCTGGCGGCCTGGTGGATCCTCGCGGCCACGGGAGCGGTGGCGCCGCTGCTGCTGCCCTCCATCGGCAGCGTGTGGCAGGTGCTCGCCGCTCTCGCGGGGGAGCCGTCGCGGCTGGTCGAGCCGATCGGCACCACGCTGCGGGAGACGGGCGCCGCGTTCGCGATCGCGGCGCTGCTCGCGCTGCCCATCGGCGTGCTGACCGGCTCGTCCCGGCTGCTGCGCCGCGCCTACGAACCGTTCCTCACCAGCCTGAACGCGCTACCGCTCGTGATCCTCTACCCGGTGCTGGCGGCGACGCTCGGGGTGGGCTCCCAGTCCAAGATCGTGCTCGGGACGCTGTACGCGTTCTTCCCCATCGCCATCGCGGCGGTCCGCGCCACCGCGAACGTGGACGCCCGCCTGATCGTCGCCGCCCGCACGATGGGCGCCACCCGGGGGCAGTGGCTGCGCGCCGTCGTGCTGCCCGCCGTCCTCGGCCCGGTGCTCGCCGCGATGCGGGTGTCCCTGGGGCTGGCGCTGGTCACGGTCATCGCGGCGGAGTTCATCGCGGGCGCCGCCGGCATCGGCTACCAGCTCGGCACCACCAGCCAGGGCCTGGACAGCCCCGGGCTGTTCGCCTGGATCGTGATCGCCTGCCTGGTCACGGTCGCCGTCAACCTGCTGTTCTCGGCCACCACCCACCTCCTCCAGAAAGGCGTTCAGCGATGAACCCCACCATCAGGCTGGTCACGATCGCGGCGCTGTGCGCGACCGCGTTGAGCGCGTGCGGGGGCGGCGGATCCACCGGACCGTCCACCTCCATCAAGATCGGGCTCGTCCAGGCGCAGGACTTCGTGCACGCCATGCCCGCCCGGGTGGCCGTCGAGCAGGGCCTCTTCAAGGCCGAGGGGCTGGAGGTGAGCGTCGTCGACTTCTCCGCGGGATCCGACCTCACCAAGGCGATGACCGGCGGGTCCATCGACGTGGGCGCCGCGACCGGGCTGGACGCGGTGGCGGGCGCGGCCAAGAGCCTCCAGACGCAGGCGTTCTACGGCGTCATGGCCAAGAGCCCGATGGCGCTGATCGTCCCGAAGGACTCCGCCATCACCGGCTTCGCCGGCATGGCGGGCAAGAAGATCGGCATCTCGAAGGTGGGCTCGCTCACCGACTACGTGACCCGCGCCACGGCCGAGGCGTCCGGCGTGCCGTTCGAGAAGATCAAGGAGGTGCCGCTCGGTGCCCCGTCGGCGTCGATGTCGGCGATGAAGCGCGGCGACATCGACGCGTTCGTCCTGCCGGTCAACTACGGCTTCCTGCTGGAGTCGCAGAACGAGGGCAAGGTCGCGCAGAAGGCGTCCGAGGTGCTCGGCGCCGACTCCCAGTTCGCCGTGCTGATGGCCAAGAAGTCCTACATCGGCGGCAACGAGGAGAACCTGCGCAAGCTCACCAGGGCCTACACCAAGGCGCTGGAATGGATGAAGGCCAACCGGCAGCCCACCATCGCTCTCGCGACGGCCAAGCTCGGTATGCCCGGGCCGCTCGCCGGGAAGACCTACGACGCGCTGATCGGGGACTTCACCCCGGACGGCGCCATCGTCACCGCTGGAATGGCCGGCTACGCCAAGGCGCTGCCCAAGCTCGGCATCGCGTCCTCCTCGCCCGCCGAGGACACCTACCTCAGCACCCAGATCACCGCGAAGTGAGCCGTCCATGCCGTCCCTGAGCGTCATCACCCGGCCGCCCGCGACGCCGCGCCGGGTGCCGCGGACCGGACGCGGCGAGGCCGCCGGCGTCCAGGTCGTCCGCTGGGCGACCGTCCTCGGGCTGGTCGCCCTGTGGGAGGCGCTGACCCGCGCTTCGGGGGCCGGGGGCGACTTCCTCACCTCGCCCAGCCGGATCGTCGCCGACGGGCTGCCTGACGTGCTGACCCGTGAGTCCCTGACGCCGGTCGCCTACACGACCTACCGGTTCCTGGCAGCCTTCGCGATCACGGCCGTCGCCGGGACCGCGATCGGGCTGCTGCTCGGCCGGGTGAACCGGCACGTCCACCTCGGCGGCCGGGACATCGTGTCGGTCCTCTACGCGCTGCCGATGGCGCCCTTCTACCCGCTGTTCGTGCTGTGGCTCGGGCTCGGGGACGGGTCGGAGATCGCGTTCGGCGCCATCCACGGGATCCTGCCGGTGATCCTCATGACGATGACGGCGGGTGCGGCGGTCGAGCCGTCCGTCATCGACTCCGGGCGGGCCATGGGCGCCGGCCGCGTCCAGCGGATGCTGTTCCTGATCGTCCCGGCCTGCCTGCCCGAGATCATCGGCGCGCTGAAGATCGGCGCGGCGCTGTCGCTGCTGGGCGTGCTGCTGGCCGAGCTGATGATCTCGGTGGACGGCGTCGGTACCTACATCAGCCTGCAGATCACCAACCATCAGGCGGCCGCGCTGGACGCCATGGTGCTCGTGGTCTGCGCCGGCGCGCTCGCGGTCAACGCGGCGCTTTCGGCCATTGAGAAACGCGCCTCACGCGGGCGCACCTGAAAGGAAGACCAACCGATGAAACTGATCACCTTCGACGAGGGCCGGGTCGGCCGGCTGGACGGCGACGACGTCATCGAACTCGACGTCCCGTCCACCCGGGCGTTCTTCGAGCGCGGCGGGACGGCCGCCGAGACCGGGGAACGGCTCAAGCTGGCGGACGTCCGGCTCCGCGCCCCCATCCGGCCGAAGAAGTTCTTCCACACCGCGGGCAACTTCGCCGACCATCACGAGGAGCTGCAGGCGGTCAACTGGTCGCATCCGGTGCACAAGGGCATCGTCTTCTTCCAGAACGTCGACGCGATCATCGGCCCGGACGACCCGGTCGTCCATCCCGAGCACCTCACCGGCGAACTGGACTACGAGCTCGAACTGGCCGTCATCATCGGCAAGCCCGGCAAGTTCTTCGGGCCGGACGAGGCGCTGGAGCACATCGCCGGGTTCACCGTCTTCAACGACATCACGGCCCGCGACATCCAGCGCCGCGAGATGGAGTCGGGCGTCTTCTCCTTCAGCAAGGCCATCGACACGTTCTGCCCGATCGGCCCGTGGATCGTGACCGCCGACGAGATCGACGACATGCACGACCTCGCCATGGAGCTGCGGGTGAACGGCCAGACGCGGCAGACCGGGCACACCAAGCAGATGCGGGTCTCGATCCCGCACCTGGTGGCGTACCACTCCCCGCAGGTCTACAGCGCGGGCGACATCCTCACCACCGGCACCGTCTCGGGCGTCGCCGCCGTCCAGCCGAACCCGTTCGACTTCTACCTGCGCCCGGGTGACGTCGTGGAGGCCGAGATCGAGGGGATCGGCACACTGCGCAACCCGGTGTCCTCCTGGCAGGACGCGCACGGTGAGCCCGCGCCGGAGAAGGTCGACTGGTGAGACTCGCCAACCTGAACGGCCGCCTCGCCGTGGTCGCCGGGGACGCGGCCGTCGACGTGGCCGAGGCGAGCGAGGGCAGGTTCGCCGCCGACCCGCAGGCCGTCTTCGCCGAGTGGGACCTGTTCCGCGAGTGGGCCGCGTCCTTGGACACCTCGCGGGGCGATTCGTTCTCGATGGAGGACCTGGGGCCACCGGTGCCCCGTCCGCGCCAGGTGTTCGCGATCGGCATCAACTATGCCGCGCACGCCAGCGAGGCCGGCTACCCGCCCGAGTCCGCGCCCGTGACGTTCACCAAATTCCCCGGCTGCCTGGCCGGGCCCGTCTGCGAGGTCGAACTGCCCTCCGGCACCGTGGACTGGGAGGTCGAGATGGTGGTGGCGGTGTCCCGGGAGACCGCCGGGGTCCGGCGCGAGGACGCCTGGGACCACATCGCGGGGATCACACTCGGCCAGGACCTGTCCGAACGGACCTCGCAGCTCGCCGGCGCCAAGCCGCAGTTCAGCCTGGCCAAGTCGTTCGCGAACTTCGGCCCGACCGGTCCCTGGCTGGTCACTCCGGACGCCTTCGACGACCCGTCCGACCTGGCCATCTCGTGCAGCCTGTCCGGTGAGACGATGCAGGAGGCGCGCACCTCGGAGATGATCTACGACGTCCCCGAACTGCTCGTCCGGCTGTCGCGGGTGTGCCGGCTGTTCCCGGGCGACCTCGTCTTCACCGGGACGCCGTCCGGGGTCGGCAACGCCCGTTCGCCCAAGCGCTTCATCCGCCCGGGTGAGGTGCTGGTCAGCGACCTGGAGGGGGTGGGCCGCCTCACCCAGCGGTTCGTCGCGAAGGGGAGCGGCACGTGAGAACGGTCCACGAGGGTGTCGAGTACGCGTTCCGAATCGGCTATCGGCCGCTGGAGTTGGACCTCTACCTGCCCTCGGCCGGGCGTGCGCCGGTCGTCCTGTTCCTGCACGGCGGCGGCTGGCGGCGCGGGACGCGCCGGGACTTCGGGCACGCGTTCGAGGACTGGCGGCCCTCGCCGTTCGAGCGGATCGCCGCGGCCGGGTTCGCGGTGGCCTCGGCCGGCTACCGGCTGTCGGGCGAGGCGCGGCACCCGGCCCAACTCCACGACGTGCGGGCGGCGATCGACTGGCTGCGCGCCCACGGTGACGAGTACGGGTTCGACGGGTCCCGGATCGTGGCCTGGGGCGCGTCGGCCGGAGCGCATCTGGCCGCGCTCGCCGCCCTCACCGGCCCCGGGATCGAGGCCGTGGTGGGCTGGTACGGCGTGTACGACCTGGCCGCGATGCCCGATCCCGGCGACCCGTCGTCGCGGGAGTCGCTGCTGCTCGGATCGGCCGTCGGGGACGTACCGGCACTGGCCGCCGAGGCGAGCCCCATCACGCACGCCCACGTCGGCGCGCCGCCCTTCCAGCTCTGGCACGGGACGGCCGACCGCCTCGTTCCTCTCGCGCAGAGCGAGCGGATGGCCGAGGCGCTGAGCTCGGCGGGCGCGCCGGTTGAGTTGCGGCGGGTCGAGGGCGCCGACCACATCTGGCGGGACGCTCCGGACGTCACCGCGGTCTTCGAGAAGTCGCTGGACTTCGCCCGTGGCGTCCTGGCCCGGCCTTGATTACCCTTCGACTACCACTGAAAGAAAGTAGCTTTCATTCAATGAAAGTTCTGGAAGGGGCTCGCGATGGGTGAGACCGTTTTCACCGGCGGTTCGGTGTTCGACGGGACGGGCAGGGAGCCGTTCCCCGGCGAGGTGGTCGTGCGCGGTGACCGCGTCGTCGCCGTCCGTCCGGGCCACGCTCCCGCGCCGGAAGGCGCCACGGTCGTCGACTGCACCGGCGCCACGGTGATGCCGGGCCTGGTCGAGGGGCACGCGCACCTGACGTTCCCCTCGGCGATCGGCCACCTGGAGCCCCGCTTCAACCCGCCGGTCGACGTGTCGTTCTTCGGGCGCCCGCCCACGGCCGAAGAGCACCTCGCCCTCGCCGAGCGCAACGCCCTGATCCTTCTGGACGCGGGCTTCACCAGCGCCTATTCGGCCGGTTCGCTCACCCCCGGCAACGTCGAGGTCCGGCTTCGCGACAGGATCGCCGCCGGGGAGGTGCCGGGCCCGCGGCTGCGCGCGGCCGGCTTCGAACGCGACAACAACCCGGTGCGGCACGGCGCCGAGGCCACCACGCCGACGGGCGTGGCGGGTTTCATCGCCGAGCAGGCCGCGCTCGGGTTCGACTCGGTGAAGCTGCTGCTCAGCAACGACGACGTGTTCGTCCCCGGCGGCTCGATGCAGACCCAGTACAGCGCCGAGGAGGCCGCGGCGGCCGGCGCGGCGGCACGGGAGGCCGGCGTGTGGCTCAACTGCCACGCCCAGAACCCCGAGTCGATCAAGCTCGCCGTCCGGAACGGGTTCCGCTCGGTCTACCACTGCTCCTACGCCGACGAGGAGGCGCTCGACCTCCTGGAGGAGCACAAGGACGACCTGTTCACCGCGCCGGCCGTCGGGATCATGTGGGCGAACGTGCACGAGGCCGAGGAGTTCGGGATCGACCGGGCGATGGCCGAGCGGATGGGGTCCGTCGCGCAGCTGGAGGCTCAGACCGTGCTCTACCCGGAGATGCGGCGGCGCGGCATCCGCGTCCTGCCGGGCGGCGACTACGGGTTCCCGCAGACCCCCATCGGCCGCAACGCCCGTGACCTGCAGCTGTTCGTCGACCTGTTCGGCTACACCCCGGCGGAGGCGCTGGTCGCCGCCACCCGCTGGGGCGGCGAGGTCATGGGCATGGCGGACGAGCTGGGCGTGCTCGCCCCCGGCTTCCTCGCCGACCTGCTCGTCGTCCAGGGCGACCCGGCGCGCGACGTCGCTCTCCTCCAGGACCCGGCGAACCTGACCGCGATCATGCAGGGCGGCCGCTTCCACAAGGCGCCGCCGTCCTGACCGGGTCAGCGCCCGCCCAGCAGGCGGGAGATCTCCGCGCACGTGTCCTGGACCAGCGGCCCGACCCGGTCCAGGAGCCGTGACGTGGGGACCTCCCTCGCGGGTACGGCCACGTTGACCGCGGCCACCGCCGTCCCGGACGCGTCCCGGACGGGCGCCGCGACCGACCGGAGCCCATGGGCGAGCTCCTCGTCCTGCAGGGCCCATCCCCGGCCGCGGATCTCCGCCAGCACGGGACGGAGCGCGTCCATCGAGGTCACCGCGTTGGGGCCGGCCGCCCCGGTGAACGACTCCTCGGTCAGCACCCGGTCCAGCCCCGCTTCGTCCAGTTCGGACAGCAGCATCTTGCCCATCGAGGTCCGGACCGCCGGAAGCCTGGACCCGACCTGGATGTTGGCCGTCACCAGGTCGTTGTTGCGCAGCCTCACCAGGTACAGCACATGGTCGCCCGACAGCACGCCCAGGTTCACCGTCTGGCCGGTGGCGTCGACGAGCCTGCGCAGCGGGCCGTCCGCGAGCTGCACCAGGTCGAGGCTGCGCAACGCGGAGAAGCCCAACGTGAGCACCTTGGGCGCGGGCCGGTAACGGCCGTCCGGTAGTTGCTCGAGGAACCCCTCCGCCGTCAGGGTGGACGCCATCCGGAAGGCGGTGGGCAGCGGCAGGCCCGTCGCGGCGGCCATGTCGGTCAGCTTCATCGCGGGCCGCTGCTCGGAGAAGAGCCCGAGGATGCGCAGCCCCTTCGCCAGCGCCTCCACCTGATAGCCGCCCTTGGGACGAGCATGGCCGCCCGCGGAGCCGGGCGTCATCTGACTACGCGGCGGCACGCACGCCTCGCTTTCTGCGCCTGCTTCCGAACACGGCGCCCTTCATCCTACGGAAGCGCCGCCGAACCGGGGGAGCATCACCGACCCTCGGTTGAGAAGGCTCCTCCAGCATCCGAAACGGCCGCCCGTCGAACCGCCGGACCGGCACCGGCTGCTGCGAATAGCCGGAGACCACGCCCGTCCGACGGCTCGGCGGGGTTCCAACCCGATTCCCGCGTTCTCCGAGAACTGGGCGAGAGCGCGGGCCGCGGCGGCGGGTGAGTGGGGTCAGGGTGTTTCGGTGACCATGGCGGCGATGCGGCTCATGGCTCCCGGGACGTCGGCGTCCGGCCCGGGGTCCATCTGCCAGTGCGCGATCTGCAGTGAGGTCTCGACGACGGTGCGGACGCGGTCGATCCGGCGGTCGGTGAAGGTGTCGAAGAGCGCCTGGTCGATGGTGCCGCGTTCGAGGAGGAGTTCGGCGAGGACGAGGGCGTCCTCCAGGCATTGGGCGGCGCCCTGGGCGAGGGTGGGCGGGCAGGCGTGGATCGCGTCGCCGATGAGGAGGACGTTGCCGCGGTTCCAGGGGCGGTCGACCAGCAGTGACTCGAACCAGGTGTAGTTGATCCGGGTGGAGTCGGTGATGCCGGGCTTGATCTCGTCCCAGGCGCCGCCGTACGGCTCGGCCAGGGCGCGCATCATTTCGGCCAGGCGGTCGGTGGGGACGGTGGTCTTGTCCCTGGCCTTTTCGACGAGGTAGGCGTAGATGGTGTCTGGGCCGGTGGGGCAGTATCCGGCGATGTAACAGGGGCCGCCGTACATCAGTTCGGTGCGTTCGATGCTCTTGGGGCGCCGGGTGTGGGCCCGCCAGGCGCCCATGCCGACCGGTCGCGGCTCGATGTCGATGCCGAGCATCCGGCGGACGGACGAGCGGATCCCGTCCGCGCCCACGACCAGGTCGTACTCGCCGGTGGTGCCGTCGGCGAACCGGACCGGGTCGACCGAGGTGACGGTGCGGCCGAGCATCAGGCGCGCGCCGGCGCGTTCGGCGGCGTCGACGAGGATGGCGCACAGGTCCGGGCGGTACATGCCGAGCGAGGCGGGAAGGCCGGGCCCACCGGATTTGATGTCCTGGGTCTCGAACATCAGGGTTCCGTCGGGGGTGCGGATGCCGAGGGAGTCGAAGGCGTAGCCGCTGTTCCGGATCTGTTCCCATACGCCGAGTTCGCGCAGCACCCGCAGGGCGTTGCCTTGGAGGGTGATGCCCGAGCCGAGCGTGCTCCAGGCGGGCTCGCGTTCGGCCAGGTCGACCGTGACGCCCGCGCGTGCGAGCAGGATGGCCAGGCTGGTTCCGGTGATGCCGCCGCCGACGATGAGAACCTTCATGATGCCTCGCTGTGCTGGGGTGGGGGAGGGACGGTCAGGCGGGTGCGCAGTGGTTGCGCTGGGTGCCGATGCCGGTGATGGCGGCTTCGATGACGTCGCCGGGGCGCAGGTAGCGGTTCCACTGGCCGCCGTTGCCCTTGGGGCTTCCGGTGAGGATGAGGTCGCCGGGGAGCAGCGTTGTCGAGGCGGAGGCGTCGGACACGAGCCGGGCGATGTCGAAGATCATGTCCTGGGGGGTCTCGTCCTGCATGACCTGGCCGTTGAGGGTCATGGTGAGGCGCAGGCCGTACGGGTCGCCCAGGAACGGCGCGGGTACGAGGAACGGCCCGGTCGGCAGGAACGTCGGCTGGTTCTTGGCTCGCAGCCAGTCGCCGCCCAGGGCGCGGTGCTCGGGGGAGAACTGCCAGTCGCGGGCGCTGATGTCGTTGCAGACGGTGTATCCGGCGATGTGGTCCATGGCCTGCTCGGGCGTGATGTGCCGTCCCGGCCGGCCGATGACCGCGGCGAGTTCGACCTCCCAGTCCGGCTGCTGGGCGCCCGCGGGCAGCAGGACGTCGTCGTGCGGGCCGCACATGGCCGACGGCAGGCCGATGAACAGGAACGGCCGTCCCCGCGCGAACTCCTCGACCTCGGCTTCGGCGGCGTGCCGGGCTTCCTGCGCGCCCTGCCCGTCCGCCACTCGTTTGGCGGTGGCCATCTCCAGCAGGTGGGCGCGGTAGTTGGCGCCGGCCTGGATGATCTGCCGTGGTTCCAGCGGCGGCAGGACGCGAAGGCTCGCCAGGTCGGCCCAGCCGCTGTCCTGACCGGCCGCGAGTTCGTCGAGTCGCGGCCACACGGCGTCCCACTGCTCCAGCAGGCCGCGGACGGTGGCGGCGCCGCGCAGCGCGCCGTCATCGGTCAGGGGCAGCACGCGGTCGCCCCTGACCAGGCCGGCGAACGGCGGCCCGTCGCCGTCCGTGAACGTGCCGAGGGCGAAATGGTGCTCGGCGGACGCGCTGTTCACCGCGTTCTCCTTTCGTTCGGGTGGTGGGTTCAGCGCTTGTAGGGGCGGACGGTCTCGTTGGGCTGCATGGTGAATTCGTGTCCCCACATCTCGGGCCGCTTGCCCTTGCGCACGTCGATGAACCGGGGGGAGCGGGCTTCGGTCTCGGGGATGGCCAGGCCGTCCCAGCCGTACTCGATGAAGAAACCGGCCGGGGTGCGGATGTAGTACGAGACCGTCTGGTCGCCGATGTGGCGGCCCAGCTTCATCAGCATGTCCGGGTTCTGGTCCCCGCCCAGGACGTCGTAGTAGGAGTAGCCGACATCGTCGAGAGAGTTGCATTCGAGGTAGACGTGGTGCAGCCCGAGCAGCTCGGGGATCTCCAGGAACGCGACGCTGTGGTGGCGGGGGTTGGCGCGCAGGAACCACATGTCCCCGAGCGGTTCCCGCAGCTTGATGATGTCGCTGGGCCGGAACCCGAGGACGTCGATGTGCCAGTCGACCGCCTTCCGGGCATCGGGGACGACGAACACCACGTGCCCGAGCCCCTGGTCGCCGGTGACGAAGCCCTGGTGGGGACGGGGCGGGTCCCAGTCCTTGTAGCCGCTGGCCTGGTAGCAGAACGCCTCGTACGGCTGGCCGAAGCAGTCCTGGAAGGTCACCAGGTCGAGCACTCCCCGGGAGTCGGCGAGTTCCCGGCCGGCGACCTGCGGGTTCGCTCCGGCCTTGTCGAGCCTGGTCACCAGCGTGTCCAGGTCGCGGTGGGACAGGACCTCCCAGCCGACGTAGGCCAGCCGGTGCTCGTCGCCGGGGTGGATCGACAGGCGGTAGTCGGCGTCGTCGATTTTTATCCGGACGGCTCCGTCGTCCCCGTCGGGGCCGAGCATGCAGCCGAAGGCCTCGGGCGCCCAGGTCCGCCATTGCTCGTAGGCCGGGGACTGCACTCCGACATATCCGAGTTTCGCGATCTCCTGCATCGTGCTTCCTTCCTTGGGCGTTGGTCAGAAGCTAGACAGGTCGGGCCCTGGTCCGGAAATACACATTCGTAATGGCAGCCATCGCGTCCGGGGAATGCCCGGCGGCCGCCGCGTTCAAAGGTCGAGGACGAGCCGTGGGGAGCGGGCCCGGGACACGCACGTGAGGATCGCATCGCCGCGTTCACGCCGCCCCGGTGTCAGGAGCCGGTCGCGATGCTCGGGGACGCCGTCGACCACGTTCACCAGGCAGGCCCCGCAGATCCCGGCGCCGCACGACACCGGTACCAGGACGCCCATCTGCCGTAGCGCGGTGGCCAGCGGCGTCCCCGCCGGGACGGTGAACGTCAGCCGCGACCGGGCCAGGACCAGCTCGACCGGCCGGTCATCGCCGGCCGGCACCGCCCGCGCCGTGAACAGTTGCCGGTGGAGTGTGACCCCTTCCCGCGTGGCTCGTTCCACTGCTTCGACGAACCGGTCCGATCCGCAGGTGTAGACGGCGGTGCCCGGATCGAGGGAGGACAGCAGCGCCGCGAGATCGGTCCGGGCTCCGCCGTCCGTGGCCATCGCGGTGGTACGGACGGCCAGGTCGGGGAGCGCGGCGGTGAGCCGGGCGGTGTCGGCCGAGCGTCCGATGTGGACCATCGACCAGGGCAGATGGGAGGCGGCCACCAGCCGGGCCATCGGGATCAGCGGGGCGATGCCGACCCCTCCGGCGAGGAAGAGATACCGGCGGGCGGACCGCAGCCGGAACCAGCCTCTCGGCCCCCGGTAGTCCAGCCGATCGCCTCGGTTCAGCCGATCGTGCACGAACGCCGAGCCGCCACGAGACTCCTCCTGGCGCTGGACCAGGATCCGCCACTCCCGCCGGTCATCGGTGCGGCCGCACAACGAGTAGGGCCGCACCAGGCCGTTGGGCAGTACGAGATCGATGTGGGAACCGGGCGACCACCCGGGCAGCGCCCGCCCGTCCGGATCGCCGAGGCGCACGAGAACGACGGTCACGCTGAGGGTTTCCTTCCCGAGGACGACGAGCCGTCCGCCGCCGCTCGAGACCGGCCGGGCCCGCCGGGTACGGCCGTACGGTGATCGATTCGACCGACCGGCGTATGAGGAGATCTCAGACGCGTTCATCCGGCGAGAGTACGGGCGATGCAAGGGCGTTCCAGGCCCGAGTCCCATTGCCATCCTTTATGGCAGCCATCGCGATCGCGCCCGGCCGGATACCGGAGCCTGTTGGTGCGTGGCGCACCTGCTTTCGCTGGTTACGCTGTGCCGACCAGGGAGAACGACGCGCGTGACCGGTCGATGAAGGTTGAGGTGAGCGGCGATGGAATTGGGCAGCTTCGATCTCAACCTCCTGGTCGTCCTGGACACGCTGTTGCGCGAGCAGCACGTCACCCGCGCCGCCGAGCGGCTGCATCTGTCCCAGCCGGCGGTCAGCACGGCGCTCGCCAGGCTGCGCAAGGCCCTGGACGATCCGCTGCTGGTCAAGCACGGGCGCAGCCTGGTCCTGACGCCGCGGGCCGAGGCGCTCAAGGGGCCGGTACGGGAGGTGCTGGCGACCGTCGAGCAGTCGGTGCTGCGGCCTCCGCGGTTCGACCCGTCCACCGATGCCCGCACGTTCTCGCTGGTGGCCAGCGACTACATCGGGATCGTGCTGATCCGGCCGCTGCTCACCCGGGTCGGTCCCCAGGCGTCAAGTCTGCGCATCGATCTGCGTCCGGTGTCGCTCGGTTACCTCACCGACCTGCAACGCGACGAGATCGACATCGCGGTGATCCCCGACCGGCTGGTGAACCCGGGCGACCTGCCGGAATGCTCCAGCGCGCCGGCGGTCGAGGACCGGTTCGTCGGTGTCGTCTGGAGGGGGCATCCGGTGGCGTCCGACGGCCGCCTGACGGCCGCCGCCTTCGCCGACTGGCCCTACCTCGCCTATGCCCCCTCCCAGGGCATCAGCCTCGTCGAGGAGGACCTGGACACCCTCGGGATCGCCCGCAACGTCGAGGCCGGGGCCGAGAACTTCGTCTCCATGCCGTTCATGCTGGCCGGCACCATGCTGATCACGATCGTTCCCGAGCGGCTGGCGCTGCGCGTCGCCGAGGCGGCCGACGTCGTCGTGCTGCCTTTGGAGAAGCCGCTGCGCCCGCTCCGCCAGTCGGTGTTCTGGCACTCCCGCCGCGATGCCGACCCCGGGCATGTCTGGCTCCGGGAGGAACTCCTCGCCGCCGCCCGCAGTGAGGCCGCCCTCTCCGAATGAGAGGGCGGCTCAGCACAGGGCCCCTGGTCAGGGCCGTCGGCTTCCGGTTCACATGGGCTCGGCCAGTCCCTGCGCGCCGGCGTAGCGAGCGGCGCCGTCCAGCTCGCTCTCCAGTTGCAGGAGGCGGTTCCATTTGGCGGTACGTTCGGAACGCATGGTGGACCCGACCTTGATCTGGCCGGTGTGCCAGCCGGCCGCGAGATCGGCGAGCCAGGTGTCCTCGGTCTCGCCGGAACGGGCCGACAGCACGGTGGTGTAGCCGGCCTGGTGGGCGCGCCGGACCACGGCGAGGGCGCCGGACAGGGTGCCCGCCTGGTTGGGCTTGACCAGGACGGCGTTGGCCGCGCCCGCTTCGATGCCGCGTTCCAGCCGCTCCACGTTGGTGACGAAGAAGTCGTCCCCGAGTAGCTGCACCCGATGGCCGGAGCCGTTGGTCGTCAGTTTCGGTGTCGCGGCACTCCAGCCGTCCCAGTCGTCTTCGGCCAGTGCGTCCTCCAGCGACACGATCGGGTACCGCGCGCACCATTGCGCCAGTTCTTCCACGAGTTCGGCACTGGTGAGCCGTCGTTGCTCGGCGGCCAGCACGTACCGTCCGTTCTTGTCTAGGAACTGGGTGGCGGCGACATCGATGGCGATGCCCACGCCGTCGCCGCCACCGGTATCCAGGCGGAGTCCGGCACGTTCGACCCCTTGGCAGAGCAGTTCCAGGGCACGCCGGTTGGTGGGCAGCATCGGCCCGAGCCCGCCCTCGTCGGCCACCAGCGCGACCGGAAGTCCGTTGTCCTCAAGGATCTGCGCCGTTCCGGCGCGTACCCGGGAGGCCCACTCGATCGCCTCGCCGAACGATCGCGCGCCCAGCGGAACGGCGAGGAAGTCCTGGACGTCGATGGAACGCCCGGCGTGGGCGCCGCCGGAGATGATGTTCACCATCGGCAGGGGGAGCAGCGGACTCTCGTCGCCGCGGCCGGCCATGCGCGCGGCGTGCCGCCACAGCGGGCCGCCGGTGGCCTCGGCCGCCGCGATCGCCGCGGCGATGGAGACGGCCAGGACGGCGTTGGCTCCCAGGCGGCCTAGATCGGGGGTGCCGTCCAGCTCGCGCAGGGCCGAGTCGAGCCCCTGCTGGTCGGCCGCGTCAAGGCCGCGTACCCGGTCGGCGATCTCGCCGTCGACGTGGGCGACGGCCGTCAGAACGCCGTGGCCGCCGTACCGGCCGGGGTCGCCGTCGCGCAGTTCCAGCGCCTCATGGGTTCCGGTGGACGCCCCGGACGGGACGGTCGCGCGGCCTCGCGCACCGCCGGTAAGGGTGGCCTCGCATCCGACGGTGGGCTTACCGCGCGAGTCGAGGGCCTCCCAAGCGGACAGGCCTTTGATGGTGGTGCCGTTGGTCATGTCAGGATCTCCCAGGCGTACAGCACGCCGTCGATACGTTCGTCGGGGACGGGTTCGGTGAGCAGGCGCCGGCCAAGGGCGCGCACGCGCGGCCGCTCGGCCTCGGTGAGGTAGCCGGCCGGGCTCTTGCCGTCGACACGGGCGAGCAGCAGGCAGCCGACCTGCCGGACCAGCTGCCCGGGATCGTGGACGATCCTGCCCCGGGCGGACTCGGCCACCGCGCCGAGGAAGACCTCGGCCAGTTCCTGGTGGGCACCGGCCGACGCGGGGTCGTGAACGCTCTTGAGCAGCAGATGGGTGAGCAGGAAGGCGGGGTCGAACGTGGCATCGCCGACATGGGCGACCTCCCAGTCCAGCACCCACACCCGCCGTCCGGAGACCAGCATGTTCTTGGGGCTGAAATCCCCGTGGACCAGGCAGTCCCGGGCGCCCAGCATCGCGGTGACGGTGGCCTCGACCACGGGCGCCAGGTCCGGATGCCGCTGCGCCACTTCCCCGTGGAAGGGATCGGCTCGCAGTTGCGCGAAGACGGTGCGGTCGCCGAAGTCGGCCGTCAAGGCCTCGTCGCCGGCCGTACGGCTCTGCCAGGTGCCCAGGACCGTACCCAGCCGGTGAGCGACGCCGGGATCCACGACACCCGACAGCAGATCGTCCTTCCAGTTGGTCCAGTCCCGGGGCGCGCGGGTGATGGCGAGGTAGCCGTCCCAGAAATCGACGACGGCGGGCACCGCGTCCGGCGTATGCGAGTGCGCCAGCCGCAGCGCCTGGGCCTCGGTACGGATCCGTCCCGTGTCGGCCTGCCAGTGGCGCTCCACGCGCAGCACCGGCAGTGCCCGCTTGACGACGAGGTCGATGCCGGGGCCGGTGACGGCGAAGACGTCGTTGGAGACGCCCCCGGTCAGCGGTGCCACCGCCACCTCGTCCCCATCGGTGAGCAGGCCCCGCCCGGTGAGGTGCTCGATGATCCGGCGAGCGTCGGCGGAAGGCGGCGCCATCATCGGGGCCCGAGATCGCGGAGCGCGGGGGACTGGTAAACGGCGGGATTGACCACCGTGGCGGGACGCTCGCCGCGCAGGACCGCCGCGACGTTGCGGGCGGCCTTCTCGGCCAACTCGGCGGTGGAGCCGCCGGAGTAGAAGCCCACGTGCGGGGTGAGCACGGCGAGCGGATGGTCCCGGAGCCGATGGCCTTGCGGGAGGGGCTCGGGGTCGGTGACATCCAGGCCCGCACCCGCGATCACACCGCCGTCCAGCGCCGACAGCAGGGCCTCGGTGTCGACGAGCCCGCCTCGCGAGGTGTTGAGGAGAAAAGCGGTGTCCTTCATCGCCGACAGTTCCTTCTTCCCGATGAGCCCTCTGGTCTGCGGCGTGAGCGGGCAATGCAGCGACACCGTGTCGGCCTCGGCGAGCAGTTCGCCCATATCTGCGGTCACCCGCACGCCTGCCGGCACGTGGTACCCACCGCCGTCGCGGCGATAGGCCAGCACGTCCATGCCGAGGGCCTGAACGCGCGGGACGACCCGCCGGGCGATGTTCCCGAACCCGACGAGCCCCATGACCTTGCCGCGCAGCCGTACCGGAACCCCTCCGGCGCGGTTGTCCCAGCCCCCCGCGCGCACGTCCGCCGCCAGCGGCCCCAGCCGCCGGGCCAGGGCCAGCAGCAGAAGCAGGGCGGTGTCGGCGACCTCGTCCGCGCAGAAGTCGGGGACATTGGTGACGACCATGCCCAGGCTCGTGGCGTGGCCGACGTCGATGTTGTCCAAGCCGACGCCGTACCGCGCGACCGTCCGGCACCGTCCGGCCGCGTCCAGCACGGCGGCGGTCACCGGCTTCCAGCAGGTGAGGATCGCGTCGGCACGCGGAGCCAGCTCGACGAGTTCGTCCTCCTCACCGGTCTCGGCCACCAGCAGTTCGGCGTCCAGGATCCGTCGCTCGACCTCCAGATCGGGCCAGGCGTAGTCGGTGACCAGGACGACCGGCCGTTCTCCGGCGGCGGTCATGAACGTGCCCGGATCCGCACGGCCGCCGATTCAAGGCGGCCGCGGCGGATTTCGGCGAGACGATAGGACATCGCGAACCGCACTCCTCGAAACAGTGATGGGGTCTGCGCACCGAGAACCAGGCGCGCGGTCGATCAAGGGCGGCGCTCGCCGGCCTTGTCGGTGAGCCCAGGGCCACCCATGCTCGCTCGCAGCCGGGCCGCTGACTAGGCGATACGGGTCTTCCGAATCGAATGGCTGCCATCCACCACACCTATTTCACGAGGGGCGGCGGCTGCGATGGCCAAGTCCCGCCGCCGGTATGACAAGGCTGGACCGGTGGGGCACCCGGCGCCCGCTCTCGGTGCTGTCAGGATGAGGGCGTGGCCAGGTCACCCAGCGGAGAGTCGGTCCTCACCAGGGTTGTGCGCATCCTGGATGCGTTCGGTCCCGACACACCGGTGCTCACCGTGAGCGCGATCAGCCGGCGGGCGGCGCTGCCCGTGGCGACGACGGCGCGGCTGGTACGGGAGATGATCGGGCACGGCCTGCTGGCGCGGGACGGGCGGCGCCGGGTGCGGATCGGGACGCGCATGTGGGAGCTGGCTGAGCGGGCATCGCCGGTGCTGGGCCTGCGGCAGGCCGCCCTGCAGTACATGGGCGATCTGCACGCGGTCGTCGGCCACTCCACCCAGCTCGGAGTGCTGGACGGTGACGAGGTGCTGTTCGTCGAGCGCCTCACCGCACCGGGCGCGGTCGTCAACATCACGCGTATCGGGGGACGCCTGCCACTGCACGCCTCATCCGGGGGCTTGGTCCTGCTCGCGCATGCTCCCGCCGAGGTGCAGGAGCGGATCGTCCGGGTCCCGCTGACGGTGCTGACTACGCAGACCATCGGGGACGAGCGGGCGTTGCGGACCGAACTGGCGGAGATCCGGCGCCGCGGATTCGCGTTCTGCCCCGGCCATATCCATCCCGATGCCACCGGCATCGCCGTGCCGGTACGGCAGAACGGTGAGGTGGTCGCCGCGCTCGGCCTGGTCGTACCGAACGACGACACCGCATGGCCACTGCACCGGCCGTTGCAGCTGGCGGGGCTGGCGCTCAGCCGCGCGTTGTGTGCCGACCCGGTCACCATCGACTTCCGGGAGGGTCAGGCGGACTGATCGCCGGTCGAGTCCGATGAAGCAGGCCATCGGGAAGCGTGCGCGACGCCGTCCATGCGCCGGTGACCGGGTGAGACCGAGAGCGGGCGATGTGATGCTCCAGGGCAGGGACAGCAGATCCGCGATCTCGGGGTCGCTCTCGATCCGGGGCAGGAGGTCGTCCGACGCGGTCATGGGCGGGAAGGTAGCAGGAGGTGTCCGTCTGATGCCCGGGCCGGAAATGGACGCTGTCGCGATCGAGTCGCGGTGATTGATCGGTGCGCCTTCGCAGGCGGCGGCTACCGTGCCGTGTTGAACGCGGGGGCCAGCCAGCGGTTGAGGAGGGCGCGGAGCCGGGCTTCGTCCTGCATCGGCCGGCCAGGGTGCTGCAGCAGCGATGTCAGGAGTCGCATGATGATCTCGGCGAGACCGTTGAGATCATCTTCGCCGATGCCGGCGGCCGCCCAGTCGACGGGGAAGCGCTGCAGCATCTTGGCGCCGTAGGCGATGGTGTCCGCGGTGGTGGCGCCGCGGCCGAAGGCGTTGGAGTCCCCGAGTTGCAGCAGCAGGCTCAGCCGCGGCTCGGTGGGGATGGTCCGCACGCAGAAGACCATGCCCTCGACGACGGCCTCGGCCGGATCGCTGATTCCCTGGAGATGGGCGATCAGCCGATCGACGAACGACTCCGCGCCCTGGGCCGCGACCTCGCCGATGATGTCGCTGATCCGGTCGAAGTGGCGGTAGACGGTCTGGCGGGTGACACCGAGCTCGTTCGCGACGTCGGACAGGGTCGTCTTGGCGACGCCGTGCCTGTCGATGCAGCGGGCGGTCGCGTCGACGATGCGCTGCCAGGCCTCGGCATCTGATGCGGGAGGCCGGCCCCCCCAGCCGTGGCGCGCCATGAACCTAGGATCGCACAGGCTCCGCGACCGGGCGCGGCATGGTCGCACGGAACGCGACCAGGATGAATCCGGTCGCGGCGACGGTGCACGCGGTCGCGTACCACAGGCTGCCGATCGGCGTGCCCTGCTCGGTGACTCCGTTGGTGGCCGCGACGTACGCCGGCAATGCGATCAGCCACAGGACGACGTGGACACCCAGGTACAGCGCCGGGTAGATCCGTACGAACAGCGGCGATTCCATCGGATCCACCGTGCCGAGGCGTACCGCGCGCCAGGCGTCCACCAGCAGGTAGAGGCCGATGATCCAGACCACGGCGAGTTCGGTACCGAGGATGGCCCGCTGGATTCCGAGCCGGTCCTCACCGCGGAAGGCGCCGCTGGGGGCGCTCACGATGATCATCGCCAGCGGCGTCAGGGCACCTGCGGCGACGGTCCGCAGGCCGATCCGCCTGCCGGAGAGAGTGCCGCGACCGTCCTTCTCCCCGACCAGGCGGACCACGAGGTAGGTCATCGCGCCGAAGGAGACCGAGGCGAACAGGAGCATGCTGTTCATCGGCACCGAGGCGAACGCCGGCTGGTTGATCGTCTCGTTGTCGTGGTTCCAGGCCCACCACTTCAGCTGGGGCCCCAGGTGGTCGAAGATCTCGTAGAAGACCTGGCAGGCGAACGCGACCGCCACCGAGCCGAGCAGCGGGCCCCGCCGCGCGAAGACGCCCAGGGCCCGGATCAGCTCGTAGGCGAGCTGCGACAGCGCGGGGTAGAAGGCCACGATATAGAGCGGCAGCCGGTCGTACATGAACTGCACCGTGAACACGTTGTGGGAGAAGATGAACCCGACGTGCTCCTCCAGACCGAACCAGCCGGGGAAGTAGAGCGGCGGCTCGATCACGGCCAGGTAGACGACCGAGGCGAACCACAGCGAGATGTTGACCGGGTCGCCGTCGCGCCGCCACCGCCGCCACGCGTGGACGAGCGCGAACACGGCGCCGCCGATGATGAGCAGTTCGAGGACCGGCATGGTGCCGTTCTCGAGGCCGAGCGGGTTGCGGAAGTCGATCACGGGATCGGCGTCGTCGCAGGAGAAGCCGAGTCCTTCAGCGACACGCTCGGCCGCCGCGTCACAGGTGTAGTCCATTCCTGGCCTCCGGGTCAGGCGCCGACGCGGTCGTCACCGCGGCGGGCTCCATTGGACGGCGCACGCCCCGGGCCGCGGTAGCCGGTGAAGTCGGTGCCCGGCGGGTCGCGCCGGGCGTCGAACCCGCCGGGCACCACCGTGCGGCCGAGCCGCCGGCGCACGTTGTAGCGCGCGAGGCCGAACCAGAACCTCGGGTCGGTGATCATCTCCTTGAGCGACTTGTCGAGGTTGAACACCTGGGCGAAGGTCTCCTCGACGTAGGCGTCCTCGCGGCTGGTGGCGTTGATGGCGTTGAAGATCGGCCAGCTGAACCGCGCGGCCAGCCTGCGCCGCCAGGGGGCGGCGACCTCGGTCCCGGTCGCGAAGTCGTAGGCCTGGTCACGTGCCATCGCGAGCATCCAGGGCACCTCGAGGGACTTCTTCTGCCGGTCGAGGAACTCGCGGGAGAAGGCCAGATCCACAGCGTCGCGGCCGCGGAGCAGCCTGCCGAGGATGAGCGCGGAGCGGGCGGCCGAGCTCATCCCCTGCGCGTAGAACGGGTTGAAGGCGCAGACCGAGTCGCCGACGCAGACCAGCCCGATCGGGGGCACGTCGACCAGGTCGAAGCGGCGCCATCTGTTGCCGGTCGAACGAGTCAGGTGCACTTCGGAGGTCGGGGTGCAGGCATCGGCCGCCTGGCCGAAGGCCGTGGCCCGCACACGGCTCAGCGCGGCCTCGAACGCGTCGGTCCTGCGCGGCATCTGGATGCCCCACGATCCCATGCAGACGATGGCGCGGTCGCCCTCGATCGGGAAGAAGTTGCTGAGGAACTCGTGCTCTTCGGGGTGGTCGCCGGTGTCCTGGGTCGGAGTGATGACCAGGTGCTTCCACCACCACGATTCGGGGCGCCGGCCGGCGGGGGGCAGGTCGTACCACCGCGAGATGTAGGTGACCTTGGCGTCGAGGGTCTTCTCCGGTGGCACGGACCAGCCGTCCGCGCCGAGCCAGTCGGTGACCGATGAGCCGCGCCCCAGCGCGTCGACGACCAGGTCGGCGGCCAGGTAATCCTCATCGCCGGCGGAGGTGCGGTACTCGACTCCCTCGACGCGCCCGCGCGTGGTGCCGCCCCCGGTGGACCGCAGCCCGGTGACGGTCACGCCCTCGCGGATCTCGATGGCGGGCAGTTCGCGGACCTTGTCGCGCAGGACCCGTTCGATGAGCACCCGGGAGCTGTAGACCATCGTCATCGAGCCGGACTTGCGCGGGGCCCAGCCGTCGTTCTCGCAGTAGGCCGCGTCCATCGACGGCATCAGATGCATCCCGCCGCCGGCGATCAGCGCCTTCTCGAAACCGGGGAAGATCTCGCCGATCGCGCGGCGGCCGGAATTGAGGAGGAAATGCGGGTGCTTGCTCTGCGGTACCCCCCGGCGGTGCTCCGCGCCAGGCGGAAGCTCGTCCCGCTCCAGCACGACCACCTCGTCGAAGTGCTCCGCGAGCACTCCAGCCGAGCACAGCCCCGCCACGCTACCGCCCAGCACCACGGCCGTCCTGCCCCGCATCCGCACCCGCCACCCTTCATTCATACAAGTGATGGATGAATGTATGTTATGAGGAATGGCAGGTCAACCCTTGGCCGCCCGCCCCGGGCGGTTGGCCGACCCGGAGCTACGCCACCGCCACCGGGCCCGCTGCGAAGCAGGCGGCGTGGGTCAGAACCGTGCACAGGCGAAGCTTCCGGCGTCGTTGGGGTCGCCCGAGCCCTTGTAGCGGGGCCAGTAGGGGTATTCGCACAGTGGTCGGGTGCGTCCCGCGGCGGCCGGGTTGTTGTCCTTGACGGTGGGACGTTGCGGAGCGGCGGAGTTCTCGACCCATCCCTCCAGGGCGGTGAGCGAGTCCCACCCGGCGGCGAAGGCCGCTTCGATGTTGACGTGGTTGGCTCCGGGCACGGTGTAGAACCGGGCGAACCGCGCCGTCGCCGCTGCTCCCATGGTCGCGCGGACCCGGGCGAAGTACTGCGCGGTGGATCGGTGGCTGACCAGTTCGTCGGCCAGGCCGTGGACGATCAGCAGACGGCCGCCGCCGGCGGCGAAGCGGCGCAGGTCGGGGTCGTTGACGTCCTGCAGAGCCGACAGCCCGCTGATGCGGTCGCGCCACTTGCCGGGCCGGCGGGGATCGATCGCCAGCGAGTCGTATGCGGGGTCCCTGGTGACGGCGTAGCGGATCCACTGGTCCCAGAACTGGACGCCGTAGCCGCTGGCCTTGGGCATGGGGTGGGCCGGGGCCGTGGTACCCATGCCCAGCAGCGGCGTGGTCATGGCCGCGCCCGACAGGAACGGGAAGCCGGGATACCCGGTCTCGCCGCTGGCGATCCGGTAGGGCAGCCGCAGCGGTGCCGACAGCTTTCGGACGGCGCGGATCTGCCGGTCGGTCAGGCAGGTGCCGTCCTGGGAGTGGCCGGTGGCGCAGCGCAGGACGCGGGGGTCGAAGCGGCAGCCCCGCTCATTGGAGACGACCCCGTCGCGCAGGCCGTCGCGGCTGTCGCAGGCGTCGACCACGCGCTGGTGCAGGAGCTCCTGCTCGGCCGGTCCGGGGAAGGCTCCCGGCTGCGACAGGATCTGAGCCTGGTACCCGAAGAACAGGTCCAGGGCAGCGGCGTTCCAGGCGGGGTAGACCGCGATGACCCCGTCGAAGTCGCGTGGCCAGCGCTGCGCCACCGCGAGTGCCTCGCGTCCTCCTGAGGAGCCGCCGGCGAAGTAGCTGTGGGTGGGCTTGGCCCCGGCGTACCTTTTGCCGATGAGGTAGGCCGCCGCGTCGCGTGTCTTTTTGAGCGCATCGCCTGCGAAGTTGCGCAGCGCCTCGTCGTTGGTCGCGAACGAGCCGTCCAGCGTGGTGGTCGGCTGGAAGTCGGGTGCCGCCTGGTGCCCGGAGTCGCTGGCAAAAGTGGCATAGCCGCGTCCCAGCGGGGTGGGCTGGTCGGCCGGGCCGTAGGGGACGTTGCCGGCGATGTTGGGGATGGTGCCGTCGTATCCGCCGCCGCCGAACATCATGGTCTTGCCGTTCCAGGCCGTGGGCAGGGCGACCCTCATCAGGATGTCGGGCGCGGCCGGGTCCACCGGCCGCAGGGCCGCGTCCACCCGGCAGTGCTCGCCTACGGCCGAAGCGCCCTGCCCGGACGCAGGGACCAGCGTCGCCTGGCGAACCTGCCCGCCGCCGGTCGCGAGACCGAGCGCCGATGCCGGGATGGTCACTCCCGCCAGCTCGGTGCAGTTCTGGGCAGGTGCCGGAGCCGCTTGGGCGGGGACGGCCGTCAGGCCGGCCAGCGCGATGGCACCTGTTGCGAGCAGGGCCTTGTGTGGGTTCATGACGGCCTTTCTGGACGGGGTGCTCGCGGGGCGGGGCGTCATGAGCCGGGGACCGGCTGCTTGGCGGGCACCGCAGGGGTTCGGTCGCCGGTCACCGGACGGGACAGGTCACGGCCGCGCGTCTCCTTGATCACCGCGACGGTGAGGGTGGTGAGGGCCGCGGCCAGGCACACGTACACGGCGATGGGGATGGCGGAGTCGAAGTCCTTGAGGAGCTGGACGGCGATGATCGGGGCCATCGCCCCGGCGATGATGGAGGCGAGCTGGGAGCCCATGGAGGCGCCGGTGTAGCGCACGCGGGTGTCGAACATTTCGGAGATGAAAGCGGCCTGGGGGCCGTACATCGCGCCGTGCAGCAGCAGGCCGACCGTGACGGCCAGGGTGATGATGGGGAAGGACCTGGTGTCCACCAGCGCGAAGAACGCGAACGCCCAGACCGCCATGCCGGTCGAGCCGATCAGGGTGACCGGGCGGCGGCCGATCCGGTCCGACAGCGCGCCCCACAGCGGGATGGTGACGAAGTGGATCGCCGAGCCGATCAGCACGGCGTTCAGCGCGGTGCCCTTGCTCAACTCCAGGTGCGTGGTGACATAGACCAGCAGGAACGAGGTGAGGATGTAGTAGGAGACGTTCTCCCCGAACCGGGTGCCGATGGCTCCCAGAACCTGCCGCCGGCTTGTGCGGAACACCTGGAGGACCGGTGCCGACTCCTTGCCGGCCTCGCCGAGGGCCTCGGCGCGGGCGTCGGCGCGGGCCTTGGCCTCCAGGAACACCGGCGATTCCGAGACCGACACCCGAATCCACAGCCCGATGATCACCAGGACGCCCGACAGCAGGAACGGCACGCGCCAGCCCCAGGCCAGGAACGCCTCGTCGGACTGCACGGCCGCCAGCAGCGCCAGCACGCCGGTGGCCAGCAGGTTCCCGCCGGGTGCGCCGGCCTGTGGCCAGGACGCCCAGAAGCCGCGCCGCTCGGCGCCGCCGTGCTCGGAGACGATCAGCACCGCGCCGCCCCACTCACCGCCCAGCGCGAACCCCTGGACCAGACGCAGGACGGTGAGCAGTACCGGGGCCGCGATCCCGATGGTGGCGTGAGTGGGCAGCAGCCCCATGGCGAACGTCGCCCCGCCCATCATCATCAGGCTGATCACCAGCAGTTTCTTGCGGCCGATCTTGTCGCCGAAGTGGCCGAACACCACGCCGCCCAGCGGCCGGGCCAGGAAGCCGACCGCGTAGGTGACGAACGCGATCAGGGTCCCGACCAGCGGGTCGCCGGTGGGGAAGAACAACGTGTTGAACACCAGCGCGGCGGCGCTGCCGTAGAGGAAGAAGTCGTACCACTCGACGGTGGTGCCGATCAGGGAGGCGCCGACGATGCGGCCGATGCCCCCTGAACGGGCCGGTCGTGGTGCGGAGTCGGTGGCGTCGGTCATGGGATCGCTGCTCTCTGGGTTGCGGGAGGTGGTCGGATGGCGCCGGCGGGCGCGAGTGGAGGCTCGTCCGAAGGGCGCCTTTGTGGTGACCTGCGCCACAGGCGGCTGTGACAGGGAACGCTAAGTTCCGCGTGGATCAGTGGGGTACGTGAACGAATCCCACATTTCGGCAGTCAGGCGGTGCTCGGTGCACACCGCTGTTCGGCCGAGTCCTGGCCAGGGTTCGGCGTGGTCAGGGGTTGCCGACGGGCCACAGCGTCTCGGGGGACGGGGAGCGTCAGGCGCGCTCGGGAACGAGGACCGGTGCGCCGGTCGCGGCCCTGACGTCGTCCCAGGTGACATCAGGGGCGGTCTGGACGAGCCGCAGGCCGCCGGGCGTGATGTCCAGGACGCACAGGTCGGTGATGATCCGCTGCACGCAGCCGATGCCGGTGAGCGGCAGGGTGCACTCGGTGACGATCTTGGGGCTGCCGTCCCGGGCGTTGTGCTCGGTCAGGGCCAGCACGCGGCGCGCGCCGTGGACCAGGTCCATCGCGCCGCCCATGCCCTTGACCATCTTGCCGGGGATCACCCAGTTGGCCAGGTCGCCGCGCGCCGACACCTGCATCGCGCCGAGGATCGCGGTGTCGATGTGGCCGCCGCGGATCATGCCGAACGACAGGGCCGAGTCGAAGAAGCAGGCGCCCGGCAGGACGGTGACGGTCTCCTTGCCCGCGTTGATCAGGTCGGGGTCGACGGCGTCGGCGGCCGGGTAAGGGCCGGTGCCCAGGATGCCGTTCTCCGAATGCAGGACGATGCGCACGTCCGCCGGGAGGTGGTCGGGAACCAGCGTGGGCAGTCCGATGCCGAGGTTGACGTAGCTGCCGTCGGTGAGCTCGGCGGCGGCACGGGCGGCCATCTGGTCGCGGTTCCAGGGCATCAGGACGGGGTCCTCTCGGTGACCGTGCGGCGTTCGACGGCCTTGCCGGCGGCCTGTTCGGGGGTCAGCGCGACGACGCGTTGCACGAACACGCCGGGCAGGTGGACCTGGTCGGGGTCCAATTCCCCCGGCTCGCAGAGTTCCTCGACCTCGGCGATGGTGAGGTGGCCGGTCATCGCTGCCAGCGGGTTGAAGTTGGCGGCCGTACGGCGGAAGACCAGGTTGCCGAACCGGTCGCCGCGGGCGGCGTGCACCAGGGCGAAGTCACAGGTGATCGCCTCTTCGAGGACGTGCTCGCGGCCCTTGAAAAGGCGGATCTCCCGAGGCGGGGAGGCCACGGCGACCCCACCGCGGGCGTCATGGCGCCAGGGCAGGCCGCCGCCGGCGATCTGAGTACCGACACCGGCGGGCGTGTAGAAGGCGGGGATCCCCATCCCGCCGGCGCGCAGCCGCTCGGCGAGCGTGCCCTGGGGGATCAGCTCCACCTCCAGCTCACCGGCCAGATACTGGCGGGCGAACTCCTTGTTCTCGCCCACGTAGGAGGCGGTGACGCGGGCGACGCGGCCCGAGGCCAGCAGGATGCCCAGGCCCCGTCCGTCCACGCCGCAGTTGTTGGAGACCAGTCGCAGTTCACCGGCGCCCTGGTGGTGTACGGCACGGATGAGCGTTTCGGGAATGCCGCACAGCCCGAACCCGCCCACCGCCAAAGAAGCGTGGTTCCCGATATCGGCGACCGCTTCAGCGGCGCTCGCGATCACTTTGTCCATACGGGTTTCTCCATGTTCCGGCTGCTCGGAGGATAGGCGGGCACTGGGCGTCCATTCAGGGCCAAGGCGTGAGCCCTATGCTCTGGACGAGCGTGTCGCTGAAATGGCGATCACGACGCCGACCATTAGAAAGCCTCTCTCTCGAAGCCATCTATGGTGCGTGTCCCCATAATTCGACGGTTGGATCAGCGCCTGTCCACACCGCTGAAGGAGTTTTCCCGTCCAAGGTCGTCGCCCTGCTCGCCGTAAGCGCAGATCCTTCCCCGTGGGGCGGGAAGAGGTCACACTCCGCAGGAACGGCAGTGTGAACGAACCACATTGAACCGGGTTCGCCGCCGACCTAACGTGTGATTCCCGGGGGAGCCATAAGCTGCGGTCCCGGCCGCGAAAGTGCGGCGGGCCGGCGAACGGGCTCCAGTATCGGCCAATGGGAATGGGGCATGATCCATGACTCGGTTCGGCATCGTAGGCGGCGGCCTCATGGGCCACGGAATCGCCGTGGCATTGGCGAAGGCCGGCCATAGTGCCGCCGTCTATGACGTGGATCCCCAGACCATGGCCACCTTCCATCACCGCGTCGGTCCAGCGCTGGCTCAGTGCGGGGTCCCCGGTTCCCAGGCCGGGCCGATCGGCGCCCGCATCACGACGGTGCAAGCGCTCCACGACATCGTTCGGGACGTGGACGTACTCGTGGAGGCGGTGCCCGAGCGGCTGGAGGACAAGCATCAGGTGATGGCCACGCTGGAGGCCGTCGCCGCGCCCGAGACGCCGATCTGGACCAACACCTCGGTCCTGTCGATCACGCAGGTGGCCGAGGGGATGGCGCACCCCGAACGGCTGGCGGGCGTGCACTGGTGGAACCCGCCCTATCTCGTTCCCCTGGTCGAGGTCGCCCCAGGTGCCCGCACCGACCCGCGTGTCCTTGATGAGGCCTGCGACCTGTTGAGCGCGATGGGCAAGACCACCGTGCGGCTGCGGCGTGATGTTCCCGGTTTCGTCGGCAACCGCCTGCAGTTCGCGCTGGTGCGCGAGGCGCTGTCCCTGCTCGACCAGGGCGTGTGCGACCCGGCGACCATCGACACCGTCATGCGGTCAAGCCTGGGACTGCGCTGGTCGGCCGTGGGGCCGATGGAGAACGCCGACTACATCGGCCTGGCCTTGACCCGCGACATCCTCGGCAACCTGGCGCCCCATCTGTCGACGGAGAAAGAAGTGTTCCCCGGCCTCGACAAGCCGCTGAGCGAAGACCGCCATGGGCGCGCCTCCGGAGCGGGGCTGCTGCCCTGGCCGTCCGGACGCGAGACCGAGGTCGCGGAACGTCTCGGCGCGGGCATCCGCCGCAACCTCGCGGACCTGAGAACGGTGCCGAACCGAGAATGGTGACGTCGGACTCCACCTGTCGTGCAGTTCGCCGGCCCGCGATCGGAAAGCCGGGCCGGCGGGGGTGCGCGATGTCGAACAGCCGTCATAGTGAAAGTCGCTACACCACCAAAAGACTCGGCTTCGCGATGAGGTGACGACGGTGGTCCCAGAAGAATCCTTCCTTCGGCTGCTGGTCGAGAACGCCGATGCCGACGCGTTCGACGCGCTGGTCGAGCGGGCACGGGCAGGCGGTGTCCCTGCTGCGGGGCTGGCCCGCCTGGAGCGGGAGCGGGCCGTGGCGATGCGGCTGCGCGAGACCCTGGCCCGGCATCGCCGCAACGAGGCCGAACTCCAGTTGCTCAACGACACCGCCAACGACCTGGCCTCCATGCGCGATCTGGACTCGATCCTGCAGGCGATCTCCGACCGCGCCCGCCGCCTGCTGGACTGCGACCTGGCCTACATCAGTCTCAGCGACCGCGACCGGGGGGACTGCTACATCAAGGCGGCCTCGGGCAACATCTCCGGTCTGCTCCACGAACTCCGGCTCCCGCAGGGCAGCGGGGTGGGCGGCCTGGTCGCCCGTACCGGCGAGCCCTACAGCGTGCCCTCCTACCTGAAGGACGAGTCGATCGTCCGCACCCCGGAGATCGACCGCACCGTGGTCGCCGAGCGCATCGACTCCCTGGTAGGAGTGCCCCTGAAGATCAAGCAGGAGGTCATCGGTGTGCTGATGGCCGCGCACCGGGGCACGCGGGCCTTCACCGCCCACGACATCAGCGCCCTGGCGATGCTCGGCGCCCACGCGGCGGTCGCGATCGAGAACGCGCGGCTGCTGACCGCGATGCGCTCGGCGGTCGAGGACCTGCGGGTCGCCAACACCACCATCGGCTCCCATATCAAGGACCTGGAACGCGCCGCCGACGTCCACGAACGGCTCACCAAACTGGTGCTGCAGGGCAAGGGCGTCGACGACGTCGCCCAAGCCACCACCGACGTGCTGCCCGGCGAGGTGGTCATCGTCAACGAACACGGCGGAGTGATCACCGCCACCGGCGCCATCACCGCACCCTCCGCCCAGGAACTGGCCGACGTCGGCGCCCGAGCCCGCGCATCGGGCCACACCCTGGTCCACGACGGGCTGTGCGCCGTCCCGATGATCACCGAATCCGAAGACCTGGGCGCGCTGGTCCTGCTCGGCGAGACGCCCATCGCCGACACCGACCGCCGCATCCTGGAACGCGCCGCCCTGGCGGCCTCACTGGTGCTGGTGACGCGCCGGCGCGTCGCCGAGGCGCAGGCCCGGGTCGGCGGTGAGCTACTGGCCGAGCTGCTGGCCACCGAACCCCACGACCTGGACCTGCTCCAGCACCGCGCCCGGCTTCTGGGCGTGGACCTGGACGCCTGCCACACCATGGTCGTCGCCCAGACCGACGGAACCTTCCACGAGGGCCTCCACAACCTGATCGCGACGCTGGCGCGCCGCCAGCGCGGCCTGGCCACCCACCATCAAGGGGCGGTGGTTCTGCTGCTGCCCGGCGACGACGCGGCCGCCGTCGCCCGCGCCGCCATGCGCGAGCTGGCCCGTGCCTGCCGTCATCCGGTCACCGCCGGCACGGCGCAGGCCACGCACGTCCCCCAGATCGCGGCCGCCTACGAGGAGGCCGCCCGGTGTATGCGGACGCTCCTGGCGCTGGGACGCGCCGGTGAGGTCGCCGACGCCCGCGACCTGGGGTTCGTCGGCACCCTGTTCAACGGCCGGCCCGACATCGCCTCCCTCGTTCGCACCACGATCGGCCCTGTCATGGACTACGACCGCCGCCACGGCTCGGACCTGGTGCGCACCCTGGAGGTGTTCTGCTCCACCAACCAGAACACCCGGAACACCGCCCAGGCGCTCCACCTGCACGCCAACACCGTCACCCAACGCCTGAGCCGCATCACCCAGCTGCTCGGCGACACCTGGCGGCAAGCCGACCGCCTGCTGGAGGTCCAGGTCGCGCTGCGCCTGCTCAAGGTCAGCCATCAGGAAACCGTGCAGTGACCACGGCACAAAGCCGGTGCACCCCGTTCCTACGCCGAGGTCGCATCGTCAATGGCAGTCTCACAGCGACGCCTACGGCGCAGCCTTCAGAGCAGCGAGCTCGGGCGGACAAGGCGCCGGCGAAGACGGATGCCAGGTGCGTGCCGACCGAGGCTCCCGAGTAGCGCACGGTGGTGTCGAACAGCTCTGCGATGAAGGCGGCCTGTGGCCCGTACATGGCGCCGTGCAGCAGCAGCCCCACGGTGACCGTCGTGGTGATGGCGATGGGATTTCTGGTGTCGAGCAGGGCGAAGAAGGCGAAGGCCCATCCCGTCATACCCACTGAGCCGATCAGGGTGACCGGTTTGCGGCTGCTGCGGTCCGACAGGGCGACCTAGGCGGGAATGGCGACGAAGTGGACCGCCGAGCCGATCAGGACCGCGATCAGCGCGATGCTCTGGGGCAGGTGCAGGTGGGTGGTGATGTAGGCCCCGGCCTGCGGCCAGGACGCCCAGAACCCGCGGTGCCGGTCCCCGCCGAGCTCGGAGACGATCAGCACCGCGCCGCCACACTCGCCGCCCAGGTGGCGGTCATGCCCATGGTCAAAGGTCCGGAAGGCCACTGCACGCGTTCCTGGCGCGCTGGCCGGCGGAGCTGCGGCCGGGCCGAAGAGGGCTGTCACCCGGCCCGGCCGCGCCCGGCTACGTGCAGGTGTTGTCGATCACGTAGTGGTTCGCCGACTGCTGGCGCAGCTTGGTGGTGATGTAGGCCGAGTTGACGCCCATGTACTGGCTGGAGCCATTGGCGTAGGTCTGTCCCCACAAGACATGAGCGCGACCAGCCTGCACATGGCTGGTGTTGCCGGCGACGAAGCAGGTGCCCGAGACCGGCGGGGTGGTGGGCGGAGTGGTCGGCGGGGAGGTGTCCTCGTGCTCGACGATGAACCTGCGCATCTCCGCCAGGGCGGTGGCGTCCCTGATGATCGAGAAGTGGGTGGGCGCCATGGGACCGGACATCAGGTGGTTCAGGTGGGCGCCCTCCAGCTTGGCGGTGTCGTAGGGGGCGGCGTTGATGTCGTTGACCGACCGCAGGGTCATGTAGGCGATCTTGTCGCTGTGGGGCACCTCGGTACCGGAGTTGAGCTCACGCAGGAACGGGGTGGTGGCCGAGGCGAACTGCTGGCACGACACGTAGAACTGGCAGCCGTTGTTGGTGGTGCCGTGCTGGGGGCCGGCGAACCCGATGTACTGCGACACCTTGTCGCCGCCGTCCAGGTTCTTGATGTAGTAACGCGCTGCCAGCGTGGACGCCGACCAGGTGGCCAGCACGACCCGGGAGGCGCCGGTCTGGGAACGGACCTGGTCGACCCTGGCCGACAGTTCCCTGGCGGCCGCGGCCAGGTCCTGGGTCATCTTGCTGCTGTCGGTCCAGGTGAACAGGCGATCGGCGGGCCAGCCGCTGGACTGCAGGTCACCCTTCATCGTGTCCATCGACGAGGTGTTGCCGGTCATGCCCGGAATCATGATGACCGGGTCGTGCACGGGTGCGGCGCTGGCCGGGACGGACGGGACCATCAGGGCGGTGACGGCGGCCAGCGTGGCCGCGATGACCGCCAGTGCGGCGGCCAGGAGGCCACGGCGGGCGCCTCCGGTCCTTCCAGGTGCCTGCGGCACCTCGGCGGGGGTGGGGTGCAACATCGAAAACTCCTATCCGTCGATGCCTCCATGAGGAAAACGACTCATGCGGCTCGGCAGGGCGGACGGAAGGTCAGGGGTGGGACCGAGCTGGTTCAAAATTAGAAACCTCGTGTTCACGGCCGCTATGGGAACCGATCCCACTGTTTTCGCCCGGGAATGTGCACCGTTTCGGTCCGTGGCCCACATACGGCGGTTTCAGCACCGGACCTGGGTCGCCCCCCGCAGCGATGACGAAGACGAATGGGTGCCGGCCAGGGCAGTGGTCCATGTGCGGGTGGACGACATATACAGTCCTGTGTTCCCCGTTCTACGATCGTTCGCATGCCGATTCCTCGGACGTTGCGGATGATCACGTTGCTGGCCGCGGCCGTCACGGTCACCCTTGCCGGAGTGGCCGATGGTGGCGCGAGGACGGCTCGCGCAGAAGAAGGGCGGCCGCCGTCCGGTCGGCAGCTGTTGTTCTACAACCATGCCTACGGAGTGCTCGACCGGGAGACCGCCGATGCCATCGAACACTCCGGCTACCTGCGGGAATTCGCCAACTTCCAGGTGCGCACCACGACCGGCTCCGGCGGGGAGACCTGGACCGGTCGCTACCTGCTGGGCCGCGAGACCTACCTCGAACTGTTCGGAGTCGGTGATCTGCCCGGCAAGGACGGCACCTTCGGCTCCGCCGGGATGGGGATCTCCACCGAGCGTGCCGCTGACCTGGCGACGGTGCTCCAGCGGCTGCGGGATCAGGGCATCACCGATCCGGTCGAATTCCGTCAAACGCGTGATTTCGGCGATGGCGTCCCGGTGCCGTGGTTCGACGCGGTGTTCACCACCGCCCAGTACGACACGTTCGGTGCCTGGGGCATGGAATACCTGCCTGAATACTTCGCCGACCCGCGCAGCGGCACCGAGCCGGCCGATCACCCCGGCGACGTCGGCCGGGAGCGTTACCTGTCCGACGACTACCGAGACCGCCTGATGCGTGACGTGACCGGCATCCACCTCGCGGTCACCGACCGCGACCTGGCCAACACGGTTCCGTTGCTGCGGGCCGGCGGGTTCGCCGTCCGCCCCGTTCCAGGCGGCGGTGTTGTCGCGCTCCGTGGCGGCACCATGATGCGATTCGACGCCGTTCCACGCGACCAGGTAGGCCTGCGGCGGGTCGACCTGTCGCTCAACCGGCCCGTTCAGTACCGGCACAAGGAGCAGTTGGGCCAGTCGACCCTCATCGTCGGCCCGGGCACCCGCGCAGTGTGGACCTTCAAGGACGCCGAGTAAGGCACTTGCCGCCGCCGCTCCCATCGTTTCCCCCCCCAAGGGCGATGACCACGACGACCAAGGCGGCGTGGGAGCCGGCAGGACAGGGTCGGCCGGCGCGGAGTGGCGACCGTGCAGCGAGGTAGGGCGGACGCGGACGCGTGTGCGGCCGGTCATCCTCCACGGCAGTGCACGAACTCCTCCACCGTGCGGACGGTGACGACCCGGCCACCGTCGCCGGGGTCGGGATCGGGCACCACCGCTTCCGGGTCGACCAGATACACCTCATGGCCGTCGAGGGTGAGCCGCCGCACGACCTCCAGCAGCATTCTGCGGGCCACATCGTCGATGGAGTGGACGTGTGTGAGGTCCAGAGCCACACCGGGCTCATCGGGCGCGATGGACACGATTTCGCGCACGAGCCGCTCTGCGGCGGCGAAGCGGATCGCGCCTTGGAGCTCCACGACCCTCCCCGCGGCTGCCCCCGTACCCACTACGCGTGTACCGCGTACGACCGCGCGTGCCGGTGCCGGAACCTCCATCAGATGCAGCCCCATGTCGGAGGAGAAGCGTTCGAAGAGCGAGACCCCGCGGACACTGTTTCCGTGTGAGTCGAGCCGTGGGGAGAACGTGGCTATACCGACCTGCCCCGGAAGGGCCCCGATCAGCCCTCCGGCCACACCGCTCTTCGCCGGGATGCCCACTTGGGTCGCCCAGTCTCCGGCGGCGTCGTACATCCCGCAGGTGGACATCACGCTCAGGACCTGTCGCACCACCGGGCCCGGCACCACTCGCTGCCCGGTGACCGGGTGGACGCCGTTGTTGGCCAAGGTCGCCGCCATCACGGCGAGGTCGCGCACGGTGACCAGGACAGAGCACTGCCGGGTGTAGCCCTCGACCACTGTCGCGGGGTCCTCGGTGAGGATGTCGTGGGTTCGGAGCATGTGCGCGATCGCGAGGTTGCGATGGGCGTGTGCCATCTCCGAGGTGTACACCGACTCATCGGTCTCCAGGCTGCGCCCGGCGAATGCGGACAGCCCTTCGATCATCCGTTGCAGCCGGACGCCGGTCCCCATCTGCTCGGTACCGACGAGGGAGTGCGTGGCGATCGCGCCCGCGTTGATCATCGGGTTGAGCGGGCGGCCGGTCCCCGGTTCCAGGGAGATCTCGTTGAAGGCCTCTCCCGATGGTTCGACCCCGATCTTGTCCAGCACGGTGTCGAAACCGCGGTCCGCCAGCGCGAGCGCGTAGGCGAACGGCTTGGAGATCGATTGGATGCTGAACGCCTGATCGACGTCGCCGGCGGCGTAGACCGCGCCGTCCACCATTGCGAAGGCCACACCCAGTCGCTCCGGGTCGGCTGCCGCGAGCTCGGGGATGTAGTCCGCGGTCGCGCCGGATCTGTCGGGTTCGACGGCCCCGCACACCTCAGCGAGATAGTCAGGTATCGGTGATCGCATACCGCGCTCCTCGGGATCAGGACCTGACGACGCGTGAGCGGCCGCCGCCGTGGCGGCCGTCCCTCCGCGCGTCACGGTCCGATGTCGGCGAACTGAGAGGCCGAGGCTGAGCAGCCTCGGCGATGAGGCGGGTCCTTGTCGATGGAGGGACGCCGCGCGCTCATGCCCCGCCCTTGACCGCCTGCTTGACGGTGGTGAGGTCGGCCGGCCTCGGCCGGCGGAACCTTCCGCCTTCGGCCGTGTAGTCCTCGCCGTGCTTGGCCAGGTGCTTGCTGAAGAGCGGGCACACGGGCACGACGGTGAGGCCCTTGCGGATGCTGTCGGCCAGCGCCTCGCGGACGAGGAGTCCCGCCAGGCCACGGCCGCCGAACTCCTCGGCGATCTCGGTGTGGAAGAAGATGCGCTCGCCGCCGGCCTCCGGCGGGTCGAGGAAGTCCGCACGGCCGGCGACGGTCCCGTCGTCCAGGCTCACGGTGTAGGCGCTGATGGCGCGTGTCTCGTCGAGCGCGATATGTACGGGGGCGCCGGTTCTGTCGGTCCGTTGCTCGGTCACTTCGGGTACCTCTCTGTGGGGATGGTGTTCAACTCGGTGGGGGCGGGCACAGCGGTTCGCGTGAACGAGGCGGGGTAAGCGCCGGCCGGGTCGGTCAGCCGTCGAACCGTACGTGGGGTGGGGGGTTCCTCCTCGGCCGCATCCGGACCTGGGGCAGCTCCGGGGCCGGGATTCTCGCCATCCCGTCGCGGTTCCTTCCCGGGCCGCCGTGTCCCACGTACCCTTCGACATGCCCGAACCGCTCGCCGTGGTTCTCCCATTCCTTCCGGTACTGCCTGATCTCCTCCGTCGAGCGGCCCAGGAAGTTCCACCACATGACGATCTCCTCGCCGAACGGGGCACCTCCCAGGAGCATGAGCCTGGCCGGTTCGTCGCCACCGTTGGCGATGCGGAGTGTCTCCGACCCCACCCCGGTGTAGCCCATGGCGTCCTTGGGTACGTGGACGCCTTCGAGCGTGACGGACTCGCCCGCGTCCACCAGGAGACCGTGTTCGAACCCGGGATCGACCTCGAGATCGATCTCAGCGCCGGGGGCGAGCCCGAGTTCGGCCCCCACCAGCGGCGTGTACATGCTCACCGGCGACCGTGAACCCAGAAGCGAACCGAGGAAGACCAGTGCGGACCCTCCGGCGAATTCGACGGGCTCGGGCACGAAACGCTCGAACCCTCGCCTCCCGCTGTGACGGACCTCCTCCGGCAGGGCGAGCCAGAGCTGGACCCCGTGGAGCCGGCCGGTGGCCAGGGCAGAGGTTTCGGAGTGGCAGATGCCGGCCCCGGCCGTCATCAGGTTCATCTCTCCGGGGAGGACGTCCGCGCTGTTGCCGCCGGAGTCGATGTGGGCGATGGCCCCTTCGAACAACCAACTGACCGTCTGCAGCCCGGTGTGCGGATGCGGCGCCAGGTCCATCCCGCCGGTGGCAGCCACGTCGTCCGGCCCGTAACGGTCGACGAGGCACCACGCTCCGATCAACGAACGCTGCCGTTGCGGCAGTGTGCGGTGCACGTTCATCGCGCGCGGCCCACCCAGCGGCACGGCACGGGCGCTGATGATCTCGACCGGGGCTCTGCCCTCGCGTTCCGCCCACGGCCCCGGCAGGTCGCCCTCGGTGCACACGTGGGAAGCCGGGCGAGCCTCTGGGGTGGTCATTGCGGTATCCCTTGCCTTCCTCGCCGACGCACGGATCCATAGATGATCACGGCGACGGCGACCAGCAGCACGATCGACACCAGTGGGCCGAGTCGTTTGCTCATTGCAGTTCTCCGATCTGGCGCGGTACGGCCGTTGGCGGCGCGCGCGTCGGCGGCGGCTCGGTGTCCGCCGGCGAGCTTGCGCCACCGCAGGCCGTCGCGGTGGAGCGCGTCGCCATCGGTCAGCCGAGGAAGGACCGCAGCGCGGCGTTGACGTCGTCGGCGTGTGTCCAGAGCAGGCCGTGCGGGGCGTCCTCGATCTCCATGTACCGCGCCTCGGGCAGGGCCTGACGGAAGCGGCGGGCCGTGGCGTCGATGGGGAGGATGTTGTCGGCGGTGCCGTGCAGGATCAGGACCGGCTTGCCGCTGGCGCGGACCGCCTCGACGTCGGCGCGGAAGTCCTCGAGCCATGAGGAGACGACCGCGTAGGCCGCCACGGGAGCGCTGGAGATCGCGACGTTCCAGCTGCCGGTGACCGCCTCCTGGCTGATCCGGACGCCGAGATTGTCGTCGAGGTTGTAGAAGTCGGAGAAGAACTGCGTGTACCAGGCGTAGCGGTCCCCCTTGGCCGCGGCCTCGATTCCGTCGAAGACCTTCTGCGGCACGCCCTCAGGGTTGTCGTCGCGGGCGACGAGGAAGGGCTCCAGCGAGGCCAGGAACGCGAGCTTGGCGACCCGCTGGTGGCCGTACCGCGAGACGTAGCGGGCGAGTTCGCCGGTACCCATCGAGAATCCGACGAGGATGACGTCGCGGAGGTCGAGGGTCTCCAGCAGGATGTTCAGGTCGGCGGCGAACGTGTCGTAGTCGTAGCCGGACCCGACCTTCGACGACCGGCCGAACCCGCGACGGTCATAGGTGATGACGCGGTACCCGGCGGCGAGCAGCTCACGTGTCTGGAGTTCCCAGCTGTGACCGTTCAGCGGGTAACCGTGAATGAGGACGACGGGCTGACCCGCGCCCTGGTCCTCGTAGTAGAGCTCGACCGTGGTGCTGTTCTCATTCCCGACGGTGATGAATCCCATGGTTTCTTTCCCTTCAAGACGTGATGGCGCGGCTGTTCTGAAATGGCGGCTGCTACTCGGCGTGAGGGCAGATCGAGAAAACGGTCCAGGTAGATCCCCGTTCTCGATGGATGATCTTCCTGTCGATCATCCATCGCCACGATCATTTCCAGCCTAGGAGTGCTGAACCCCTCGGTCGGAGGCCGGCGGCTCGGTGCGGTCAGGCAGCGTCGTTTCCGCGAGGGGCGGAGGTTCCGTGCCACCGCAAGGGGGTGTCCTCCAGCGCCGAGCGGTCCCAGCGTCCGAGGTCGGCGGCGGCTTGGTAGGTGGTGTGGAGGAACTCGGTGACGGCGCGGTCGGGGTCGGGTGCCGCGCGGGCGGCCTCGTAGGGCAGCAGGAACTGCTGGAACTCGGTGCTGAAGTACGCGCCTTCGGGGCCGATCGGCTGGTCGGCGAACCCGTCGGGTGCGGGGTAGGCGTAGGAGTAGAAGGCGCCTTCCTGTCCGCCGCCGGGCCAGAACCCGCAGCTGGACAGTTCCCGGGAGTAGCCCTCGACCATGACCCAGTCCCCGCAGTTGGGGACTCCGCCGGGGTGCGGCGGTGCCGGCCGCCCGGAGAAGCGGGTGCAGGCCAGGTCCATCCCTCCCCAGAAGAAGTGCACGGGGCTGGCCTTGCCGACGAAGTGCGAGCGGAACTCGCCGATCACCCGGTTGGCCTGCAGCAGCTGTCGCCAGAACAGGGCGGCCGCCTCGCCGTCGTAGGAGGCGTGGTGGTGGTCCTCGGCGAAGGGGATCGCCGGCTCGACCTCGTTGGGGTGCGGCCGGATCGGTGCCTGGATCCCGAGCTGGTCGAGCATGGCCAGGATCCGGGTGTAGAACTCGGCGACCGGCATCGGCCGGAGCGGGAGGCTCCGGGTGCCGCCGTCGCTGCTGCGGATCTCGAGCCGGTGGCCCAGGAAGTCGAACTCGATCTCGAAGGCCCCCGCGCGGTGCGGGATGGCCGACGTCGTCAGCCCGCGCGGGCTGACGTACAGGGTCACCTGCCACCAGTGGTTGAGCAGCGGGGTGTGGGCCATCCGGATCTTGCCCACGATCTGGGTCCACATGTGCAGGGTCTCGCGGGTGGGGGTCCAGTCCGAGACCCGCAGGCTCGGCCAACTCGTCGTCTCCGGGGTGGTCATCGGGTCTCGGCTCCTTGTCGCGGCCACACGACGGTGGCCGGGTCGTGGTCTTGGGTGGACCGTTGGTCCGGTGTCACCGGCGGGGTGTCCTGCACGTCCTGGACGATCCGTCGTCATCGGTCTCATGGGCCTCGGACGGTTCCCAGCGCCCAGTGGTCTTGCTGCACGGTGATCCGTCTGCCGGGAGGCGGTCTCAGGCGATGAACGGCGGCGGGTTCGTCCCGCGCAGCCGGTAGCCCGACTGCGGCCGCGGCCGCTCCAGGCGGATGGCCTCGACGACGGTGTAGGCGTGGTACTTGGTCTGGCTGATCACCCCGGCGAGCCGGTCGGACCAGAGCCGGCCGTCGCTCGTCTCCTTCTCCAGGACGTGCTTGACCGTGTAGTTGACCATCGAGTTGATCGCGTTCTCGCTGCCGACCCAGGCCCGGCCGGGGCCGGTCGCGGCCAGGATCTCGTCGAGCCGGTCCGAGCGGCTGAACCGTGCCACTGCGGCCACGCCGCCCTCGTGGATGTCGGCGAAGTACTCGACACAGGTCTTCACCTGCTCGTAGGTGCCGTAGTGCATGTGGTGGCCGCCGATGTAGTAGTCGAAGTCGTACTCGAGGAGCTGGGTGTGGGCCTCGTACCAGGCCCAGATGTTCTGCGAGGCGTCGCAGTGCATGAACGTGGCGCTGCCGGGGCTGACGATGTCGATCGCGGTGAGTACGCGGTGTGCGGGCGCGTGGATGAAGATGTTGCCGGGGCAGTGGTTCTCGCCCTTGTACGCGAGCTCCAGGGTCACGCCGCCGACCGTGAGCGTGTACGTGTCGCGGAAGGTCACCGTGGGCGGCGGGCGGTTCGGGTCGGGGAACCGTTCGAGGAGCTCCTTGGTGATCTCGTGCGCGATGATCTCCACGTCCGGCCCGTAGACCGGGGTCGCTCCGATGTGGTCGGTGTGCCAGTGGCTGTAGATCAGGTGGGTCACCGGCTTGTCGGTGACGCTCTCGATCGCCGCGACCATGTTCTCGCCGATCGTCGGCGGGGCGTCGATCGCGATCACGCCGTCCGCGGTGACCACGAACGCGGCGTCGTAGCCCGCGCTGGTGACCCAGTAGAAGCCGTCCCGGAGCTCCTCGACGTGGTAGTGGTACGTCCGGAAGTGCTCGGTGTCGAGGTAGGGCGGGTAGTACTCCGGCGGGTCGAGCGGGTCGTCGAGGTTGGCCGGGAAGCCGTAGTTGTCGATCCCGAAGAAGCCGGCTTCGTCGGTCGCCGCGATCGGCCGTTGGGTCTTGTCGCACATGGTCGCGAGGTCCTTTCCGAGGGGATCAGCGGGGGAACCGGAGCACGGCCTTGACCACGCGTCCGGCAGCGGCGTCATCGAACGCCTGGTTGATGTCGTCGGAGTCGTAGGGGGTGACGAGCCGGTCGATGGGGAAGCGTCCGGCCCGGTAGAGGTCGGCCAGTGTGGTGAGGAACAGCGGCGAGACGGCGTCGCCCTGGGCGATGCCGTGCACCGAACGCCCGAGCGCGAGCTGCGGCGAGGTGACCACGCCGCCGGCGCCCTGCTCGAACGTCACGATCCCCACCCGTCCCCGCGGGGCGAGCGAGTCGACGGCCGCGGTCAGGTTCTCCGCCCTGCCGCTGGTCTCCAGCACGATGTCCAGACCACGGGGCGTGACGTCCCGCAGTGTCGCGGACAGGTCGACGGTGTTCCGGACGTCGATCACGTGGGTCGCTCCGAGGTCACGGGCGAGGTCGAGGCGGGTCGCGTCGACGTCGACGGCCACCACGGCCCGGGCCCCGACCACGTTCCCCGCCATGACCGCGGCGAGCCCCACCGCGCCGACCCCGATGACACCGATCGACACGCCGGGTGAGGCCGAAAAGGCCTGGAGCACGGTGCCCGCGCCGGTCTGCAGCCCGCACCCGAGTGGGGCGGCGAGCTCGAGCGGGATGTCCGACGGGATCTTCACGGTGTTCCGCCGGTGGGTCAGTGCGTGCGTGGCGAACGACGACTGGCCGAAGAAGTGGCCGTGCAGCTCGGCTCCCGTTCGGTGCAGCCCCTGGGTGCCGTCCAGCCGGGCGGCGGCGAAGTTCGCCTCCCAGGCCAGGTCGCAGTAGGCGGGGTGGGCGGAGACGCACGACGGGCACCGGCCGCAGGAGTGGTAGCTCAGGACCACGTGGTCGCCCGGTTCGAGGCCGGCGACCGCCGAGCCGACCCGCTCCACGACGCCGGCGCCCTCGTGACCGAGGACGACCGGGAGCGGGACCGGCATCTGCTGCCGGCGGACGTGGGCGTCGGTGGCGCAGATGCCGGTCGCGACCATGCGGACCAGCACCTCGTCCGGGCGCGGGTCGTCGATCTCGATGTCCTGCCAGACGAACGGGCCTTCCTTCTCCTCGAGGACTGCGGCGCGGGCCGAGTGGCGCAAACGGGTCACGGGTGACTCCTGGGGTTTCTGACGATCGGATCCGGAACCCGCCGGAGGCGGTCAGCGGTACTCGGGATTGGCGGCGTCGGGGTGGGAACCGGCTTCCCAGGCCGTGCGCTGGTTTCCGTAGGCCGGGATCCCACCGGCGCGGCGGATCATCGACGCGCTGTGGAGCAGGTTGTAGGTCATGAACGTGATGTTGCGGTTGGTGAAGTCGTTGTCCGGGCCGCCGGAGCCCTCGTCGAGGTAGGAGGGGCCGGGGCCGACCTCGCCGATCCAGCCCGCGTCGGCCTGGGGCGGGACGGTGAACCCGATGTGTTGCAGGCTGTAGAGGATGCTCATCGCGCAGTGCTTGAGGCCGTCCTCGTTGCCGGTGATCAGGCAGCCACCGACGCGCCCGTAGTAGGCGTACTGGCCGCGCTCGTTGAGCACGCCGGAGTAGCCGTAGAGCCGCTCGATCACCCGGCGGGTCACCGAGCTGTTGTCGCCGAGCCAGATCGGTCCCGCGATGACCAGGATGTCGGCTGCCAGGACCCGGGGGAGCAGTACGGGCCATTCGTCGGTGTCCCACCCGTGCTCGGTCATGTCCGGGCGGACGCCGGTGGCGATGTCGTGGTCGACGGCGCGGATCTGGTCCACGGTGACCCCGTTGGCCTCCATGATCGACACGCTGCGGTCGATCACGCCCTGGGTGTGGCTGCGGCCGGGGGAGCGAATGAGGGTGCAGTTGATGTACATCGCGCGCAGCCCGGTGAAGTCGGGCTTGTCGATCAGCGAGGCGGTCATGGGGTCCTTCCGGGTGATCGATCGTGCAGCCGGCGTGCGGGCTCAGGGCTGATGCGTTCTCGGATGGTGATAGGGCCTGCGGATGCCCTGCGGTGCCGTCATGCGGCGCCGTGATGGTCGGCGGACGTCAGGCTCATCGGCGCGGCTCCCAGCGGAAGAGCCGGACGGCCAGTGCGACGGCGACGAGAACCCAGGCCATGGTGATCGCCAGTAGGGGCAGGGACTCGGCGAGGGGGACGCCGCCGTTCCAGGCGTTGACGACCAGTTCGGTGGCCGCGCCTCCGGGAAGCAGCCGCTTGAGCAGGGCGAGGTCCTCGGTGCCGGTGATTCCCACCCAACTGGCCACCGCGATCACGGACAGGCTCACCGGCAGGGTGGTCACCTGGGCGTGCTCTGGGGAGTTCGTGAGTCCCACGGTGGCCAGAGCCAGGGCGACCAGCATGGCCGTCGTCGCCAGGATCGCGACCGCGAGGAGCGGGATCTGAGCCGGTCCGGTGGCGACCACACCCAGCACGATCAGGATCGCGACCGCTTGGATGAGCGCGATGACGGTGACCGGCAGGACCAGCCCGGCGAGGATGTCCGCGTCGCCCGCGGCGGTGGAGCGCAGCCGCTTGAGGAAGAGGGTCTGCCGGCGCGAGGCCAGCGTGGTCACCGCCGTGATGTACAGCCCGAAGGCCAGCACGGTGAACATCACGATCGCCGCGATGTAACCGAGGCTGCCGAGATCGGAGAACACCTCGTGCTGGTGGACGAAGTAGCCGCTGACGGCGACCGGGATGACGAGACCGGTGACCAGGACCAGCCGGTTCCGGAAGATCTGGATCATCTCACTGCGAGCGATCTCCAACATGCTGGTGGTTCCTTTCGCGGCAGAGTGCCGTGTGGGTTCAGGCACTGCTGATGGCGCGGAAGACGTCGTCGAGGCCGGTCGGGCCGGCCTGCAGGTTTCGCAGCTCCACCCCGGCGTCATGCGCCCACCCCAGCAAGCGGTGGAGGTCGTCCTGCAGGGTGAAGGTCTCGATGTGGAAGGCCCCGTTGAGCGCACCCACGGTCGGCGGCTCGGGAGCGCCGGGTGGAAGCGCGAACGTGATCACCGACGGCAGGGTCTGTGTCAGCTCCGCGACCGTGCCTTCCCGATGGAGCGTGCCCTGGTGCATGAGGCCGATGCGGTCGGCGCGCTGCTGGGCCTCCTCCAGGTAGTGGGTGGTGAGCACGATCGTGGACCCCTCATCGCGCAGCCTGTCGACAGCGGCCCAGAGGGCGTCGCGGGACTGGATGTCCAGCCCGGTGGTGGGCTCGTCGAGGATGACCAGCTCGGGCCCGCCGTACACGGCGGTGGCGAAGTCCAGGCGGCGCTTCTCGCCGCCGGACAGCTGGGAGACCCTGGTGCTCGCCTTGCGGGTGAGGCCCGCGATGCCGAGCACCCGGTCCACATCGTCGCGTCTCCCGCTCAGCGTGCCGATCAGGCCGACCGACTCCCGCACCGTCAGGTCCGGGGAGAAGCCGCTCTCCTGCAGCATGATGCCCATCCGCGGCCGCACCGCGCGCCGATTCTGCGGGCTCGTACCGAAGATCCGCACCGTGCCGGAGGCGGACCGGCGGTGACCCTCGACCACCTCCAGGGTGGACGTCTTGCCGGCTCCGTTGGTGCCCAGCAACGCGTAGAACTCGCCGCGCGGCACGTGGAAGGACAGGTCACGGACGGCGGCGAAGTCACCGTAGGTCACGTTCAGACCTTCGACGTCGATGACGGGAGTGGCGGGCATGGTGTTTCCTTTCGTGGCAAGGTGCCGTGCCGGTTCGTGCCGTGTCATCAGACTCGCGCCGGGCGCGTTGCCTTCGCGTCGGTGGAAAACCCGATGCCTTTCGCCGGTCAGCACACCCACGTTCCGAAGCCGGACCCGGTGGGCTACGGTTCGCATGGGTGAGATCTACTTAATTTGGTGCGAACCCGAAGGAGTGAAGCTGACGGATCTCTTAGGCCGGCGTGCGGAGCGCGAGGCGGTCGAACAACTGCTCACGCAGGCACGGGCCGGGCGCAGCGGGACGCTTGTGCTGCGCGGGGAAGCCGGCATCGGCAAGACCGCCTTGCTCGAGTACGCCCGCGAGGCCGCGTCCCCCTCGGGCTTCCGGGTGGAGAGCTCGGTCGGAGCGGAGTCCGAGGCGCAGTTCGTGTTCGCGGGCCTGCACCAGCTGTGCGCGCCGCTGCTGGGCCGCGCGGACGTGCTGCCCGATCCTCAGCAGGCCGCCCTGGGTGTGGCGTTCGGTTTGAGGGCCGGTGCCGCGCCGGATCGCTTCCTGGTCGGGCTGGCCGTCCTCAACCTGCTGGCCGAGGTCGCCGAGGAGGGGCCTGTACTGTGCCTGGTCGACGATGCGCAGTGGCTGGACGAAGCGTCCGCTCAGGTCCTGGCGTTCGTGGCACGGCGGGTGGAGGCTGAGCGGGTGGCGTTGGTGGTCGCGGTGCGCGACTCCGACGAGAGTGACGTCGAGCAGTTCGCCGGGTTGCCAGAACTGCGCCTGGACGGGCTCGGAGACAGCGACGCCCGGCTGTTGTTGACCGCCGGCGTGCACACACCGCTGGATGACGCCGTGCGCGAGCGGATCCTCGCCGAGGCGCGCGGCAACCCGCTGGCGCTGCTGGAACTGCCCCGAGGCGCACCCCCGGCGAAGTTGGCCGGAGGGTTCGAGCTGCCGGATGCGCTGAGCGTTCCTCGCCGCGTCGAGGACGGCTTCCAACGCCGATCGGCCGGCCTGCCCGCCGAGGCGCGGCTGCTGTTGCTGGTCGCGGCGGCCGATCCGACCGGCGATCCGGCGCTGCTGTGGCGCGCCGCGGAACGGCTGGGGATCGATCCCGAGGCGGCCGCGCCGGCGGAAGCGGCTGGGTTTCTCCAGATCGACACCCTGGTGCGGTTTCGTCATCCGCTGGTGCGCTCGGCGGTCTACCTGGCCGGCACGCCCCCGGATCGGCGCCGCGTGCACGGCGCGCTGGCCGCCGCCACCGACCCGGTGTCCGACCCCGACCGGCGCGCCTGGCACCACGCTCAGGGGGTGCTGGGCACCGACGAGCAAGCCGCCGCGGAGCTGGAGCGCTCTGCCGGCCGGGCCCGTGCACGCGGCGGGTTGGCCGCTGCGGCCGCGTTCTTGCAGCACGCGGCCGAGCTGACCCCTGATCCCGCCGCCCGTGCCACGCGGGCACTCCAAGCCGCGCACGCCAAGCACGACGCCGGCGCGTCCGAGGCCGCCCTGGAACTGCTGGCCGTCGCCGCGACCGGGCCACTGGACACCCTGCAACACGCCCGGCTCGAGCTGCTACGCGCCCAGATCGCGTTCCACCTGACGCGAGGCAGCGACATGCCGGGGATGCTGCTCGACGCCGCCAAGACACTCGCCCCACTGGACCCGACGCTGGCCCGCGAGACCTACCTACACGCGCTTGATGCCGCGGTCCACGCCGGTCACCTCGTCCGCGGCTGCGGGTTGGCCGAGGCGGCCGAAGCCGCCCACGGCGCGCCCTCACCACCGGCGCCGCCGCGGCCGGTCGATCTGCTGCTGGACGGGCTGGCCACGAGGTTCACGCAAGGGTTCGAGGCGAGTGTTCCCACTCTGCAGCGGTCACTGGCGATGCTTCTTGACCACGAATCCCGAGTCGACGACGACGACCGCCGCTGGCTGTGGCTGGCCTCCCATGTCGCGGCGATGCTTTGGGATGACGAGGCACTCTACGTACTGGCCGACCGCGCGGTCCGGCTCGCCCGCGAAGCCGGCGCGCTGTCCACGCTGCCCGCCGCGCTCAACGCCGTCGCCTCGATACGCGTGCTCGCCGGTGAGCTCGCCCGTGCCACCGAGCTGGCCGCCGAAGAGGCCGCGATCACGCGGGTGACCGGGGCCCCGCCGCTGCCGAACGCCCGGCTCATGCTGGCCGCCTGGAGTGGCCGGCAGCCCGAAACGTTGGAACTGTACGCAGCCATGGTCAAGGAGGCGACGGAGCGGGGTGAGGGCGCAACGGTCGCCCTGGCCCAGGCCACGCTGGCAGCGCTGCACAACGGCCTGGGCAACTACGACGACGCTCTCGCCGCCGCGACACCGCCTTGCGAGCACGACGACTTGGCGTACAGCAGCCTGGCCCTTCCCGAGCTCGTCGAAGCGGCAGTTCGCGCCGGTGAGCCGGAGCGTGCGGCAGCCGCGCTGGAGCGGCTCAGCTCCCGGGCCCGCGCCAGTGGGACGGACTTCGCGCTGGGACTGGCCGCGCGATCGCGTGCCCTGACCACCGCTGGTCCTGCCGCCGAGGAGCACTACCGCGAGGCGATCGTACGGCTCACCAACTGCCGGTGGGCCGTCTTCCTCGCCCGCACCCACCTCGTCTTCGGCGAGTGGCTGCGCCGCGAGGGGCGCCGCCAGGACGCCCGTGAAGAGCTCCGCACCGCCCATCGGCTGCTGTCGGACATGGGCATGGAGGCGTTCGCCGAGCGCGCCGCCCGCGAGTTGCGCGCCACCGGTGAGCATCCCCGCAAGCGGACCGCCCATCCGACCGACTGCCTCACCGCCCAAGAGCTGCACATCGCACGGCTGGTGGCCACCGGGGCGACCTCCCGGGAGGTCGCGGCGCAACTGTTCCTCAGCCCTCGCACGATCGAAGCCCATCTCCGCAGCATCTTCCGCAAGCTGGACATCACCTCCCGCCGGCAGCTCAGAGAACTGCCGCTTCCCTGACCAGACAGGAAGACCACGGTCAGAAGCTCCGCATGACAATCGCCAAGTAAAAGGTGGCGAGGGGCCCCGACCAGGCCCGGTCCCGTTCCGACGTGCAATCCGGACGCCGGACCCGTTCGGGTAGACCGGGCTAGGTAATTCTCCCTGACGCGAACGAGCGTCTGCTGCACCAGTCTGGGGACACTGCAGCGCTCTGAAGCGAAAGGAACGTCGTGTTCGCCAGTCCCGCATCGAAGTCGATGAACTCAACGTGGGTTTTAACGACCTCTGGCCCGACGAGTATCCGGCCTTCCACGTGATGACGACTTGTCACAGCACCGAAACAGAAGCCTCAACAAACCTTCCGAACGACGGCCGGCGGCACCGGGGCTGGTGATCGGAAATGGGGGAGCGGGGTGGCGGGCCGCGATCGAGCTCGCCGAACGTGGCGTAGGAGTCCTGGCGGCACTCCCGACGGCGGCGTCTGGCCGGACCTGTAGCAGCCACCTCGCGAAACGATCATGACGTGGCCGCCGCGCGTCCACCAGACCCTCCCCTCGCTCATGCGCCATGTCTCCTCCGACCGAAAGCTCGTGGAGTAGAGGCGCGCCGAACGCGAATCCGTCGCCTGTGATCCGCTGACGGGACCGTCCCATCACCCGACGCCTGAATCGAGAGGCCCATGAACCACCGAGAACCGTCGGCGATCACCATGACCACCGCACCGGTGGGAGCCGTATCGCTCGCCGAACTGCGCGACCACCTCCGGCGGGCGATCGAACTGGAGCACGCGACCTTGCCTCCGTACCTGTGTGCGCTCTGCTCCCTCGCCCTTGAACGCAAGCCCGAAACCGTCGATGCGGTACGCGGTGTCCTCGCCGAGAGGATCTTGTGCATCGTTGTCCGGGATCGCGGCTCCCGCATCGCCCGCGGCTCGGCGGGCGGCGACGTGCTCGTCTGGCCGATCAAGGAGATGACATGACCGAGCGGGCCGTCGAGTGCCCCTTCGTTCCGGTGAACGGCGGCGGTGGCCGTTCACGGGGCTGGGACGACTCGGGCTTCGTGGTCGAGGGCGTGCGGGTGCGCAGCGCCCTGCTGCGCCTGGACGGCGTTTTCGAGCCGCCGTACCTGGTCGTCGACGGGGAGATCGACATCAGCACGCTCGACGCTTTCACCGCCGCGCTGTCGAGCATGCTCGAACGCGGATCCGGTGACGTGTGGATCGACGTGGAGAAGCTGGGCTTCATCGATGTCGGCGGATTGCGTGCCCTGGCCGCCGCCGCGTGCCGGCTGCAGATTCAGGATCGGCGGCTGGTACTGCGCTCGGTCGCGCCCCATCTGGTCAAGCTCATGGATCTGGTGGGGTGGAGCCAGATCCCCAACCTGCTCATGATCACGCGCGAGACGGGGCTTTCGTCCAGCGGTACTCAGGCCCGGCCACGCGACCGTGGACAACCCCAGGGCCGGCTCGCCACCGGCGATGACGTCGAGATCCCGTAATCAAGAGGACCTGGAGCCATGGAAGCGCTCGACCACGATCGGACTCCCGTTGCTCCAGGAGCTCGCATCTCATGACGACGGACAGAGGTCCAATCTGCGGATATCCCGCCTGGCCAGAGGAGATGAGACGAGATGGCGGACGAGTTGGCTTCCGAACGCCTCGTTCTGCGGTCGTGGACGGCCGACGACGCCGAGGCCGCGCTGGGCGTCTACGGCACTGCCGAGGTCGCGCGCTGGCTCACCCCGGCGATGGATCGAGTGCCGGACCTGGCGGCCATGCGCTCGGTGCTGGAGCGGTGGATCGCCGAAGGTCAGGGGCTGATCGTACCCGGCGGTCGCTGGGCGATCGAGAGCCTCGCGACCGGGGAGCTGGTCGGGGGCGCGACGCTGTTGCCGCTGCCACCGGACGAGGCGTACGAGATGGGGTCGCAACTCCGGCCCGGGGCGTGGGGCCGCGGCTACGCCACTGAGGCCGGAGCGGCTCTGGCGCGGTGGGCGTTCGCCCAGGGGGTGGAGGAAGTGATCTCACTCGTTCGGCCGGCGAACAAGCGCGCGGCCGCGACGGTCGAGCGGATCGGTATGGAGTGGGTCGGCGTCACGGACAAGTACCACCGGCTGCGGCTTCAGGAATACCGCCTGCGCCCCGGCGACCTGCTGCCGGATCTTCGAGGCGAGCGCGCCGGCTGAGGTCGTACCGTCCCTCGACGGAGTCTTCGCCTCGTGGAGGCCCGGCTGATGCGAGACCCCCACAAGGACCATTGGTTCGTGTCCGAGGTCCGACACGGCGAAGCGGCCGACGGCCGGCGGATCATGATTTCGCCTGCTTCCTCCTGGACCAGGAGGCTCGATTCCACCGCCACTGCTGGGGCTCAGCCACAGCATCGGGACTGCCGCGCTCCTGGTCACCGAGCACCACCGGCCCGATGACGTCTGGCTTCTCCGGGAGGCCATCGTCACCAGCAGCGGGACAATACCTTGGGCCACCTACTCCAGATCCCAGAGGCAACCGCCGAAGACGTCGCCGCTCTCATCTTGCCGAGGAGGGGGTATATCCCTCACGAATTACAAGCTCCCTATCGCGGTCACCTCTTGTGGCTGTGGCGGAAAGCCCGACCTTGCCCGGAGTTCGCAGCGAGGAGTCATGGGCCGCGAAGGGCCGCGGACATAATGGGTGGCATGGGACAGGCCCAGGTCCATCGTCGGCGGAGCGCGGTGTGGCATGTCCTTGGGTATGTGAGCCTGGTCGCGGTGACCGGTGCCGCGGCCGTCGTTCTGCTCCCGCTCTCCGTCTACCTCGGGGACGACTGGTTCTACGATCCGCAGGACGACACCGAACGGCTGGCGGCATGGCGCGGTGCGGCCGTCATGGGCGTTACCGCCGGCAGCGAGGTCGGGTACCTGTGCGCTCTGGTGGCCGGCATGCTCGCCGCGCGGGTCAGGCCCGAGCCGCGGCGCGCTGGTCTCCTCACGGCGGTCGGGGCCGGTGCCGGGCTCGCGGTGGTGAACGTGACGGTGGCCTGGCTCGGGGCGGTACCTCGCCTGCATGAATGGCGGGAGCAGATGACCAACGTCAGCTCCCTCGCGTTTCTCGATGCGGATCTGTGGGACCACGGCCCCGTCTATGCCGCCATCGCGCTGGTCGCCATCGCGTTCCTGATCGCCGCGAGCATGGGATTCGGTGTCGCCCTGGTGAAGCCACCGGCGCTCAAGATGGTCGTGGTCGTGGCCGTGCTGACGGTGTCCGTCGTGTTCGCGCCCATCGCCCACTACATGATGCCGATGGTGATCGTTCCGTAACGGGGTCTTAAGGGCTATCCGGCCCGGACCAGCGCATCAGCGTCGCCCTTTCCGGCACGCCCTCACCCCCGGCTGGCCAGCTAACGCGCGGAACGGCCCCGAAGGTCGTTATCAGTCCGGTGAAGCTGATCCCCGACCCAGGCGCACATCGCTTCTCGGGTGGTGTCTCCCGGCGACTCACATCGGGTGCGGACCGACGCCTCTGACCGGCCGCCCCCGGTTCACCGAGATCCCTTTTCCTGGCGCCATCCCCGGAGAGCCGAACGTGCCGGGCTGTGGGTTTGCTTCGTCCCGGACGACCGGGGGAGTCGTGGCTGGTGACGGGCTGCTGGGAGCCGGCGGAGAAATTCTTTGCCGCGCGTGGAGGTCTGCGCTGTCCCGTCGGGGGATGGCTCCGGCGATGTGAATCGATCGAGGGAGGAACCGGCCAGATGCCGATGTTCGGGTATTTCCTGTCTTGTGAGGAACACCGCCCCGAGGAGCTGATCCGGCAGGCGCGGCTGGCCGAGGAGGCCGGGTTCGAGGCGCTGTGGATATCGGACCATTTTCATCCCTGGACCGATGAGCAGGGGCAGAGCCCGTTCGTCTGGTCGGTGATCGGTGCCCTGTCGCAGGCGGTGTCGCTGCCGGTCACCACCGCCGTGACCTGCCCCACCGTGCGGATCCATCCGGCGATCATCGCGCAGGCCGCCGCGACCAGCCAGGTGATGCTCGACGGCCGTTTCCGGCTCGGTGTCGGTACCGGCGAAGCCCTCAACGAGCACATCCTCGGTGACCGCTGGCCCAGCGCCGCCGAACGCCTGGACATGCTGGCCGAGGCCGTCGAGGTCATCCGGGCGCTGCTGGGCGGCCACCAGATCTCCCACCACGGCCGGTACTACACCGTCGACACCGCACGCCTGTACACCCTGCCCGAGACTCCGCCGCCGATCCATGTCTCGGGCTTTGGCCCCAAGTCGGCCGCCGCGGCCGGGCGGATCGGCGACGGCTTCATGACCAGCAAGCCCGATCCCGATCTGATCCGAGCGTTCCGCGACGCCGGCGGTGAGGGCAAGCCGCTGATGGCCGGCTTGAAGGCCTGCTGGGGGCCCGATGAAGCACAGGCGGTCAAGACCGCGCACCGGCTGTGGAAGAACGAGCAGATCCCCGGCCAGGCCGGCCAGGAGTTGCCGCTGCCGGCGCACTTCGCGCAGGTCGCACAGCTGGTGCCCGAGGACACCGTCCGCGACGCCGTCCCGTGCGGACCGCAGGTCGACCGGCACCTGCAGGCCATCCGGCCCCTGGTGGACGCCGGCTTCGATGAGATCTACATCAACCAGATCGGCCCCGAGCCCGACGGCTTCTTCGACTTCTACCATCGCGAAGTGCTTCCCCGGCTCCGCGGCCACTGAGCCGAACCGGTCATGTCATGACGGTGACGTGGAGGAGTTGGTAGGCGAGCGGCGGGCCGCCTGTGGCGATGTCGATCCCGACCTCGATCACCGCTCAGAGCGCGATGACCAGGAAGCCCATGATGGCGGCTAGGACCACGAAGCTGATCGCGCACCCGATCAGGGTGCCGTGGCGCCAGCTCCACGGCACCAGGCTGGGAGGCATCCTGCCAAGTTCGGAGACGGTGAGGCCATGGTCGGGGCGGCTGCAGGGCAGCCCGAGCGCGTCCACCAACCGGTCGAGGTCGCCGGTGGTGAACCCTTCGCCGTACACCATGATGAGCAGGTTGCCGTGCGCATCGAGCACGAACAGGGCCTCGTTGGACGCCTGTGGCGTAAGGATGGCCGCGCGGACCACCCTGGCGGCGTGTGCGCGAGACCGGCGCCGCCGCACGAGCAGGCCTTTCACGATGATCTCGTGCTCGGTCAGGATGATCCTGGAGCGGAGCCCGCTCCCGACCAGCACGACGATCACCACTGCCCACATGGCGGGCGATAACCGGACCGCCGCCTGGACGGAGACGGGCGCGATGCCCACACCCAAGGCCACGGCACCCACCGTCGCGGCGGCCAGCTTCTGCCAAACCACCCAGCGGTTCTTCCGAAGTACCAGATCACCCTGCGCCTGGCGCATGCGAGCACCGACCTTTCGCCGACCCCTTATGCAAATCTTCCCAGACCACTGAGCGCCCCACTGGTTCAGAGGCAGTCTCAGCTTGCCGTTTAACTCAGGGCGGCGTAGTGGTCCAGGTACCGGCGTTCTAGGAGTGCACGACGAATGCCTCGGTGGAGGGCCGTAGGTAGAGGTACCAGGAGGCGTAGTCCTGCTGGCAACTTCTACCAGCTCCTGCGGCCACGGTACGAGGTCGTCGTCAACGACGCCGTCCAGACCCTCGAACCTACGGTCTGCGACGAGGACGAGGCCCGGCTCCTGACCGTCCCCCTGCACGCCCCGGCCATGCTCGTCGAACGCACCACCCGCGACACCACGGGCCGAACCGTCGAATTCGCCCGCTGCATCTACCGCGGTGACCGCTACCGCATCTCCTCGCACCTCCAGTTCGACACGTCCTCGGGCTAGCACCGGCCCCTGTCCTCTGAGCCACCCGATGAGGCGCTGCGGAGGGCAGTCGGCCGGCTCGGCGACCGTGAGCGTCTCCGCTGCTACTCCGTACCCACCCGTCGGTATCGGACATCCTGGTCACCAGCCACGCAGGCTGGGTTCCCGGACGAGCAGCCGGATACGCCCGACGACGTCGCCCACGGCCCCCCTGCGGCGCTGCCACCTGTAACTGCTCAGCCCGGCGCCACAGACCAAGGCCTGGAGATCGTAGCTACCGCGCATGCCTCGGCGGAGGCATGCGAAGTCTGCTCGGCGGCTGGGTGGAGTTTTGCGAGACGTTTGGCATTGGGGTCTTGTCAGGCGGGAAAAGTGTATGCAAAAGTGTGTGCACCTTCAGGAGGGAGGCCGCTGTGGCGGTAGCCGGGGTCAGAGCGCAGGTCGGTGGCGCGCTCCACAACGAGGTCGTCGAATGGCTGAACACCGAGGCCGAACTGCTGGACGACTATCGGGAACGGGAGTGGCTGGAGGGCATGGTCAGCCGCGACGTGGTGTACCAGGTGCCGCTCCGCCAGACGGTCGAGCGGGCGCGCGGCACCGGGTTCCTCCCGGGAACGTTCCATCTGGACGAGACGTACGGGTCCCTGCACAGCCGGGTGGCGCGCAACGAGACCGCGTACGCCTGGGCGGAGGACCCGCCCTCCAGGATTCGGCACTTCGTCACCAACGTCCGGGTCACCGAGGACGACGGGGTACGGGTGCGCAGCAACCTGCTGATCTTCCGGACGCGGCAGGACCAGACACAGCCGCAACTGCTGTCGGGCGAGCGCCGGGACGTGCTGCGGCGCGAGGACGGCGTGCTTCGCCTGGTACGGCGGGAGGTCCTGCTGGACCTCACCGTGATCGGCACCCACAACCTTTCCATCTTCTTCTGAGAGGGGCGCGGCGATGAGCGAGCGTACGAGGGCCGACGGACTCCTCGATGAGCTGGACAGCGGGCTGGCCGAGGGCGAGGTCCCGGCCGGGATCTTCGGGAACCAGGAGATCTACGACCGGGAGCTGCGGTCGGTGTTCGGCCGGTGCTGGGTGTTCCTGGCGCACGAGTCGGAGATCGAGGCCAGGGGCGACTACGTGCTCCGCAAGATCGGTGAGGACCACTTCATCGTGATCCGGGACGAGCGGGGCGAGGTCAACGTTCTGTTCGACGCGTGCCGGCACCGGGGCGTGCAGGTGTGCCGGTCGGACTCGGGGAACACCTCGCACTTCCGCTGTCCCTACCACGGGTGGACGTACAACACCAAGGGCGACCTGGTGGGCGCGCCGCTGTGGCGGAACGCGTTCCAGGGGATGCCCAAGGAGGGGAACGGGCTGTCGAAGGCGGCCAAGGTCCGCTCGTACCACGGGCTGATCTTCGCGACGCTCGACCCGACGGCCCCGCCGCTGGAGGAGTACCTCGGCGGGATGAGCTGGTACCTCGACATCCTGTTCGGGCTGAACGAGCACGGCATCGAGATCATCGGGGCGCCGCAGCGGTTCGTGATCGACGCCAACTGGAAGTCGGGCAGCGACAACTTCGCGGGCGACGACTACCACCTGGGCACGCTGCACCGGTCGGTGTGGGAGATCGGCGCGTTCCCGGTGCCGTTCCGCGAGAACATGATGGGCTACCACATCCAGGCGTCGCCGGGGCATTCGCTGTCGTTCTCGATGGCGCCGACCGAAGACGAACCGGGCCCGAAGTTCTTCGGGTTCCCCGACGACATCGCGGCGACGTTCGACACCTCGCGGATCAGCGAGCACCAGCTCGACATCGCGCGGCGGTCGCGGGTGATGGTCGCCAACGTCTTCCCGAACTTCTCGATCCTGGCGTTGCCGATGACCGAGGACGGCGCCCACCATGCGCCGACGGGCGTGATGACGATCCGGACCTGGCAGCCGCACGGCGTCGGGCAGGTCGAGATCTGGAACTGGTTCTGCGTCTACAAGAACATGTCGCCCGAGCAGAAGGACCGGGCCTACCGCGCCGGGCTCGGCACGTTCTCGATGGGCGGCGCGTTCGAGATGGACGACACCGAGCCGTGGATCACGGTGAGCCGGACCGGACGCTCGGTCGCCGCCGACCTGCTGGACTTCAAGCTCAATTACCAGATGGGCATGCCCGGCATCGGCATCGCCGAGGAGATGGAGGACTGGCCGGGGCCCGGCATCGCGTTCTGGACCCGCTATGAGGAGGGCGTCCAGCGCAACCTCTACCGGTTCTACGCCGACATGATGCGGGCCGAACCCGGGACCTGGCCGAAGCTGGCGTTCGATGACTGACTGGATCGAGGAGACCCGGGACCGGTACGCCGCCCGCGGGATCGGAGGGAGGCTGAGCGGCCGGACCCGCCCGGCGGTGGTCGTCATCGACCTCATCGACGGCTTCACCGACCCCGCGTGCCCGCCCGGGACGGATCTGGACGCGGTGGTCGGCGCCACGGCGGCGCTGCTGGAACGGGCGCGCGCGGCAGAGCTGCCGATCTTCTTCACGACGATCGCGTACGAGCCGGAGGACCTGGAACGGCTCGTCTGGCTACGCAAGATGCCCGCGCTGCGGGCCCTGGAGGCCGGGTCCAGGTGGGTGCGGGTGGATTCCCGGCTGGCCGCGCGAGAGCCGGTGATCGTGAAGAAGGCCGCCTCCGGATTCCACGGGACCGATCTCGGCGAGCGGCTCGCGGCGGCGGGCGCCGACTCGCTGATCGTGTGCGGGGCGACGACGTCCGGGTGTGTGCGGGCGACCGTGATCGACGCGTGCGCGCTGAACTATCCGGTGTTCGTCCCGCGCGAGTGCGTGGGCGACCGGGAGCCGGGTCCGCACGAGGCCAACCTGCTGGACATCGACGCCAAGTACGCGGACGTGGTCGCCGCGGCCGAGGTGGTGGCGGCGTGGTGACCGCCCAGATCGTCGAGCCGCGGATCCTCACGCCCGGACCTCTGGGGCTCGCCGGCGAACGCAAGCGTGGCACGTACGGGCCTGTGAGCTGCGCGGACGTGATCGGGGAGCTGGCCGCGGCCGGTCTGCGCGGACGGGGCGGCGCGGGCTTTCCCGCGCACGTGAAGTGGCGGGCGGTCGCCGAAGCCGAGGGGCCGCGTGTGGTCGTGGCCAACGGAGAGGAAGGCGAGCCCGCCTCCCGCAAGGACCGATGGCTGCTCACCCACCGCCCGCATCTCGTCCTCGATGGGCTGCTGCTGGCCGCGCGCACCGTGGGCGCCGAGCGCGCCGTCGTCTACCTCTCACATGCGGACACGGTCACGGCGGTCGAGGCGGCGATCGCGCAGGTACCCGACACCGGCGTCCGCCTGGAGACCCATGTCGTCGCCCCGACGTACGTGGCGGGGGAGGAGACCGCGGCCTGCCGGGCGATCAGCGGCGGCCCGGCGCTCCCGCTGGCCCGGCCTCCCCGGGTCTGCGACGCGGGCGTGGACGACCGTCCCACCCTGGTCGCGAACGTCGAGACGCTCGCCCATGCCGCATGGATCGCGCGCAACGGCGCGGCCGCGTACCGCGAGCACGGCACCGCGGAGTCGCCCGGTACGACCCTGGTCACGCTGAACGGCGCGTGCGAGCGGCCGGGCGTGTACGAGGTGCCGTTCGGGCTGACCGTCGCGGAACTGTTCGGCGTCGCGGGCGGTTTCACCGGCGAGCCCGCCGGGTTCGTGATGGGCGGCTGGTTCGGCGGGCTTCTCGGCCCCGCCCACGCGGCGACCGTCTGCTCGTACGAGGGCGTCCGCGCGGCGGGTTCCGGCCTCGGCTGCGGGGCGATCACGGCGCTGGCGCCCGGCGAGGACCCGGTCGCGGTCGCGGCGCGGATCACCGCCTGGTACGCCGGCGAGTCCGCCAAGCAGTGCGGTGTGTGCGAGAAGGGCACCGCCGCGATCCGCGACGCGTTCGCCGCGCTGAGCGGCGGCACGGCGACCGGCGAGGACCGGGCGAACCTGGAGCGCTGGGGAACGACCCTGCCGGGTCGGGGCGCGTGCGCGTTCCTCGACGGCGCGGCGGGCTGGGCCCGCACGGTCCTCGCCGAGTTTCCCGAGAGTGCCGAGTTTCCCGAGAGAGAAGGAGGTACGTCATGAAGGTGTTCGTCGACGCGACCAAGTGCAGCGGCTACGGCACGTGCGCGGAGACCGCTCCCGAGCTGTTCCGGCTGGACGACTGGGGCTACGCCGCGGTGTCGGGTGACGGCGCGGTGACCGGCGAGGCCGCGGAGACCGCGCGCCGGGCCGCCGCCGAATGCCCCGAACGCGCCATCACGATCGAGGACTGACGGGGGACGGCATGGATCTCGGACTGAACGGCAAGGTGGCGCTGGTCACCGCGGCGAGCAGGGGCATCGGCCAGGCGGTCGCGAAGCGGCTGGCCGATGAGGGCGCGACGGTCGCGGTGAGCTCGCGGGCTCCGGCGGCGGCTCCCGGCCAGACGCCCTACCCGGTGGACCAGGGCGATCCGGCGGCCGTCGAACGGCTGGTCCCGGACGTCGTGGCCGCGCACGGCCGGCTCGACGCGCTGGTGATCAATACCCCGGGACCGAAGATCGCTGCGTTCCTGGAGACCGGGATCGGCGACTGGGCCCAGGCCTACGACCAGCTCGTGCGGCCGGCCGTGCAGCTCGCGACCGCCGGGGCCAGGGTCATGGCCGGGCAGGGCGGCGGCTCGATCCTGTTCGTCACCTCGACCTGGGTGAAGCAGCCCGCGCCGGGCGGCGTGCTGTCGGCGTCGATGCGCTCGCTGCTGTCGGCGCTGGCCAAGCAGATGTCGCTGGAGCTGGCGCCGCTGGGAATCCGCGTCAACCAGCTGATGCCGGGTGCGACCGGCACCGACAGGATGCGGACCATCGTCGCCGCCAAGTCCCAGGCCAACGGGACGACCGAGGAGGACGAGATCGCGAAGGTGGTCGCGGCGATCCCGCTGGGCCGCTGGGCCGAGCCCGAGGAGATCGCCCAGGCCGCGGCGTACCTGCTGTCCCCGGCCGCCGCGTTCGTCACCGGCGAGTCCCTCGCGGTCGACGGCGGCGCGATCCGCTCCACCCTCTAGTTCTCCGCTCCCACCAGAAGTCCGCTCCCACCAAGAAAGAGAGCACGCAGACATGCCGAAGACGCTCCGCGAACTGTTCGTGGACCAGTACCGCCTGTGCGGGCTCACCTCGTCCGAGACGGTCGGGGTGATCGCCGAGCTGGGCCGCAAGACCGAGTACGCCGAGGCGGCGGTGGCGGCCGCGCGCGATCTCGGGGCGGGCGCGCTGGTGCTCACCGCGTCGAGCCTGTCGAGCCCGATGCTGCCGCCGTACGAGGCCGACGGCCGTGAGGTGGCCGCGCTGCTGGCGGCCGCGGCCGAGTGCGACCTGGTGATCGACGTGACCGTGGGCGGCCTGATCCACTCCGATGTCCGGACCCGGATCACGGGCGCCGGTAAGCGGATGCTGTTCGTGGCCGAGCCCGCCGACGTGCTGGAACGGCTGATGGGCGACGAGGGACTGCGCCGGACCGTCGAGGCGGGTGGCCGGCTGCTGAAGGCGGGCGGCACGCTGCGCGTCACCAGCGCCGCCGGCACCGACCTGACCGCCGACATCTCCGGCGCGGACCTGCCGATCACGCACCAGTGGGGGTACGTGGACGAGCCCGGCCGCTGGGACCACTGGCCGAGCGGGTTCGTCGCCTGTTTCCCGCGCGACCTCAGCGCCGAGGGCACGATCGTGCTCCAGCCGGGTGATGTGCTGATCCCGTGGCAGCGCACCGTACGCGATGCCGTCACGCTGACGATCGAGAAGGGCTTCATCACCGGCGTGCAGGGCCCGGGGAACGACGCGTTCGTGCTGCGCGACTACTTCGAGGCCTGGGACGACCCAGAGGTGTGGGCCGTCTCCCACATGGGCTGGGGCGTGCACCCGGTGGCGCGCTGGTCGGCGCTGGAGGTCTACGAGCCGCGCTCGCTGTACGGGCAGGAACTGCGCTCGACCGCGGGCAACTTCATGTGGTCGACCGGTTCGAACCGGTTCGCGAACCGCGAGACCCCGGCGCACCTGGACATCCCGATGCGGGGCTGCACCGTCGAGATCGACGGCGTGGCGGTCGTGCGCGACGGGGTGCTGACGGGACAGGGGGAGTAGGTGGACGCCGCGACACTGGAACGCGCGATTCTGGCACTCGGCAGGGACACCGCGCTGGTGGCACGGTTCCGCGCCGATCCGCCGGGCGTCGGCGCCGAGCTCGGACTGGACGCCGAGTGGGCGGGCGTGATCGCGGGCGGCGACCGGGACCGGCTGCGGTCGGCGGGCGTCGTGGACGGGATCACGATCCTGGTCAGCCGCTGGTTCGCCGACGACCTGGGCGACTCGACCAGCAAGGGCCGGTTCCACGTCGAGACCTCCACACCGCTGCCCGATCCCGATGTGCCGCCGAACCTGGTGTTCGCCGGCGGCTGCTCGCACGTACCCGACCTGCTGGCCCGCCCCGAGGTGGACCCGCCGGACGCCGTGGAGCGCCTGACCGCCGGTTACCGGCGGCTGGCCGAACGGATCGCGGCGGCCGAGCCCGACGTCATGATCGTCACGGCGGACTGCCACTTCCAGAGCTTCCGTACGGGCGCGTTCGCCGTCGGTACGGGCGCCTCGCACACCGGATCGATGGAGTTCTTCAAGCGGCCGGACATCGATCTCACCCTCACCGGCGCGCCCGGCTACGCACGGGCCGTCGTGGACGCCGTCCGCGCCGAGGGCCTGGAGGTCGAGGAGGCGCCGCGGATCGATCTGGACCACGGATTGATCGTCCCGCTGCGGCAGTTGCTGCCCCGGCCGGATCTGCCGGTCATCCCGATCATCACCCAGCCCGCGCGGTCGTTCTCGCCGTTCGGTGCCCGCGCGTTCGGCGAGGTGCTGCGGACGGTCGTGGAGACGCGCGGACGGCGCGTCGCGATGCTCGCCACGGGCGGGCTCTCACACTGGCTCGATCCGGGCAGGTTCGGTGGGGTGGACGTCGAGTTCGACACCTACGTCCTGGAGATGCTCCAGGCCGGACGTGGTTGCGACCTGGGCAACCTGGAGCCGTACGCGCTGCTCGACCACGGCCAGTACGAGTTCCTCAACTGGCTGATCATGCTGGGGCTGACCGGCCCCGGCGTGCGCGGCGAGGTGCTCGCGTACGAGCCGATGGAGGCGTCCGGCGGTGGCTGGACGGTCGTCGATCTTCCACTCCCGGAGCCCGCCGATGCCTGAGCCGGCGCCATCGGCCGCCCGGACGCTGCGGGTCGGCCTCACCCAGTGGCACGCAACCCGCGACATCGCCGCCAACGTGGCGACGGCCCGCCGGATGGTGCGCGACACGGCCGCCGCCGGAGCCGACCTGGTGCTGCTGCCCGAGAACGGGCTGATGCTCGGCACCAACACCGAGATGCGGGACGCGGCGCTCACGCTCGACTCACCGGAGCTCGGCGCGCTGCGCCAGGCGGCCAAGGACGCGGGCACCGCCGTCGTCCTGGGCGGCTTCAAGCACCGGGGCGCCGACGCGATCCACAACACCGCCCTGGTCATCGACGCGGACGGGGCGATCGCGGGCGGCTACGACAAGATCCACCTGTTCGACGCGCGGATCGAGGGCCGCTCGTTCGAGGCGTCCGGAGTGGAGACGGCGGGGGAGCGGCCGGTGCTGCTGAAGATCGCCGGGACGACGGTCGGACTGACGATCTGCTTCGACGTCCGCTTCCCCGAGCTGTACCGCGCGCTGGCACTGGCGGGCGCCGAGGTGCTGCTGGTGCCGTCGGCGTTCACGCAGCGTACGGGCGAGGCGCACTGGGAGCTGCTGCTGCGCGCCCGCGCCGTCGAGAACGCGGCGTACGTGGTGGCCTCGGCGACGGTGCGCGGCGCCGATGACGACGCGTTCCCGACCTACGGGCACGCGCTCGTCGCCGGCCCGTGGGGCGAGGTCGTCACCGACCTCGGGGAGCGCAGGGCGGCATGGGAGGTCGTGGAGCTCGACCTCGCGGAGGTGGCGCGCCGCAGGGAAATGCTTCCCGTGCTGCGGAGCGTCAGGCCGGGCGCTTACGGTGTCCCCGCGGAGATCATCGACATCGATCGAGGGGGACGGACATGACGGCGGAACCGCCGCGGGGCGAGGGCATCGTCCGGGGGGACGAGCCCATCGGCATCGGCAACGAGTTCACCGGGGTGCGGGTGCGCAAGGTCTGGACACGGCAGGGTGAGCGCCTGGAGATCTTCGTGCCCAAGCGCGGCCACCGCATCCTGCTGGACGCCATGCAACTGGAGATCATCGCCGCCCAGGATCCGGAGCGGTTCAGCGAGCTGTTCGCCGTCTCGCTCGGAGCGGAACCGCAGGAGGCCGGCGACGACACCGGCGACCACGGACATGGCGAGGGGACCGAGCGACCGTGACCGAGACCAGGCCGGGCAACACGGTCGACGGGATCTACCAGACCCTGCGCGAGCGGATCATCGACGGTGTCTACACGCCGGGCTTCCGGCTGTCCCAAGGGGCGCTGGCCACCGAGCTGGAGGTCTCGCGCACGCCGCTGCGGGAGGCCCTGCACCGGCTGGAGGCCGACGGCCTCGTCATCGGCGAGGCCAACCGGGGGATGGAGGTCGCGCCCTCCAGCCCGGACCTGGTCGAGCAGTACTACGCGTTGCGGCTGCTGGTGGAGCCGCCGTCGATCGCGGGGCTCGTCGGGCAGCTCACCGAGGGCGATCTGGCCCGGATGGCCGAGGACCTGGGGACGATGGAGTCCGGCGACCGCCGGATCCGCGACTTCCAGGAGGCGCACCTGCGCTTCCACCAGACCGCGCTGCGCCGCTACCCGAAGGCGTTCGCCGAGCTGACCGAGTCACTGCACCTGAAGATCTACCGGCATCAGCGGCTGTACCTGTCGCATCCCGAGGCGCCCGAGGACTTCACCCGGCTCGACCGCATCCTGATGGAGGCGATGCGCGACCGGGACGCCGAGCTCAGCCGGCAGGCGCTGGAGGCGCACCTGATCGACGCCGCGCTCGGCCTGGTCCTGGACGAGGACCCCGACCATGTCTTCGGCGCGCTGCTCCTGGCCACCCGCGGCCTCGGGATCGAGATCGAGACCACGCCGGACGGCAGGATCCGGCGCCCGGCGGCGCTGCGCTGGCTGCGCCCGGGCGTGCGGGCGGGCCTGTCCCTGACCACCACCAACCTGCGCCATGTCGAATCGGGCGACGTCGCATCGAGCGACCTCGATACGGGTCGCGCCGAAACGAGCCACAGCGAATCCGAAGGAGCCCCCAGATGAACCCCGCGATCCCGGCGAGCCCCGCACTCCGGTTCGGCATGATCGTGCCGAGCTCGAACACCACCATGGAGACCGAGATCCCCGCGATGCTGCGGGCCCGGGAGCGGATCCGGCCCGAGCGGTTCACGTTCCACTCCTCGCGGATGCGGATGAAGCAGGTGAACCCCGAGGAACTGCGCGACATGGACGCGCAGTCGGTCCGGTGCGCCGAACAACTCGCCGACGCCGAGGTCGACGTCATGGCCTACGCCTGCCTGGTCGCGATCATGGCGCACTCACCCGGCTACCACCGCGCCAGCCAGGAACGCCTGACCGCCGCGGCGGGCGGCGGTACCCCCGTGATCACCTCGGCCGGCGCGCTGGTGGAGGCGGCCGAGCACCTCGGGGCGAAGAAGATCTCGGTGATCGCGCCGTACATGAAGCCGCTCACCAAGACCGTGTGCGACTACATCGAGGCCGAGGGCGTCGAGGTGCACGACGCGATCGCCCTGGAGGTCTCCGACAACCTGGAGGTCGGGCGGCTCGACCCGGCCGGACTCGTCGACATCGCCGCCAAGGTCGACACGTCCGGAGTGGACGCGCTCGTCCTGAGCGCGTGCGTGCAGATGCCTTCGCTGCCCGTCGTGCAGCGGATCCAGAACACCTTCGACATCCCCGTGCTGACCGCCTCGGTCGCCACGGTGTGGCGATCGCTTCGCGCGCTCGGCCTGGACGCGGTCGTCCCGGACGCCGGCGCCCTGCTGGCCGAGCGGGACTGACAGCCGGCCTCTTTCGTCGGCCCTAATGTGCATGCACTTTTGCATGCACAAATCCGGCTCCCCCCAACGAGCGCACGCGCTCACCGGCCTGGAGAAGGGACGTCACATGTCCGGTCGGAACACGGAAACCCACCCGGAAATCACCGTCACCCACGAGGACGACCCCAGGGTCGTCAAGGAACAACTCGCGGAGGACTACGCGCGCCACGCGGTCCCGCTGACCGCGCGCGTCCCGAGGTTCAAACTCCTCATGGCCAACTGGTCGCTGCTCAGCGCCATGGTCTGGCTCTTCTACGGTGCCCTGGTCTCCAGCCTCGTCGGGACACGGCAGGCGATCATCGGGCTCGTCGCCACCGTCGCCGTGTACGCGGTGCTCAACTGGTACATGACGGCATGGGGCATCCGCACGGGTCTGAACGCGACCCTCCTGTCACGCCGCATGTTCGGCACGTACGGCGCGGTCCTCACCGCCCTCCTCCTGGCCGCCAACAGCACCTACTACGCGGTGTTCGAGAGCAGCGTGCTCGCCGAGGCGTTCCATCTCCACTTCGGCGGCCCCGGCATCCGCTGGTGGTACCTCATCGTGATCGTGGCGCTGATGCCGCTGATGCTCGGCAGCGTCCAGACCTGGATGGACCGGATCAACGGGATCCTGCTGCCCGTCTACGTGGTGGGTGTCGTCGCCGCGGTGATCGTCGCGGCCGTCCAGCACGGCGGCCAGTCCGACTGGCTGAGCTTCGACGGCGTCGTTCCGCCGGCGGCCCGCCCGGTGCCCGGCTGGCTCATGGCGTTCACCCTTTACATGGGCATCTGGCTGCTGATGCCGACCACGGTCGAGTTCGCGCGCCTGGCGAAGCCCGCCGACCTGCGCTTCCACCAGCACGTCACGTTCGGCTGGGTGTACTTCCTCTGGCTGTTCCTGGTGAACGGGCTGGCCGGGATCTTCCTGGTCAGGACCGTCCTGCCGACCGAGCCCGCGGCCGAGGTCGGCGTCATCCGCGCGATCGTCGGGGTGCTCGGCATCTGGGGCGTGCTGCTCATCACGGTCACCCAGGTCCGGGTCAACACGCTCAACTACTACCTGGCCTCCATGAACTGGGGACGGCTGTTCGGCCGGCTCTTCGGCCTGCGCCTGCCGCGCGTGATCTGGGTGCTGGCGGTCGCGGTCCTCGCGTTCCTGCTGATGCTGACGGACGTGTTCAGCTACCTGCAGAAGGCACTGTCGTGGCAGGGCGTCTTCCTGGTGAGCTGGGTGGGGATCGTCGTCACCCACTTCGCGCTCAGCCCCAGGGACCGCCGGGACGGCCCCGAGTTCCGCCCCGGGCGGCTCCCCGCCGTCACGCCCGGCCTCGGCGTCTGGATCGTGTCGTCGGCCGTCGGTATCTGGCTCACCCAGAGCCCCACGACCTTCCCGACGCTGTCCGCCCTGGCCCCGGGCGTGGCGCTCGCCGTCAGCGTCGTCCTGTACGCCGCCGTACTGAAACTCGGCCCGTCCACCGTCCGGAGCAAGCCAGGCGCCGACCTGCGCGACGAGGTCGGCGACGTCTGGGCGGCGCGCGTCGCCTGCCACGGCTGCGACCGCTCCTACGTCGCGGTCGAGATGGACCGTGACGCCGCGGGCGCGCCCGTCTGCGCCGCCTGCGGCGAGGACGGCACCGCGATCGGACGCTCGTCCCGTACCACCGAAACGACCCCGGCCCCGACCGGCTGAAGGAGGACGCATCATGCGAGTCCACGGAATCGGATGGATCGGATCGCGTACCCCGCACTTCGACTCCATGCGCGACTTCCTCATGAACATCGTCGGCCTGCCCGTCGGGCTCGACCAGCCGGACGCCGTCGTCTTCGACTTCCCCAGCGGCGACGCGTTCGAGGTCTTCAAACCGACCGACACCGAGCACTCCTTCTTCGACCACCCTGTCGCCGGGCTGCTGGTGGACGACGTCCGGGAGGCCCGCGCGGAACTCCAAGGGCACGGCGTCGAGTTCATCGGGGACGTGCACGCGGGCGTCGAGGCGTCCTGGGCAACGGAGTGGTCGCACTTCCGCGCCCCTGACGGCCACGTGTACGTGCTGGTGAGCCGGCCCACGCGGCACCCGGGCGGATCCTCCCGCGCCTTCGACGAACTGCGGATCTGCCTGCGCGTCCGCGATCTGGACGAGGCCGTGCGGATCTACCGGGACGGTCTCGGCCTGCCGGTCGTGGACGAGTGGACCCACCCCGGCGGGCAGCGCGGCGTGCTGTTCGCGGTCGCGCCCGCCGCGATCGAGCTGTTCGACGAGGCGCAGTGGGATCTGGTCGACGACTCCGAGACCGGCGCCCGCCAGAGCCGCGACCACGCTCTTCGCGTGGAGGTCGCCGACGAGGCGGAGATGGAGCGCCTCGCCGAACGCCTCGCCGCCGCCGGCGCGGAACGCACCGCCCGCATCGTCACCACCCCGTGGGAGCAGCGATGCCTGCGCATGCGGAGCCATGAGGACGAGCAGCTCACCCTCTTCACGCTCCCGGACGAGGAACGCCGCGTACGGAAGCAGGCCCGAGCCCTACTGCCCAACTGAGAGGCGAACATGACCGTCGAAGCCCTCTTCCGGCCGGGCCGCATCGGCACGCTCGGCCTGAAGAACCGTGTGATCAAGTCACCGCAGACCACCGCGCTGTCCAACCAGGACGGCACCGTCACCCAGCGCACCGTCGACCACTACAAGCGGCTCGCCGACGACGACGCCAGCAAGTCCATCCAGGCCCAGATCGGCATCTCCCGCCGCGAGCACGTTCCCGGCCTGGGCTGGCTGGTGGACGAGGTCCACGCGGCGGGCGCCAAGGTCGGCATCCAGCTCGAGCACTGCGGGCGGCAGAAGTTCCTCGGCACCCCGCCCATCAAGACGGCCTCGGACGTCTCCTGGGACTACGTCGAACGGCAGTACGGCCAGCGCCCGCAGGTCATGACCACGGCCGAGATCGAGGGTGTCGTCGCCGCGTTCGCCGACGCCGCCGAGCGCGCCGTCCTGGCCCGGTTCGACCTGGTGGAGGTGCACGCGGGCCACGGCTACCTGCTGACCAACTTCCTGTCCCCGCACACCAACAGGCGCACCGACGCCTACGGCGGCTCGTTCGAGAACCGGACCCGCCTCACCCTGGAGGTCGTCCGCGCGATCCGCGCCCGCATCCCGCGCGAGGTCCCGTTCAGCGTGCGGGTGTCGGTCACCGACTACGAGGCCGACGGCATCCCGGTCGAGGAGACCGTCCGGCTCGCGCGGCTCCTGGAGGACGCGGGCGTGGACGTCATCCACGCCTCGGGCGGCCACCATGCGCGAATGGAGTACGAGGTCAGCCCCTGGTTCGTCGACCGCGCCCCGCACCGGCACGGCTGGGAGCGGATCAAGGCCGCGGTATCGATCCCGGTGATCGCGTCCGGCTCCCTGGTGAGCCCCCAGGTCGCGGCCGAGGTACTGGAGGGCGGCGCCGACTTCGTCTCCCTCGGGCGCGCCATGCTGGCCGACCCCGACTGGACCCGCAAGGCCCAGGAAGGACGGTTCCTGGACATCGTCCCCTGCATCCGCTGCAACGACGGATGCCTCGACCGGGGACTGAACGCGGGCCGCAGCACCGGCTGCACGGTCAACCCGCGGATGGGCGAGGAGTACCGGTACCCCATCGCCGCCGCCGATTCCCCCCGCCGCGCGGCCGTGGTGGGAGCCGGTCCGGCCGGCCTGCGCGCGGCCGCCGTGCTCGCCGACCGGGGCCACGAGGTCACCCTGTACGAGCGCGGCGAACTCGGCGGATCACTGATCCCCGCGACGCGCTCCCCGTACAAGACAGACCTGGCGGCCCTGCGCGACCACCTCGTCCACCAGGTCCGCACCCGCGACATAACGATCATCGCCGCGGAGGCGGATCCGGCCGCCCTGGCCGCCTTCGACCTGGTCCTCGTCGCCACCGGCACGGCCGCCAGGAAGCTGGAGGGCGCCGCGATCGCGCGCGACCTGCGCGCCCCGTCCGAGGTCACCTCACCCGTCGTGGTCGTCGGCGGCGGACTGACCGGTGCCGACACCGCCCTCTGGCTCGCCGACGCCGGACACGAGGTGACGCTCGTCGAGGCGGCCCCCGCCATCCTGAGCCGCGGCGAGGTGTTCACCGACGCGATGGCGCTGCCGGAGGTCCTGGCCGCCAAGGGCGTCTCGATCGTCACCGGCACGGAGATCATCGCCGTGGCCCCGGACGGCGCCCGTACCGCCGGTGGTTCCGTCATCCCCGCCGCCACGGTGATCGCCGCCATCGGCTACGACACCGACACCACACTGTCCGACGCGCTGCGGGAAGCCGAGGCCGAGGTGGTTACGCTCGGCAACGGCCGGACGCACCGCGTCTTGGACGCCCTGCACGAGGGCTTCTTCGCAGCCCGCCGAGCCTAGACCGGCACGACATGACGAGGAGAGAACCGATGGGTGCTCTGGAAGGCAAGTCCGCCGTCCTGACCGGGGCGGGCTCGGGCATCGGCCGCGCGGTCGCGACCCGGTACATCGCGGAGGGCGCCCGGGTGGTGGCCGTCGACATCGAGGCCGCGGGCGTGGACCGGCTCGCCGCCGAACTCGGCGACGCGGTCGTGCCGCTGGTGGCCGACGTGCGGTCCTGGGAGGACAACGTCCGCGCGGTCCGCACGGCCGTATCCGAGTTCGGCGGGCTGGACGTCTTCGTGGCCAACGCCGGCATCACCGACGGAGCCCGACCCCTGGAGGACATACCGGGAGAGGAGCTGAGCGGCGCGTTCGACGAGATCTTCGGCGTCAACGTCCTTGCGGTGATGCTCGGCGCCCGCGCCGCCGTCGGAGATCTGGTCCGCTCCCGCGGCTGCGTGATCGTCACTGGTTCGTACGCGAGTTCCCACGCGGCGGGAGGCGGCGCCCTCTACACCGCCTCCAAGCACGCCGTGCTGGGCACCGTCCGGCAACTCGCCTACGAGTTCGCACCCGACGTGCGGGTGAACGGCGTGGCGCCGGGCATCGCCCCCACCCGGCTGCGGGGCATCAGCGCTCTGGGGCAGGAGCCCGCCGACTCCGTCCTCGACGGAACACGCGAGGTCCTCCCGCTCCGAAGCATCCCGTCCGTGGACGCGTACGGCGGGCTCTACACGCTCCTGGCCGACCCCGCCGACTCCGGGCACCTCACCGGCACCATGATCGAGGCCGACAGCGGTCTGGCCATCCGCGGCCTCGCCCGCCCCGGCGGCCGGATGACCGACCCGTCCTGATCCGATGGGCGCTCGGTACCGCACCCAGAGGTCACCGGCGGGAGTCGCCGCTGGGGCGGGATAGGCGGGGTCGATTAGGCCACCGGCGCGGAGCAGTTGTCAGTGTGCGGGGCCGTCGGTGGCGTGCGGTGGGGACCGGTGTCGCTGCAGATGAGCCCGGCCTCCTTGGGAGTGGCCTGGGCGCGCCGGAACTTCTCGTCCGCGCTCGGCACCGCCCAGTCGATCTGCTTCATAGAAGGCCGCAAGGGCACGGTCGGAGCATGAAGTCTGCGGTGCCGTCAGTCCAGACCGGCGTAGATCCATTGGAGGGTGGAGTGACAGGCCAGGGAGTCGGTGCGCCGCGCGCTGAACGAGATGAACCGGGCCTGGCGTGGGGGAGTGCCGGTGACTTCCTGGTCTTTGCTGCCCGCCGTGATCGTGCCCTGCCCGATGGGCTTGCCGTCCACCAACAGCGACCAGTCGACCACAGCCGGGCAGTCTCGCGCCTTTTCCTGGCTGTACGTCGACGCCTTGAGGCGAAACCAGCCTCGAAGCTGTGTGCGCTCGTCGATGTCCTCCCGCCGGAACAGCGTCTGCACGACGCCTGACGGGGGAATCTTCCAGGTGAAGCCGGTCGGCGGGCAGGGACCGGAGTCGCTGTAGCAGATCGACCTGCTCATCTCCTCAGGTGTGTCGTCAGATGCGTAGTCCAGCCCCTCGGTCGGGTCCGCGCTGACGTTGAGGTAGGTGAGCAGGGCGGTGATCGCCAAGCCAATGAGCACACATCCTGTCCCGGACGAGCCTTCGGATAAGGCACCTGAGTGGTAGGAATCGCTGCGCCCGGACACATGGCCTCCCGTACTCGTGCCGCTCTGCAATGTGGGTAACACAGTTGGTGGCAGCAGAGCCAGCGTGAGTGTCGCCGCCATGGAGCGCCCGCCGCGATCCCTTGGTCCTGGTTTTGCACTCTATGGCACAGAGTGCATAACATGCACTTTGTGGTTAAAAGTGCAGTCGGGGTGCGGCGTGAGCGGATGATCCTTTCGATCATGCGCGCTGCCATGCGCCTCGCCGACGAGCGGGGCTTCGACGGTTTCACGATGGACGAGCTCGCCGAATCCGTCGGCGTCTCCCGGCGCACCCTGTTCAACCACGTCCCCGGCAAGATGGACGCTGTTCTCGGTCCAGCGCGGGAGCCTGACCCGGAGTTGTTCGCCGCCTTCGTGGCGGGTGGTCCGACCGGGCACTTCATCACCGACCTTCGGGCGCTGGCCGTCACTCTCCTGCAGAGCGGCGGGGACACCGAGGCCGGGGACATCGCCCGGTTCCGACGGCTCGCGAAGACCGAGCCCAAGATCATGAAAGCCACTCATGACCGCTTCGAGCAGGTGACGGGCCATCTCATGGACGTGATCCGTGAGCGTGAGCGCGACGCCTTCGACGAGCGCAAGGCCAGGCTCGCCATCCGGGCGATGAGCGGGGCGTGCGAAATGGCATTCGACGCCTACCTGGCCGAGCCCGAGGTGAGCTTCGTCGAACATTTCGAGGCGATGCTCGACGCCCTCGCCGACCTCTTCCGCTGACTCGTTCGGCCCAGCCCTGTACCGAGGTGGTCACGCCCGTCGGGCCGGGCCGTTCCGCTGCACCCACCGCTTCTCCGGTCAAACCGCCCAGTACCTAGCACAACGGGAGTTCGTCCATGGCATCGCTGCTCTACCGGCTCGGCAAGACGGCGTATCGCCGATGGCCGCTCTTCCTGGTCGGCTGGCTCATCGTCATCGCCGGCGTCGGCGGGGTCGCCGCCACCAAGGCGCAGCCGTACTCCGACGCCTTCACGATTCCCGGCCTGGAGTCGGTCGAGGCCGCTGAGACGATCCCCGAGCTGATGGGGGACAGCTCTCCGCTCGAGGCACCCACCATCGAGGTGGTCCTGGCGGCTCCAGAGGGCGAGAGCCTGACCGATGAGAAGCATGCCGGCGCGGTCATGAAGCTCACCCAGGAGCTGGGCGCGCTGAAGGACGTGCCGGACCAGATCGCGGTGATCTGGACACCGGAGCAGGCGAAGGCGGCCGCGCCAGGGATGGCCAAGGCGCTGTCCACCGAGCAGCGGCCGGTCACCCCGAAGCAGGCCGAGCAGATGCTGCTAGGGCAGATCAAGGCTCAGCCGCCGCTCTCGGAGGACGGTCGCATCGGCACCTTCTCCACGGCCTTCGACGTCGACACCGTCCAGGACGTGACGCCGCAGATGCAGGAGGAAGCGCTGGCCACCGTCGAGACGGTGGCCGGGGACACCGGCCTGCAGATCGAGGTACGCGGGCAGGGCATGCAGACCCAGGCGATGGGCGGCGCCGCCGGCGAGCTCGTCGGTATCGCGCTCGCACTGCTCATCCTGGCGCTCACCTTCGGCTCCGCGATCGCCGCCGGCCTCCCGATCGTCACCGCCATCATCGGTGTCGCGCTCGGCACCATCGGGATCACCGCGCTGACCGCCTTCACCGACCTGCCGTCGAGTACGCCGATGCTCGGCACCATGATCGGGCTCGCGGTCGGGATCGACTACGCGCTGTTCATCGTCTCCCGCTACCGGGACGAGCTTCAGCACACCGATGACCGCGAGGAAGCGGTCGGCATCGCGGTCGGCACCGCCGGCTCGGCGGTGGTCTTCGCCGGGCTGACCGTGATCATCGCGCTGGCCGCGCTCACCGTGGTCGGCATCCCGTTCCTGGGCTGGATGGGTATCGGTGCGGCGATCACCGTCGCCGTCGCCGTGCTGGTGGCCCTCACGCTGCTGCCGGCCGTGTTCGGGATGCTGAAGTCCCGGGCGTTCGGCGGCACCTTCCGCAAGTACCGGCCGAAGCGGGAGAAGAACGGGCGCGTCCTGAACAACGGTGTCCGCTGGGCCCGTCTGGTCGGAAAGAAGCCGCTGGTCTGGTCGCTGCTGGCGATCGTCGCCCTCGGCGCGCTGGCGATCCCGTTCAAGGACCTGCGGCTGGGCATGCCGAGCGACGCCACCGCACCGAAGGACAGCTCGCGCTACCAGGCCGTCCAGCTGATCGAGGAGGGCTTCGGCCCGGGCCGCCTGGACCCGATGATGCTGATGGTCGACGCTCGCGGCATCGACGACCCCCGGCAGAAGCAGGCGGCGTACGCCCGAGCGGCCCAGTGGGCCCAGGGTCTCGACGGTGTCGCGCGTGTCGTCGCCCAGCCGGGCAACGACAAGGGCGCCATCATCTTGATCGAGCCGGAGACCGGACCCGGGGACCAGGCCACCGAAGACCTGATGCACGAGCTGCGCGACGGTGAGGGCGCCATCCAGAAGGCGACCGGCGCCGATCTGGCCATCACCGGTACCCAGCCGATCATGGCCGACATCTCCGAGAAGCTGAACGACGCACTGATCCCGTATCTCGCGATCGTGATCGGGCTGGCGTTCATCCTGCTGATGCTGGTGTTCCGCTCGCTGCTCATTCCGCTCACGGCCACCCTGGGCTTCCTGTTCTCGATGATGGCGACCCTGGGTGCCACGGTGGCGGTCTTCCAGGAGGGCACCTTCGGACTCTTCCCCGAGCAGCCGATCATCAGCTTCATGCCGATCTTCCTGATCGGTGTGGTCTTCGGGCTGGCGATGGACTACCAGGTCTTCCTGGTCACCCGGATCCGCGAGGCGCACATCCACGGGGCGTCGTACCGCGAGGCCGTCGTCGACGGGTTCCGCAACAGTGCCCGCGTCGTCACCGCCGCCGCACTGATCATGACCTCGGTCTTCGCGGGCTTCATCATGATGGACGACGTGATGATCAAGTCGATCGGATTCGCGCTCGCCGTGGCGATCATCTTCGATGCCTTCGTAGTCCGGATGCTGCTGATCCCGGCGCTGATGTACCTGATGGGAGAAAAGGCCTGGTACCTGCCCAAGTGGCTCGACAGGATCCTCCCGAATGTCGATGTCGAGGGCGAGAGCCTGGAGCGGCACTACATGGCCGGCCACAACAGCGACGGTGACGCCGACCGGATGAGTCCCCAGCTGGTCGAGCACTGACCTTCCGGTCCTGGCTGAACCTCAACAGGTCACCGAGTCGTTCGAGCAGTTGTCGATGGGGCCGGGCTGCTCCCCGATTCGCCTTCACGATCTCCGCCACGGGCCGCCACGTTCCTACTGGCTGCCGGCGTGAAGGTTGTGTTCGGGGGGCTGTCCGACTCCGCCCGTACGATGCTGTAAGCGATGACTTATTCTTGTGGTCGCTCGTCCACGTCACCGATCGCGTCCCCAGGGCATCGACATCACCGTTCAGGCGGCGACGGCCATGTCCGCTGAACGTCCGGCAATCCGGGGTCCGGCTTTCCGGCAGCGAAGGAGTTCCGCATGACCGACTTCCGCACCCGCTACGAGCGGCACGTCCAGTACGTCCTGGACGGGGATTTCAAGTCCGCCCTCGCGGAGATGGTCCAGGAGAACATCCCGCAGGTGTTCGATGGGGTGACCGTCCCGGGGAGCGACGTGCGGTCCTTGCGGATCGTCGACGTCCGCAAGGACGGTGACACCTGGGTCGGCGAGACCGTCTACACAACGGCCGACGGCGACATCGGGCTCCGCTCCATCTGGGAGGAGCGCGACGGTGTCTGGCTGGCGGCGCGGTTGGAGAACTTCCCCGTCCCGGCGGGGGAATGACGGTTACTGCGGCGCCGGAACGGCGTGATCAACAGGTCCAGCGCGATTGCCCCGGTGAGCACCGGAGCGATGAACGCAGAACCCACTCCTGGACACTGTTGAGGAACGGTTCCCTTACACGACCTCGGTGTCCCCGTCAGCTGCTGGGCATGCACGGGCTTCAGATGCTGCGCAGCACCGAGACGACGATGCCCAGGACAACGGCGCTGTCGCCGTCGATGACGTCGTAATCGGGGTTACGGGGTTCGAGATGAACGTGGCCGTCGCGGCGGCGGTACACCTTGATGGTGGCCTCGCCATCGATCATCGCCACGACGATCTGGCCCGAATGGGCCTCGGACTGCTGCCGGACCACGACGATGTCGCCGTCGCAGATCGCGGCTCCGGTCATCGAATCACCGCGAACGCGCAGACCGAAGACGGTGCCCCGCCCGGCGAGCTCGCGGGGGAGCGACAGGGTGTCGTCGACATGCTGTTCGGCGGAGATGGGAACGCCCGCAGCGATGTGGCCGACCACGGGCACGCTCACCGAGTCGGCGGCGGTTCCTGGTGCCGGCGGCTCGTTCAGGAACGCCCGCACGTCGATCGGCCGGGACATCGAGGACCCCCGGCGCAGGAACCCCTTGTCCTCCAGGCTCGCGAGGTGCCGGGAGACCGACGATGGTGATCGCAGGCCGACGGCGTCGCCGATCTGGCGGGTGCTCGGGGGGTATCCGTATCTGATCACCCAGTCTCGGATCGTGACCAGGATCCGCTGCTGGCGTGGAGGCAGAGCCGAGGCGTCCAGGCCCTCGAACCCTTCAAGGTCATCGTAGGTGGTCACCTACGGAAGTGTAGAGCTCGCGCGGCCACCGAGACCCGGCTTGCCCGGCGGCAGCCACAGCTTTGATGTGCGGCCTGTTGGCTCCGGTGCAGCGCCCCCCGGAGCCGTTCGATTCGCCCGCCGCGACGATGTGATGGGCAAGCTCACCTACCTCTCCGCGGTCCGTGGCGGCGAACACTGCGGCACGACGATCACAGGGACCCGCACTGGGCCAATAGGGCCGTTTCCTGGTCAACGGCAAGGGACCCCGCGGCTCGGGCCGCGCTAGCGTGAGGTCCCAACGGCGTGCAGTCCTTCCCGGCAAGGAAGTCGGCGAGATGCCGGCGGAGGAATGCCATCGCCAGGCTGCGGCCGTGCGTGCCGTGGCTGGTACCGCGCCGCACCGGTCCGTAGCCGCCCAGTCGCCGCCACTCACCCTCGATCCGGGCCGATGCCAGGACTTGACCGGGGCTTCAGGTGTAGCTGGCGGCGGGCGGGAATGATCCCCGTGCCCTGAATCTCCCGATCGCTATGGGGAACGATGCGTCTTCTTGCTCGCCCGCACCAAATGCCCGTCCGGCTGATCGTGGGCGCGTTCATCATGAACTCAGGCCTGTCGAAGCTCAAGGGCGACGAGGGGACGGCCGACTACATCCACGGCACCGCCAAGACCGCCTACCCGTTCCTGGAGTCGCAGGACAAGGGCAAGTTCACCCGCAACCTCGGCACGGCCGAGGTCGCGCTCGGTACCGCCCTGGTCATCCCGCTGGTGCCGACGCTGCTGGCCGGCGCGGCGCTCACTGCGTTCGCGGGCGGGCTGACCGGCCTCTACCTGCGGCTTCCCGGCATGCGTGAGGGGCTGCGGCCGACCCAGCAGGGCATCCCATTGGCCAAGGACTCCTGGCTGTTCGGGATCGGCGCCACCTTGGTGCTGGAAGAGCTGAGCCGGGCCCGCGAGGAACGCTGCGCCCACCCCTGACAGCACCTGGCCCGCGCGCCTTGACGGGTCCCTGCCGCCGGTAAGCGTCGGCCGCTCCTGAGGGCGTTGCGGCAATGGCATCGGGAAACGGGACACGACCGTGCTCACCGAGTTCGGCCCTGTCGACGTCGAGGTGCTCCGTCAGAGACTTGAATGCAGACCCGCCGATTATGAGGGGATCATTGTTTCGTCACCGCGCCGGCGGAATCCGGACGGGCTGTAATACCGCGTGACGCGGCCGGACTCATCTACTTCGTGGCGGTAATGGCGCATGAACTCCCAGAGCATGGGCGTCTCCTCGGGGATGTTGTTGTGTGACCGGTAAAGGTTCCTGGTCACCTTGACCAACGGCGCCGAGGACGCGCGATCCCGCCAGGTCCAGGTCCGGAAGCGGTCGTACCAGCCGCTGGGCCGGCCCTGGCGCCGGTCGACGTCTCCCAGTGTGCGCCCGTTGACCTCGAGGTGGTAGGCGGTCCAGGCGTCGATGTCGTTCTCGATGTCGTCCCAGAGGTCTCCCTGGAGGAAGGCCAGGTCGCCGTAGCCGTACGCCAGGTAGGCCGGGATCGGCTGCCGCGCCGCCTGGTAGGTGACCCCCTCGAAGGTGATGGTCCCCGAGTTGTCGGGGGCGGGGGCGAACGAGGTCGAGGCGACGGCGGCGAAGTAGTGCGGCCTGGCGGCCGCGAAGAACTGGGTGACCCGGCTGCCGGCGGACTGCCCGGTGGAGTAGAACCGCGTGGGGTCGACGTCGTACTCCCTGGTCAGGAGGTCGCGCAACCGGTGGAAGAACGCGTCGGAGTCCGTGTGGCTCACCGAGATCGCAGAGGCGCTGTACTGCTCGCAGATCACCGCCAGGATGCAGCCTTCCCTCCGGGCGACCTGCCACCACTGGGCGGAGTCGAAGAACACCTTGTCGGTCTGGGTGTTTCCCGGCCACACGAACACCACCGGTGCCCGGCGGCCCCAGATGCGGCGTGCGGACTCCGGCACGTAGACGATGAACTCGCGGAGCCGGCCCTCGACGGTCATCGTCCTGATCTCGACGCCGAGGCGGTCGTAGTCGGCGCGCCGCACGAGCTGGTTGCCGTAGGCGAAGGAGCTCTCGTACCGCGAGTAGGAGGTCAGGAAGCTCAGCACCTCCCGGGTGGTACGCCGGCTTCTGTGGTCGACCGGCCGGTCCCGCACCGCCACCTGGGAGATCGGGCCCGAGAACGACGTCATCCAGCGCCGTGAGTGCCGGCGCTGCCGGTACACCGTGCCGAGGAGCCGGTCACGAACGCCGGCGTGGTCGGTGTCGTTGGCGTGACGCCAGTAGGCCAGGCTGGAGGAGGCGCCCTGTTCGGGGCCGAGATACCAGGTCGGCAGCACCACCTCGTCGTACCGGATCAGGTCGAAGCCTTCAGGCAGGACCACGTCGATGTAGCCGCCTTCGGTGGTGCCGTCGAACTCCCGGGGCCCGATGCCGCGGAGATAGTCGGCGGGGAGGCCGGGGGAGTCCAGGTACACCTGGCCGATGACCCGAAGCGGGAAGGCCGCCGCCCACGCCTCCAGAGCCGGAGCCCCGGTCCCGTACCCCACCAGGTAGTGCAGGCCGAAGATCGAGAAGTAGATGTTGGCCTGGTAGAAGGCCATCGCGGCGTCCACGTACGCCCGCTCGGCGGCCGCGGCACCCCAGCCCTCCACGCCCGGCTCCAGGATGAACAGGCCCTCGCCGCGTTGATCGGCGATGTCCCGCCACCCGGTCTGATGCAGGAACTCGCCGGTGTCCACGTCGTCAGGGACGGCCAGCACCGTGTAGTAGGAGCGGATCGGGGTCTCGGCAGAGATGTAGGCCTTGGCGGTGCGCCTCACGCCGCCCACATTGAAGGTCTTCTCCCAGTAGCCGGTCATCTCGCGGGCCAGCTTGTTGGCGCGGCTGTAGTCGTAGCCAGGAGCCGGCCGCCCGTCCAGGGGCTTGGCCGTTCCGAGCCTCCACGGGGTCGCAGCGGAGGCCGCCGAGGCCGGCGTCTCGATCGCGGCCTGGCCCACGACGGCGCCGAGCGCGGTGGCGGCGGCGCCGCGGAGGACGGCGCGGCGACGAAGCGTGGTCATGATGGCCTCTCCTTGCCCAGCAAACAGGTCCATCTAGCGGACCTAGAGGTCCGTTCTAGACGCATCCGACGATGTCACGCCGAACGGAGAACGACAAGACTTGACCAGTACCTCTGCTGTGCAATGTGCTCAATCTCGTTCCGAGCCTCGCGCCAGTGCGGTACGGACTCATGTGAAGGATCCGGCCAGTAGTTCATGCGATCCGCATCGTGGATTGCCTCCGCGAAGGGATGGGGCCACGGTGTTGACGAGGAGAATCTGCTTCGCCCGCTTCGGGTGGGCTCCTATTGGAGGGCGGCCTGTGTACAGCAGGTCAATGGCGTCGATGAGCACTGCCAGCTTGGCGGCGCCGTCACTGACCGCGTTCTCGCTCACCATGCGCTCCTCGTCGAAGTCACCTGGCCGGCCACCCGCAGTCGCCTCACCGGACGGCCTCGTGCGTCCCCGAGGTCGACACCAGGGCTGTTCCTGTGATCATGTGACTGGAGCTCAGCACCGCTCTCGCGCTCAACGGAGACGGAAGGGCCGGGATGGCCCGCGACAATCGGCCCTGCACTCGAGGCCGCGATATCGCGTCAAGGTGCTTGAAGAAGACCGGATGGCTGATTCCTCAGTGACACCCCTGGGCGTGCGGGTGTCAGCGGCCGCTGCTGACCAGAGCGCTTGTAGTTCCTTTGCATCCGGATGACCGCTTCCCGTGCAGATGTATCAATCAGGCGGGTACGGGGCCCAAGTGCACGGAACGGGCTCCGGCAACGCCAGGCGATGGAACCGGGACGATGGACGGGGCGGGGGAGTTGTGATGGGCCGGCTCGCTCGTGCGCCGGCACTCAGACCGCCGAGGAGGCTGGCGCGGTGAACGGGAAGACTCTGCAGGGCACGGCGCAGAAGCGGGCCGAGGAGTTGCCGGCGACCACGCTGTACTCCTTCGAGCCCGGATGGGAAGCCGCCAAGGTCGTCGACAAATGGTTCATGCTGCTGACCGAGGTACCCGGCCGGCCGGTGGTGATCTTGAAGGCGCGTCCGGACGACGCCCGGACCTTGTGCGAGGCGTACGCGGACATCACCCCGGGCTATCACATGAACAAGCGGCACTGGATCACGCTTGCTCCCGGCGACTCGATCGACAAGATGCTGGTGAAGGACCTGGTCACCGAGTCCTACCGGCTGGTGGTCGGCAATCTGCCCAAGTCGCGCCGGCCGGTCGACCCGGCGGGGTTCGGCACCGGGTGAGGCGGCCATGGCCCTCACCGGTGACCGGCTTCAGCGCCTGGCCCGCAGCACGGCCGGCGAGTTCCCCGGCGTCAGCCATGGACGGCCGTTCACCGACAAGCTGGACGTCTACAAGGTGGCGGGGAAGGTCTTCCTCATCGTCACCGACGATCCGCGCGAGCAGATCATCACCGTGAAGGCCGAGCCCGAGCACGCGCGGTCGCTGCGGCAACGGCACGCATCGATCACGGTGGGCCGGTACCTGAACAAGAGGCACTGGATCTCCCTGGCCGCGGGCCAGGAGATCACCCCCACGCTGGTCAAGGACCTGGTCGCCGACTCCTACGAACTGGTCGCGGCGTCGGTGCCTGCCCGCCACCGCCCCGGGCCGAGGTGAACGCCCACTGACCCGCGCCGCGATACCGGCCCCGGCACGTACTGGAAAGGGACTCATATGCACACCATGTCGACACAGGAGTGGCACGACTTCGTCACGCGCGGGGCGCGCACGGGGAAGTTCTCCACGGTCGGGCCCGACGGCACGCCTCACATCACTCCCGTCTGGTATGTCTTCGACGGCGAAGCTTTCGCGTTCACCACCAACGGCGAAGCCGCGAAGGCGCGCAACCTGCGCCGTAATCCCCGCGCGGCGCTGTGCGTCGACGACGACGCCCCGCCCTTCGCCTACGTCGAGGCCCGCGGCGAGGTGACCTTGAGCGAGGAGCTGGACGAGCTGCTCGATGTCGCCACCCGGGCCGGCGCCCGGTACGCGGGCCCCGACCAGGCCGAGGAGCTCGGCAAGCGCAACGGGGTGCCCGGCGAGGTCGTCGTCCGGCTGCGCCCCACGAAAGTCATCGCCTACGCCGGCATCACCGAGTAGGAGTCCGCGTTCGGGGTCCGGCAGCGGATCACAGGTCGAAAGAAGCCTTCACGATCATTCGGTGAAGTCCAGATCGGGCCCTCGGCCTCGCGCTCGACGATTCGTGTGGTGGAACACCCTCTACCTGGACGCCGCCGTCAAACAGATCCGCGCCGACGGGTTCACCGACGACATGAGCGCCCGGCTCTCACCGATCGCCTACGAGTTCATGAACTTCTTGGACCGCTACATCTTCACCCGCGCCGAAGCCGCCACCGGCCGGCTGCCCTCCCATGACCCAGCGCAACAGGCGGATGTTGTCCCTCGCCGGATCAACACACGGACGACCGTGTGTCGGTGCTGCACGTCGAGGGGGAGATCGATCAGGCCATCGCCGATCACCCATCTCACCTGCTGAAACGCTGCACCGTACGGGCCGCCGCGCCTGGGCCGCCGGGGCCCTGACGTGCCTCTGGGCCCCGCTGGGAAGAGAACCGCCTGAGGCGATCACCGAAAACCTGTGCTGGCCGAGGTAGATATTTGCGGAGACGTGGGGTAGTGTTCCTGTCATCGACGAAGAACAAGTCCATCAGACGCGGCAGAGAACGAACTGCCCGGTGAAGTGGATGGTGCAGGCCGGGCGTGCCGGGGTCAACGCAAGGCAAGGGACTCCGGCAGCCGGCCGAGCGCCCGGCGGCCAACGGGCCGCCGGCAGCACCAACGCAATCGCAGGTGAAGGAAAGAACGCAGGTAGGAAAGATAAGGAAGGGGGTTCTCAGCGCCATCGGGATCGCCCGTCGCGGGCTCCAGTCACGCCGCGCGGGTACCGCAGCTCCACAGATTGGACGGTGGTCTACGGTCACGCATCCGCGATCCCCGCGCCCCCGCCGCTGGCGGCCGGCGCGGACCAGGACCGGCCTCAGTGCCGGATAGATGGTGTTGTACCTCATGGCCCCGGCGCCGCCCTCGGCGCCGGGGCCCCGTTGTCGTTCCCTCCTGCCAGGACGTGCGTGGCAAGTACGCACACGGCAGTACGGAAGGTTCTGTGAAAGCACCCCAGCCGGCCCGCGCCGGCACCGACCCGCAACCCCGCGACCCGCACCTCGCGCCACCGGTCCCGGTCCACGACCAGCCCGACGACACCCTGGACGACAAACTCGACGACGAGGACTACCCGGCCTACAGCATGGGCCGCGCCGCCGAGATGCTCGGGGTCACCCCGGGGTTCCTGCGCGGCCTGGACGCCGCCAAGCTGTTCGTCCCGCAACGCTCGGCCGGCGGCCACCGCCGCTACTCGCGCTACCAGCTGCGCCTGGCCCAACGCGCCCGCGACATGGTCGACGAGGGCACCGCCCTGGAAGCGGCCTGCCGCATCATCATCCTGCAAGACCAACTCGCCGAAGCCGAGCGCATCAACACCCAACTCCAACGGCGCATCGACCAGCCCTGATCCGCGCCCCGGCCGCCGGCGCCGACCAGCCGCTGGGGCCGCCGGGGATGAACTCCAGGGCGAGGTCGAGGACCACGCCCAGTAGTGCCGACACTGCGGGCCACGTGAAGTCATCGTGGTCGCCGGTTTGCGGCCATTTTGTTGACGAACGCCCCGGTGTCAGGTGCCGTGGGAGAAGGCCTGGCGGATATCGCGAATGGGGGATGCCGGTTCACAGTGCGCAAGAGAGGTGTCCGCGGGCCTGCCACTGGTGGAATCGCCGTGGCTGTGGGCCGGTCTGCCGGCACCCGTTCAGGGAACGAGGCCAGCGGGCACATCGCCGGCGGCCTTGCGCGGCCCGGTGGTCGTAGAACACCACGGCATCTGTGCGGCCGTTACCGCCGCGACGTGTCGGACGGGGAGCGCTGCCGGCGCGTCCCGGCGGCGTTCACCGTCCGGCTGCCCTGGGAGGTGAGGCCGGGTCGGCTTCTGGTGCACACGACGCCGATGACAGGGGGCGCGGGATGGGCGATGCCGGTGGGCGGGGGATGGGGTGGCTGGCGCTGGAGGCGTTCGATCTGGCGCCGGTCGCGGTCGCGTTGACGGTCGGGCCCGAGCATCGGCTGGTGTACGCCAACCGCGCATACCGGGCCTACGTCGGGGATCATCGCCTCGGGGAGCCGATCGGGGACGCCTTCAGCGAGCGGGTGCAGCGCGAATACGGTGAACTGTTCGACCGGGTGCTGGCCACCGGGGAGTCGGTCAGCCTCGTTGAGGCACCGGTGAAGATGGCCTCGGCCGACGACGCTGAGGAGCGGTGCTTTTCCTTCGGCCTGTCGCAGTTCGCCCATGAGCGGCCCGGGGTGCTGGTGGTCGCGGTGGACGTCACCGAGCAGGTCGCCGCGGTCCGGCGGGCGGGCCGGGCTGCCGAGGAGGAGAAGCGGGCCCGGCGCCGGTTCGAGAGCCTGGTCTGGGCGACCGCGCAGACGGTGTGGGTGACCGATCTGGCGGGTGGGGTGGTCGAGCCGAGCCCGGGCTGGGAGCGGTTCACCGGGCAGCGCTGGGAGGAGTACCGCGGCGAGGGCTGGAAGCAGGCGCTGCACCCCGACGACCTCGAGCCGACGGCCTGGGTGTGGGACCAGGCGCGCCGGCTGGTCCGGCCGTTGCAGCACATATACCGGGTGCGGACCCGCGATGGTGAGTACCGGCATCTGGAGATCCGGTCCGCGCCGGTGTACCAGGACGGCGTCGTGGTGGAGTGGGTCGGAACCTGCACCGACATCGAGCAGCAGTGGCAGGAGCAGCGGCGCCGGGAACTGCTGGACCGCGCCGCCGCGGCGGCCACCGAGCAGACCGGCCTGGAGGAGATGCTCGGCGCGCTGGCCGACGTGCTGGTTCCGGCGGTCGCCGACGGCTGCGGCGTGCACCTGGTGCCCGAGTTCAGCGACCGGCCCTTCGGCGCCCCCGTGATCGCCTACCGGGTCGCCACCGCCGCGCGCGGCGGCCTGCCCCGGCAGCCACCGGCCGGCCAGGAGCGGTTCGCTCCCGACAGCGGGTTCGCCCGCACGCTGGAGCGGCGGCGACCGCTGCACCGCACCTTCGCGCCGGGCCGGCCGCCGGGCGGCCTTCTCCCCACCAGCACCACCGCCTGGCTCACCAAGGCCCGAGCCAACAGCGTCGTGCTGATGCCGGTCGTCGTCGACGGTGCCGTGGCGGCGGCGGTCACCGCCGCCCGATGCGCAGACCGCGCCCCGATGGGCCCCGGCGACATCGCCCTGATGCGGCAGATCTTCGACCACACCCACGACGCGCTGAACAGCGCCGTCCACTTCCACCGCGCCCAGCGCGTGGCCCAAGCCCTGCAGCACAGCCTGCTCGCCGACCCGCCCGTCCTGCCCGAGGTGAAGATCGTTGCCCGGTACCGGCCCAGCCCGGTGGCCGCCGAGGTCGGCGGCGACTGGTACGACTCCTTCGTCCTGCCCGACGGCGCCCTCGTGCTGGCCATCGGCGACGTGGCCGGTCACGACCTGGCCGCGGCGGTCATGATGAGCCAGCTGCGCAACATGCTGCGGGCCCTGATCGCCGACAGCGTCGCCCCACCCGGCGACATCCTGCGCCGGCTCAACACCGCCATGGAAACGGTGGCCCCCGACGCCACCGCGACCTGCATTCTGGCCCGCGTCCAGGAGCCCGAACCCGGCCGCCGGCACTTGCACTACGCCGTGGCCGGGCACCCGCCGCCGCTGCTGGTCACCGCCGACGGCGGCGGCCGTTACCTGGACGGCGCCGCCAACCCGCTGCTGGGCCTTCCGTGCACCCGGCCCTTTCACAGTGCGACCGAACCGCTACCACCCGGTTCCACGCTGCTGCTGTACACCGACGGTCTGATCGAACGGCCCGGCGAACACCTCGACACCAGCCTGGACCGGCTCCGCCAACACGCCGCCACACTCGCACACCACCCCCTGGACCGCTTCTGCGACGCCCTCCTCGACGACCTCCCCAGCACCGGCACCGACGACATCGCCACCATCGCCCTGCGGGCCCCCGCCCCGGCATGACCTCACTTGTTCGGTCGCCGCCGGGCCAGGATGAGACCTCCGATACGGTTACAGATCCGCCAGGGGCAGGTTTCCGCCATTGACCGCGTAGGCCGTGATGACGACCGGTCCACCAAAGAGCCGCAGTGGGCGTAGTGATCGTTGTGAGGTACATGTTTCGCGAAAGGCCAGGGAGTCGCGATCCCAACCAAACCCGGTTTCGCATGAGAAGTCGTAGGTGCCGGCCTTCAACCCGTCGATCTCAGCACGCGTGTTGGGCGTGATGTACACGACGAGATAGGGCTCAGCCCATCCTGATGCGACCCGGTCACTGCGATTCGTCAGGGTGCATACAGTCGCTTGGGGGCCGGTCTCGATGATGAGTTCCTGGCGACCCGATGTCTGTGGCTGCACGATGATCTCGACCTCCCTCCAGCCCTGCCCCACTGCGTTACCCTTTCCTCTGCCTGGGCGCGGCGTAATTCCGCAACCACATGATGACGCGCTGACGTCGGCGGGGGGAAGTCCTCGGTCCGGGCTTGTTCAAGCGCCGCTGAGCGTGTGCGGCGCACTGCGGCGGGTCCGAAGGCTGGTCAGGTCGCGCCGCTCGGCCTCCGAGGGCGTTCCCGCGGCGCGGCAATGCCGACCAACGTTGACGCGGCCGTCCCGCTACCTGGACATGGCCGACCGCGACGGCGTCGTTCCTGGACTTTTACTCCGCTCTCCGAGCGTTCGGCGGCCCCATGGGTAATGCCTTCGATGCCCCCCTTCCGACGTAGCGGAGGAGGCGTGGGTGGCCGACAGTACGGAGCGGGAGGGGGCCTGGGCCCAGCGGGCCGAGGCGGAACTGCCCACGCGCAGGCATGAACAGGAGATCGACCGGTGCCTGGCCCACGGGTTGGAGGCGGCTCCGACGGTCAAGGACCGGACCATCTCGACGTTCGCCCGGGGCGAGATTCCGCACTTCGCCGGTGAGACCGGCACCTTCCTGAAGTGCCCCTTCGTGGAGGACGTCCACGATGTGGGAGACGCGGAGGTGGCGGTGTTCGGTGTGCCGCTGGACGCCGGCGCGACCTACCGGCCGGGCACCCGGTTCGGCCCGCGCGGTATCCGGCGCTGCACCGGCCTGTTCGGGACCTACAGCTACGAGCTCGGTGTGGATCTGCGCGAGCAGCTCAACATGGTCGACATCGGCGATGTGTTCACCATCCCCGGCAACCTGGAGAAGTCTTTCGATCAGATCAGCCAGGCGATGTCGCACGTGGCCTCGCAGGGGGTGTTCCCGGTCGTGCTGGGCGGCGACCACTCGATCGGCTTCCCCACCGTCCGCGGCCTGACGCCGCACGTTGACGGCAATGTCGGCATCATCCACTTCGACCGGCATGTGGACACCCAGGAGACCGACCTGGACGAGCGCATGAACACCACGCCCTGGTTTCACGCCACCAATATCAAGAATGCTCCGGCCACCAATCTGGTCCAGATCGGCATCGGCGGCTGGCAGTCGCCGCGCGCGGGGGTCAAGGTGGGACGGGAGCGGGGGACCACGATCATCACGGTGGGCGACGTGGAACGCGTCGGGGTGGAAAAGGTCGCCGAGACGGCCCTGGAGATCGCTTGGAAGGGCGCCGAAGCCGTCTATCTCTCCTTCGACATCGATGTGATCGACGCCGGTTTCGTCCCGGGAACCGGCTGGCCGGAGCCCGGCGGACTGCTGCCCCGTGAGGCGCTCAACCTGGTGCGGATGGTCTCCGAACCGGGCCTGGCCGGAATCGAGATCGTCGAATGCTCACCGCCGTACGACTGGGCCGAGACGACCTGCCTGATGAGCGGCCGCATCGTCATGGACAGCCTCGCCGTCCAGGTGCGCTCAGGAAAGCTGGGCCGCAAACCCTCCACCTCCGGGCGAGACGCATGGGGCCCCTACCCGACGTGACCGATTCGCGCCGCTGCCTCACGACCGTGCCGAGAGCCCGCTGAACGCCACCAGTCCGGCCTCGGCTGGCAGAGGAGGACGGTCGCGACGATGCTGCGCAGCATCGAGGTGAGCCACAGGTGCCCCAGGTCCCCGTTATCTCATCCAATGGATCTCGGGTGCGCCAGGTTGAACCGGCTTGACCAGCGGAGACGCGCGTCGGCACGCGAGTGCCCGGGCGGGATGTCAGGATTGGCCTACGACGCGAACGCCATGCCGAGGGCTGGCCGGCCGGCTGATGCGACTCGCTGGCGCGTGTTGTCGAGGAGGTCTGGTGAGTCCGAGTCCGCGCGAGGTGATTCTCCGGCTTGTTCATGGAGTCGCCGACGAGAAATTTCGACGAGCTTCCTGACCTCTGTGGCGAGCTCAGCGATGTCCCACACGGTTACGAACACAACTTCTGGAACGCCGCTTAGACCAGGTAGGCGACGGCGTGCGGGGTGTTGTCGGCCATAGTACGGCGACGCGCCCGCTCGGTGTGATGGACCGATTTGCGCGAACGGGTATCAACGTTGCGCGAATCCGGGAGGGATCTTGCGCGGCCTGCCCACAATCGTCGTCATGCGTAAAGGCGACAAGGCGGAAGTCCCGCCAGATTGTGGAGTGTCATGCCCATAGATGTTCGTGAGCTGGATTTCGATGGGGCGGCGGAGTTCCTGGAGTGGCTCTACGCTCTCGACCGGCGCCCGTGGCTGCTCACCAGCGAGAAGTTGCTCCCCATCGTCCACCTTCACCTTGCAAACCGTCCTCCGGACGAGTCGAGGAAGCTGCTGGCGGCGTTGCGTAGCCACTGGCAGGCGTATCGGCTACGAGGGGCCCGCCAGTGCGCGCTCCTCGCCCCCTCCGGCGCAATGGATGAGGACGGTGTGGAAAGGCTGCTTGCCTCCGCGGCGGCGCAGTTCTTTCAGAGGAAACGCCTGGGCAGAGGGCGGGGGGCACCGCATTTCGCGCTTGCCTCCTGGCTGGCGACCCTCCGCCGGGAGGACGGCCCAAGGCCGTCGGAAGACGAGGTCTTCGCTCAGCTCGCCGCCCACTTCTCCGACTACCAGCTCGTCGTGGAGGAGGGGGGAGGGGCAGCGGACGGGACGGGGGCCAGCGTGCCGCTGGCTACCATCAGCGACCTGCCCTGGTGGATCAAGCTGCCTGCGTACGTGCTGCCCCGCGTGGCGCTGCACATCGCTGACGCCCTGTTCGGACCGCAACGGTGGTTCGAGCACCGAGGTGAAAGCCGGATAGGGGACCCGCAGGCGCTCAAGGGAAGCCTGTTCGCCTTGGCCAAGAGGTTCGCCGGGATCGATGGCCAAGCGCCAACGCAGGAGCAAGTGGACGCACTGCTGGCCGATGCGCTCCTGGAGGACCTGCGGCGGGCATACAGCAGAGCAGGCGTGTTCGGTCGGGGACGGCGTCGCCGCACCTATCCGGTTCTTCTGCTGGGGTGCGAGTACGGAGAAGCGCCGATCGCCTTGCTCCGGGCGATCACGTCTGCGCGGAACATGCGGCCCCGCCACGGAGAGTTCAAGAGGGATCCCCTGCTCGTCGTTGCCGCAGGCTCGCACCCGGCGACCGAGGTCGCCTCGCAGGTTCAGGGAGCGACGCATCCCGGCAGCCCGGAGAGCGCCCACATGGAGTGGCGCAAGAAACTGAGGGACGGGTCGAGGCAGGGCCGCGTTTGGCTGCTGCCGTTCATGATCCCCACGAATCCGCTGCCGAGGTTTCGCGACCGGGTCATGAAGACACGGCCGCCTCGGCGGGTGCCATGGATGTCGTTCGTGGGGCTGGCGGTGCTGGTCGCGGGCGTTGTCGCGGTGCCGGTTTCCAGCCACGAGTTCTGCCGGCCGTGGTGGTCGCTGTCGGTGCGGCCCTGGCCGCCGGGTGTGCTCAATGCCATGACCCTGGAAGATCTGGGGAACGGCGGTGAGCAGTGTGTGGGGCTGGCCGGCGGCAATCCGCCGCGGGTTTCCGGCGAGCTGGCCGAACCCGTCAATCTGATCAATAGGAGCAACGCGCGGGTGGTGCGCGATCCCGACCACATCACCGTGGTCCACCTCACGATGCTGTCCCCGGGCAACGAGCAGGGCGTGCAGGCCACCCGCGAGGAGTTGCGCGGGCTGGCGATCGCGCAGCAGGAGTCGCTGAACGATGAGACGCCGATCCGGCTGCTGCTGGCCAACGCGGGTGCGAACATGGAGTATGCGGACCGCGCCGCACAGAAGATCACAGAGGCTGCGCGCCGGGACCGTCGGATCGTCGGCGTCGTCGGGCTGGGGCTGAGTACACGGCAGACGATCGATACGGTCCGACGACTGGGGCGTGCGCGCCTACCGTCCGTGGGTTCGGCGACCACGGCCGACGAGCTGATCGACGCCTCGCCCTACTACTACCAAGTAAGTCCGGGCAACCAGCGCCAGGCCGTTCTTGCCGCTCGATACGCCTCGGCCGAGCTGGATGCCCGACGGGCCCGTGTGTACCACTCGGCGGACCCGGACGACATCTACAGCGCCGAGATCGCCACCGCCATGCGCGATCAGCTGCGGGCGGCCGGGGTGGAGGTCAGCGATCATGCGGGCTACAGAGTGGCCGATGAGGGACCGGGTGCAAGCGTTGCCCAACTGGGCAGACGGGCCTGTCAGGCTGCGGAACGCCCGGACGAGATCGTCGTCTACGCGGGGCGCGCCGAACACTTCGAACCGTTCCTGAACGGCATGAAGCTCGCATGTCAGAACCGCTACCCGCGCATTCTGGCGACCGATGACGTCTCCCGTTTCGTCCTGGCGGGGACCAATCGCAAGTACCCGAAACTGCGGCTGGAGTACCTGGCGCTGGCCAGCAGCGCACTGTGGGGTACCAACTGCGCGGCGGCCCAGAAACAAGGCAGTTTTTACATCCGTTACAACGATCTGTTCAAGAGCGCCTGCGAGGAGAACCGCGACGGCCGGGCGCTGCTGACCTACGACGCGCTCGCGGTGATCCGGCAGGCGGCGGCGAACGTGCGTGCCAAGGATCCGGACGTGCTGAGAACCGGGGGCGTCATCACCGGGCTCCCCGACATCCGCGGCGCAGGGCGGGTCAGCGGCGTGAGCGGCGACCTGGACTACTCGGAATCCGATGCGCCGCGGACGCCGAAGCACAAGGCGATCTTGATACTGCGGGCCACCGAGGGCCAACCATGTCTCGTCAAGGTGGAAGGCAAGTTCAGCTCACAGGAAAGAATTGCGGGCGACTGCCCTTGAACTTGCACACTGAGCCGTTTTCAGCAGCGGTGTGAGGGCTGCTGATCACAGCATGGTCGCGGCCGGTATGGCCAGGCCCGGATGTAAGAAGCCCCTGGTAGGACGGTTGATCTCTCACAACCCATCGTCCGAACCAGAGGCTCCGCATGCTTTTCTATCGTGCTTCGCTGCCGTTGTCGCGCCAGACGCTGGCCTACGCCACCGGCGTCGTGCGCCGGCACCGCGTGCCGGCCGACAAGGCCTACCAGGGCGCCGACGATCACATCGCCACGCCGTACAAAGGGCGAGACAAGCCCGAGTCACAGAAGGACGCCAACCGCGCTCACGCGCGGCTGCGCGGGCCAGGCGAGCGCGCAAACGCCCAACTCAAAGCATGGCGGATCCTGCGCAAGCTGCGCTGCTGCCCATGGCGCGCCGGCCGCATCGCCAAAGCCGTCCACACCCTCCACCTACGCGAAACCACCACATACTGAAAAAGGCTCACTGGTACGGGTGCTCGAACCCTCGCCGGCGACGACGCGCAGAGCTCACCATTAGGTTCGGCTCGTCTGTAATGCTGGAGTTTATCGGCAGTGACGTCATGCTCGACCTGATAGCAAGCGTAATAAGGACGTCGATGCTCAACTTCGTCCGCGGGTCCGGCAGTACCGGTGCCATTCTCTTGCCGGGTGCGGGTCTATATCTATTCCGGAGAGCGCCATGAGCGATAAGGACCTGCCGCTAGGGCGTGTCGAGCTTCTCCCGCCGCGCCTGCCGCACCGAGTGACGACCTGGAGCCCGGCTACGCCTACCCTTCCTCCCCGCACAATGGTCGAATCAAGGTCGACTAAGGCCAGGCGGGCAGGGGTGTCACCGCTCGCGCAAGGTCTGGGAAGGCTGCTCGCCGTAAGCCTTCTGGTAGACGGCGGCAAAACGGCTCAAGTGTGCAAAGCCCCACCGGTGGGCGACTTCTGTGACGGTGCCGAGGGACTGGCCGTGGGCGATTGCCAGCAGATCGGCGCGGGCATGGTGTAGCCGGATCTGCCGCACATATGCCATCGGGGACTTCCCCAGGTGCTCGCGGAACTGCTCTTGCAGAGTGCGGACGCTGGTGCGCGCGGCGGCGGCGATCTGGGCCACCGAAATCGGCTCGGAGGCGTGCTCCTCACAGAACCGCACGGCACGGCGCACCGCATGCGGGGAGGCCGGGTGCCAGCGACCATGCAGCGCATCGGACAGGCTGTGGGGTTGAGTGGATAGGAGCCCGTGGATCAGAAGTTGCTCGAAATGCCGGACCGCCAGCGGCGAGTTCAAGACGGCGCCGCAGTCGATTTCCTCGGCCAGCAGATGCACGAGCCTGCTCCACCGCCGGACCTCAGGTCGGGACAGGGGCAGGGCCAGATCAAAACGGATCGGACCTGCAGGCTCGTCTCCCAGATAGTCGCACACCGCTCGATCGACCGCCCGCCGAGAGACGCGGGTGAGGAGGCTCGTTCGATCGCCGCTGAACCGTCCAGACTGCTCCTGCCCAGGAGAGGAGACATAGCCGGTCTCATGATCCATCACCATGCGTTGGCCCTCGACGGTCAGCCAGGCGCGCCCGCTCAGTGGTAGGCACACGCCATAGAAATCGTCGGACGCCTCGGGGCGAATCTGTACCTCCACCCCATAACCGAATGCGGCCAACGTCACGGTGCTTGGAGGCCCCATGTTGATGCGCTTGGGGTGGGGACCGTCGGCCAGAATCCGCATATTCAGCCGCGTGAATTCGTCTTCTATGATGTCGACCAGGTCATGGAGGTTGCCGTCGGTGAGCCGGGCGTAGCTGGCGAGGGGAAACTTACCGCGAGGAAAAGTGTGATCGTCTTGGCCAGTGGGCTGTTTCATGTCCGGAAGGCTCCTAGTGTGCAGACGGTGCGCCCTTCCCGCCATGCGGTCATCGCTTCGGTCTCCTTGACGGAAGTTCAGAAACTCGAACGCAAGGGAGTCAATGGGTAGATGGCTCCTCAGGGCTGCCTCACGAACATCAGTATGCCCGGCCGCCGAGACCGCTGGGTCGCGTTTGCTGTACCTGCCAGGTGATCCTTTCAGTCGAACAGGACCGTACGCATTGGATGGCGCAGCCCGTTCAAGATCGTGAGGGGCGGCGGTGTCGAGAATGTTATTCATGCAGGTGGAAGCCCATGTGGCAGGTGTGGCGGTGCTGGTCGGGGCGACGAGCCGGGTCGCGGCCAACGCGATAAAGGCCTGGTATCCGATCAAGCCGCTCTGCTACCGGTGCAAGCGGCGTCCCGAGCAGTTGAGCAGCGCCGAGTGCGAGGAGCTCAAGCGGCTGCGCAAGGAGAACTCCGAGCTGAAGCGGGCCAATGAGATCCTCAAGGCCGCCATTGCGCTTTTCGCCGCCGAGCTCGGCCAGCCCCGGACGATGTAGTCATGGTGGTCGACCACCTGCGTGACCGCTTCGGGGTCGAGCCGGTGTGCAGGGTCCTGGACCTGTGCCCGGGCACCTACTACGGCCGCAAACGCCGCCCGCCCTCGCCCTGCGCCCAGCGCGACGCCGTGCTGATCGAGCAGATCAGAGACGTCCACCAGGCCTATTACGGCGCCCGACGGGTGCACCGGCAGCTGCGCCGCCAGGGCGTGCAGGGGCAGCTCACCACCAGACCCCGACCGCAGCCGATCTGGTCGACCGCGACTTCGAACTGGGGGACGTTCTTGGCCGGTCGCTGGAAGTCGTCACCGTCCCGCAGCAGGAATGGGCCGGCCTGATGGTGCAGGCGGGACTCCCGCCTCGGCTCGCCGAGGGATTCGCCGGCCTGTACGACGCCGAGCAGCGGGGCCTCCTCCAGCCCGGCGGCGACAGGCACATCACGTGCACGACGGAGCTGGGCGAGACCCCGCGCCATCCGGTGAAGACCGTCTCCTGACGTCGCGGCCGTTCCGGTTCGATGTTGAATGCGGTATTGGCAGAAAACCTATGAAGGCTGGCAGGCCTTCTACTTTCCGACCCTTGGTCGGCGTCCGTAAGGTCTGGTCTGGCCACGCGACTCCCGAGCTTCGAAGGAATGATGATGAGCCGTTGGAAAGTCCTCGCCGCCATAGGCGGAATGGCGGTCGCCTTGGTGGCGACGCCGGCCACGCCCGCCGCTGCGGCCGCGTATCCGACCGCCTATAACACCAAGACCCAGTATCTGACATCGGCACCGGAAGATCACATGCCCATGTCATGTGTGGAACGAAGGCTCTTCCTGGCCGAAGGTTCATATGACTGGCATCAGCATTTGCAGGACTATGCAAAACTCATACGAAGCGGATTCCAACTGGGTGAGGGTTGGTACAACTTGAAGGACTGTTTCGACCCCGGGACCGGCATCTACTACCACACCACTTGGCTGACTCCTGAAAACCCCAGCTGGGAACAGGTGCACACCAACCGCAAGATCTGGCTGACGAAGGGTGGAAACATCACCTGGGGCTCGTCCCTGACTCCACTGTTCTGAGGTCGAGCGCGAAGTCCTGGCGCAGCCGGATGATCACTGGGCATCCGGCTGCGCGTAGTGGCCGTTGAAGATGCTGCGGTAGGTGCGGGGTGGTATGCCGCGGCGCTTGACGAACTGCTCGCGTAGGACGGTCGCGTTGCGGTAGCCGACCTGCTGAGCGATCTCCTCGATGCCCAGGAGGGTGGTCTCCAGCAATTCCTCGGCGCGGTTGAGTCGCTGGGTGAGCAGCCAGGCGTGCGGAGTGGTGCCGGTGGCCTCTTTGAAGCGCCGGGCGAAGGTGCGGGGGCTCATCAGCGCCCGCGCGGCCAGTTCGTTCACCGACAGCGGCCGGCGCAGGTTCTGCTCCGCCCAGTCGATCACCGCGGCGATGCCCTCGTCGTCGGAGCGGACCGGTACGGGGGAGGGGATGTACTGGGCCTGGCCGCCGACGCGATGCGCCGATGCGACCACCTCGCGTGCGATCGCGTTGGCGACCGCTGAGCCGTGCTCGCGGCGCAGCAAGTGCAAGATCATGTCAAGGCCGGAGATGCCGCCCGCGCCGGTCAGGAGCAGGCCCTCGTCGACGTAGAGAGGCTCGGGGGTGACCGTGACCTTCGGGAAGCGGGCGGCCAGGTCGGCCGCCAGGCTCCAGTGCGTGGTGGCGCGCAGGCCGTCCAGCAGGCCCGCGGCGGCCAGCAGGTAGGTCCCGGCGCAGAAGGCGGCGATGATCGTGCCGCGGTGATGAGCGGCCCAGAGCGCTGCGACCACCTCCGGTGAAGGATCGGACGTGCGTTCGTCGCCGGGAAGCAGCACGATCAGATCGGCCTGGGCCAACCGGTCCAGGCCATGCTCGATGTGCTGGGTCAGCCCCAGATCGGTGCGTACCGGGCCCGGTGTCTCGGCGGCCGCCGTCACCTCGAAGGGCGGCAGTCCCAGATGGGTGCGGTCGGCGAACACCCTGCCGATCATGCCCAGTCCCCAGGTGCTCATGTTCTCCGGCAGGTAGGCCACGACGCGACGAAAGCCCACGGTCACGGCCTCACTGAGAAGGGCACGGGATTCTCCCAACAGGACGGAGCCCTGCGGTACGAGCCATACCAGGACCACAAAGCCCAACCGCAGATGAAAGTCCGGCATCGAATCGAAGAGCCAATGGTAATCCGGAGCGCTGCCCAGCATCAGGGCCAGGCCACCGGACAGTACCGGCAGCTCGGCCGGCAGCACGGGTGAGGACACCGTCGCCGGTGACAGGGCCGGCACGGTCAGTCCGACTGCGAAGATCACGCCGTTGCCGACGAAGATCCGCCAGAACGGCCTGGCCGTCGGGGAACGCGCGGCCCCGGGCTCGTCTGCGCCCCTCGGCAGGCGGAACGTCCGTCGAAGCGCTGCGCCGCCGTTCCCCCAGGCCATGCGACCAGCCTCGGCCCATGGGCAGGAGTCTGTCCATGGGTGACACACCCCATCGGGTCGCGACCGTTCTACACGATCGGCTCCCACCGATCTGGTAGGCACACCTGATGGCGCGCGCGTTGCGGGCCGGTCACGCTGGGACGACCGGATGCGGCCGGCGCCGAGGACGTCCCGTCGGCCTTTGTGCTTGGCCGGGGAGGGAGAGGTGCATGGTCGGGGGGATCACGGCGGGCGGCCTGGTGGCCACCGGCCTGAGGCAGGCCGCCGAGCCGCTGTCCGATTCCGTGCCCTGGACGCCACCGGCTGTCCTGGTCCTGATCGTTGTGGCTCCGCTGCTGGTGGCCGCGGTACTGCGGGTGGTCCCTGAGGGCGAGCGGCTGGTGGTGTGTCGGCTGGGCGGTGCCCCTCGGGTGCGGGGTCCCGGCCGGGTGCTGGTGGTGCCGGGTGTGGACCGGTGGTTCCGGATTCCGTTGCGGTGGGATCCGCTGGATGTGTGGCTGGAGGCGCCGACCCGGGACGGGGTGGTGCTGCGGTTGAAGGCCGTCGCGTTGGTGTCGGTGTCGGACCCGGTCCGGTACGCGCAGCGGACGGTTCCGCCGCCGTCGGCGGCGGTCAGCGTCATCGTGGAGAGCCAGGTGCGCCGCTACATCGCCGAGCGGGACCTGATCCAGCTGGCCGGGCCGGCCTGCGGCGCGGCGGCGTTGGCCGCCCAGGTCGGTGAGGCCGTCGGGGAGTGGGGGCTGGCGGTGTCGGTGCTGGAGATCTCCCGGGCCGAGGTCGCCCTGCACAGCCTGCATCGGTGGGCCGTCCAGAACGGGCCTGGGCCGGCCTCGGGCGCCCCGGCCCCGGGTACCGATGGCTGTTGATCTGGCGGGGGCGGGCGCGCGTGCGGGGTGCTGGGACGGCGGGGGGTTGAGGCGATGACCCTGCAGCAGTTGTACCTGGCGCTGCTGGTCGGTGGTTCGGTGCTGCTGGCCAGCATCACCGCGGCGCGGGCGGCGTACAGGGTGGGGTTGCCCAGCCTGCTGTTCTTCTTGGCCGTCGGCGTGATCATGGGTGAGGACGGGCTGGGGCTGCACTTCGACGACGCCCAGCTGGCCCAGGCCCTGGGCACTGCCGCGCTGGCCCTGATCCTCATCGAAGGCGGTCTGACCACGACCTGGGCCAGTGTGCGGCGGCTGCTGCTGCCGGCCGGGGTGCTGGCCACCGCCGGAGTGGCCGTATCGGTGATCATCACCGCCGCCGGGGCGCATCTGCTGCTGGGGATGGAGTGGCGCCTGGCGCTGCTGCTGGGCGCGATCGTGTCCTCCACCGACGCCGCCGCGGTGTTCGCCGTGCTGCGGGCGCTGCCGCTGCCGTCCAAGCTCAGCGGGCTGCTGGAGGCCGAGTCCGGGCTCAACGACGCACCCACCATCATTCTGGTGCTGGTGTTCAGCAGCACCGCCGTCGACCTGCCCGGTCCCGGATACGTCGCGGGCAACCTGCTCTACCAACTGGCCGCCGGCGCCGCCCTAGGCCTGATCACCGGGCGTTTCGGTGTGGCCGCGTTGCGGCGGATCGCGCTACCGGCGACCGGTCTGTATCCGCTGGCCGCGGTGGGGTTCGGCGTCGTGGCGTTCGCCGCGGCCGGGGCCGTGGGCGCCAGCGGCATCATCGCCGCCTACCTGTCCGGGCTCGTGATGGGCAATTCCCGGCTGCCGCACCGCGCCGCGACCCTGTCGTTCGCCGAAGGCGTCGGCTGGCTGGCCCAGATCGGCCTGTTCGTGATGCTGGGCCTGCTGGTCGATCCCAGCCGGTTGCCGGCCGCGGTCGGGGCGGCGCTGGTGGTGGGGCTGGTGCTGCTGTTGGTCGCGCGGCCGATCTCGGTGCTGGTGTGCCTGCTTGCATTCCGGGTCCCCTGGCGCGAGCAGGCCTTCCTGTCCTGGGCCGGGTTGCGCGGCGCGGTGCCGATCGTGCTGGCCACCTTCCCCATCGTCGCCGGAGTCGAGGGGGCCTGGGACCTGCTGAACATCGTGTTCGTGCTGGTGGTGGTGTTCACCCTGGTGCAGGGGCCGAGCCTGCCGCGGGCGGCGCGGCTGCTGGGCCTGTCCCGGCCCGGCCAGGCCCGCGAACTGCAGGTCGAGGCCGCCCCCTTGGAGGTCCTCGGTGCCGAGCTGCTCACCCTCACCGTCCCGCCGGGCTCTCGGCTGCACGGCGTGGAGATCTCCGATCTGCGGCTGCCCGCTCCGGCCGTGATCACTCTGATCATCCGCGCGGGCACCACCCTGGTCCCTGCCCCCACCACCACCCTGGCAGAGGACGACGAGGTCCTCATCGTCACCACCGGCGCCGTCCGTGGCGCCACCGAGCGCCGGCTGCGCGCCGTGGGCCGCCGCGGCCGCCTGGCCTACTGGCACGGCGAGCGCGGCGACCCCGACACCGACCACACCACCCCTCCCTGACCGCCTGCACGAGAGGACACCCAGCATGCAGATCACCCCGGTCACCGTCCCGGGCATCGGCACCCTGCACCACGCCCGGACCCGCCGCGGCGACAGTATCGGCGTCCTGGCCCATCACCGCGGCACCCGCACGCTGTTGGTCTACGACTCCGATCCGCGACCCGTCCAGCACCACCGCGCCGATCCCGACAGCCCCGCCCGCAGCATCGAACTGGACCATGAGGAGGCCGACCAGCTCTCCCAGCTCCTGCACGACCAGCCGATCGCCGACCGGCTCGCCGCCGTAGAACGGCGGCTGGGCGAGCTGGCCGCACCCGACGACACGGACCGCCGGTGATCTGGCCCCGGCGCTGCGGCTAGGGATCTCCTCGGCGCGCCGCAGCCCGTTCCCGTGCAGGCCGGCCAAGGCGAGCGCCTTCTCCAACTCGGGCCGCACCGTGACCCGGGTGCTGATCTGTTCGGAGAAGACCTTGTGACACTTCGCTCGGTGGAGGGCTTCGAGCTGGCTCGCCGGCTCCTGCCGGGCGGTCGATGTGCGGGCGTACCCGATCCGGATCGGCCGCCCCCTACGGGCGTGGGCACGACAGCGAGCGCGGGGTCCTGCTTCCACGCCCGACCGGGGCCGCGGTCGGCGGGGACGGGGATCTCCAATTTCTCGCGGAGCGCGGGGACGAGAACGAAGCGCGGGGTGTGGTACTTCGCGGCGGTCTTCCCACCCCGGGTACGGCAGGCACTGCCGGCAGGCGCATCACAGTTCGGGCAGTCGTGACGCTCTAGCGCCGATGCGGCCTGACCGGGCGTGAGATCCATGGCGGCAGCTATCAGGACCCCGTCGCACAACGCGTAGGTTTTGGCGAAAGATATCGCTGGAAGCCGGTCGCGGCGAGCGAGGCGGCCGGCTCGGCTGGGCTCCCGCCGGATCCACTCCCCGTGGGCGCTGAAGGCGTCGCTTCGATGGTCCGGATCGGCGTCCATCCAGCGGGCCGGTTGCGCCGCGATAAGTTCCCTGCGGTGGCCAGCGCATAGGCCAGCCGCGGGGAGCAGCCGGCCGGTGAACAGGGTCCGCTGGAAGCGGGCGACGTCGTCGACCGTGAGTGCCATGGCACGCCACCCTCTGCGCCAGCCGCTGCAGCCGGCGGTGTTCTAGACGTCGCGTATGTGGAGGAGGAGGCCTCCGGCCATGAGCGCGGCGGCGGCCCACCCGGCGGTCACGGCGAGGCCTGCCCAGGGGCTGATGGGCAGGCCGCCGAGATCGGTGGTGGCTTGGACGGCGAGCCCGGCGCTCATCGGCGCGATCCTCTCGAGCAGGCGCTGCCAGTCCGGATCGCTGATGGTCCGGGCGAGGATGGGGACGATGTAGAGCAGGCCGAGGACGATCCCGATGCTGGTGGCGGAGTCCCGCACGGCGGTCGCGATACCGAGGCTCAGAAGGCCGATCAGAATCAGGTAGAGGACCGTTCCGAAGACCGCGCGCAGCGTCGCCCCGTCGGCCAGGGACAGGGCCTGGTCGCCGAGGTCGGGAAGGACGAGCCGCCCGGCGAGCACCGACCCGAGGACGGCGAGCGTTCCGCCGAGGGCCACGGCGCCGGTGAGGGTGATGGCCTTGGCCGCGAAGGCGGTGGCTCGCCGCGGCACCGCCGTCAGGGTGGTGCGGATCATGCCGGAGCCGTACTCCCCGCTGATGATCAGCACGGCCAGGATGGCGACCAGCGCCTGTCCGATGTAGACGCCCGTGAGGCTGAGCCTGGTCGTGTCGCCGCCGCAGACACCGGCCGTGCAGTTCACCACCGAGGTCGCCACGGTGCTCAGGGCCACTGTCGCCGCGACGGTGCCGAGCAGCAGCCACAGCGGGCCGGCGACGGTCCGCATCTTCGTCCATTCCGCGTGCAATGCCGGTCTCATGCGTCCCTCCTGTCGAGCAGGACGGCGGCCACGACCAGACTTGCCACCGTGTAGCCGGCCAGGACGGCGAGTCCCACCCATGGCGGCAGCGGGTAGTAGCCGTAGTACGGCGTGTAATTGCTCGCGACCTGGTCGTACTCCACAAGCGTCTGCTGGACGGCGAAGGCCGCCCCCGGCGTCACCCGGGTCAGCCAGTCCGCCAGGCTCGCGGGCATGAACGGGATGGCGGTCAGGACGTAGGGCAGCACGATGGCCATGCCGGCGGTGGTGACCGCGCCCGCGCTGTGCCGGAAGATGGCGCCGACGGACAGAGCCAGGACCGAGGCGGTCGCGAGCAGCGCCGCGGTCCCGAGCGCCACCCGCAGTTCGGTCGAGGACGACACCGGGAAGATGAAGACGCCGTTGCCCCGGGCGAGCCGCTCACCGAGCGAGGTCGCGAAGACCGTCCCCACCGCCCCGGCGACGAACGTGACGGCCCACACCACGATCGCCTTCGCCGCCAGCACACGGCTCCGCCTCGGACTCGCGGCCAAGGTGAGGTGGACCATCTTGTTCCGGTACTCCGTGGTGATGAACAGCGTGCCCACGACGATCACCGCGATCAGCGCGGCGAACGTGCCGGTGAGGATGTCCCGGAGGTGGCCGCCGGTCGGCAGGCTGTCGCGGACGGCGGGTGCTATGTCGCCGGCGCCGGTCACCGTGAACCGGCCGCCGGACCGGGTGAACGAACCCGACCCGTTCTCCGGGTAGCCGGCGAAGGTGGGGGATCCGGCTCCGACCTGGCCGCCTGTCCAGTCGCCACCGGCCCAGCCGCCCTGGGTGCGAAGATCTCCGAAGGTGGCCGTGGACACGCTGCCCGCCGTGCCTCCGCCGCCCACGGCAGGCGGAGACGCGACGAACAGCCCGGCCTGCGCGGTCGATCCGAGCCCGCTCACCTGCGTGGTGCCCACCTCGGACCATGTCGTGCCGTCGGTGGAGGCATAGCCGGTGATCGTGTCGCCCGAGCGGTCCAGCCGCAGCCGGCGGGGGGACTCGGCGGAGGCGGGACCGGGGAGGCCGGCCGTGTCGTTGACGTAGCCGTCCTGCATCCGCACGCCGTGGCCGCCGGTGACCATGATCGCCGCGTAGGGCGATCCTTGGCGGGTGCTCTCCTTGATGACGAGCCCGGCCTTCGCCCACGGCACGGCCCCCGGCCGCAGGTCCCCGGGGCCCTTGGGGATGCTGCTCTCGAGCGCGGAGACGGAGACGGTGATGCTGCCGTTTCCGGCCAGCGGCCGGTGCACGAAATAGAAGCTGTCGGTGACCGGCTCGCCGCCCGGTCCGATCGGAACGGGCGGCGAGCCCTTCTGATCACTACCGGCTCCGGCGAGCAGGGCGACCAGCACCACCATCAGTGCCGCCGCGACCATGCCGGTCACCCAGCCCCGGACCGTCCGGAACTTGGTCCACTCCGCGTGCAGCAACTGCAGGAAGCTGTACCGCCCGACCCGTTCGGCGGGCCGGTACGGCGTAACGGTAGGGGCGTTCACCGTGATACCTCCGTGGGTGTCACGGCGTGGAACTCGACCGCGTCGCGGGTGAGCTCCAGGTAGACCTCCTCCAGCGTGGCGCGATGCGCCGATACCTCCGAGAACGGGACCGCGCTCTGGTTGAGCAACGCCACGATGCGTTCCGCAGGCAGGCCGGAGACGGTGATGGCGTCCCGGCCGCCGGCCGCCACGGCGCCGCCCGCACGCCCGAGCACCGTCATCGCGTGCGTGCCGGCCGTGGTCCGCAGAGCCACCCGATTCCCGGACGCGGCCGCGATCAGGTCGACCACGCCGGCATCGGCGATGGCCCTGCCGCGCCCGACCACGACGAGGTGGTCGGTGATGTCCTGCATTTCGCTCATCAGGTGGCTGGACACCAGGACGGCGCGGCCCTCAGCGGCAAGGGACCGCAGGAAGCCGCGCATCCAGATGATGCCTTCGGGGTCCATGCCGTTGAACGGCTCATCGAGCATGATGATCGGCGGGTCGCCCAGCAGGGCCGCGGCGATCCCGAGCCGCTGCCGCATGCCGAGCGAGTAGCCGCCGGCCTTGCGCCGGGCCGCCGGGGTCAGGCCGACCTGCTCGATCACCTCGTCCACCCGCCGTACGCCCAGGCCTTGCGAATGCGCCAGCCACAGCAGGTGGTGACGAGCGCTCCGGCCGGGGTGCAGAGCCGCCGCGTCCAGCAGTGCACCGACATGGCTCAGCGGATGCCGGAGGCTGCGGTACGGCTTCCCTTCGATGAGCGCGGTGCCCGCATCGACCGCGTCCAGGCCGAGGATCACCCGCATCGTGGTGGACTTCCCGGCTCCGTTCGGCCCCACGAAGCCGGTCACCAGCCCCGGACGGACGGTGAAGGACATGCCGTCGAGGGCCCGGGTCGCCCCGTAGCGCTTGCGCAGCCCGGTGACGACGATCTCTGCGGCGCTCACCGCGGCAGGCTCACGGTTCGAAATGGACTCATGCCGACGGTTGTACGCGGCACCCGGTTCCAGCCCGGTCGCAGCCGCTGCGACCTGGCTGGAACCCGCGACCTGGCATCGTTGGGCACATGGCACCTCGAACCGGCGGCACGTTCCTCCGTTCCTCCCCTGCGACCGGGGGTGATCCGTGGTGAGGGTTCTGGTGGTCGAGGACTTCGAGGTACTGGCCCGCTCGATCGGCACCGGGCTGCGCCGCGAGGGCATGGCCGTCGACGTCGTGCTGGACGGGACCGACGCCCTCGAACGCCTGGCCGTCACCCGCTACGAGGTGGTGGTCCTGGACCGCGACCTGCCCGGCGTCCACGGGGACGACATCTGCCGGCGACTCGCCGACGACCGTTCCACCACCCGCGTTCTGATGCTGACCGCGGCCGGCACGATCGAGGACCGTGTCGACGGGCTCGGTCTCGGCGCGGACGACTACCTGCCCAAGCCGTTCGCCTTCGCCGAACTGGTCGCCCGAGTCCGGGCTCTGGCCCGCCGGGCCACCCCGCCGCTACCGCCCACGCTCTCCTGCGGCGACATCACCCTGGATCCGGCTCGCCGGGTGGCGTTCCGCGCCGGCCGGCGCCTTGACCTCAGCCCGAAGGAGTTCGCGCTCCTTGAATGCCTGCTCGCCTCGGCGGGCCTGGTCCTGCCCGCCGAGGAACTGCTCGAACGAGTCTGGGACGAAGCGGCCGACCCCTTCACGTCCGCGGTCAAGCACACCATGCACCGGCTGCGCGCCAAACTCGGCGACCCGCCGGTGATCGAGACCATCCGCGAAGGCGGCTACCGGATCGGGCCGCCATGACCGGCAACCGGCCGCTCCCCAGACGGTCCCTGCAGGCCCGGCTCGCGTTCTTCTACGCCGCGGGTATCTACGTCGCCGGGATCGTGGTCCTCGCCGTCGCCACCGTCCCCCTCGTCGGCATCCAGTCGACCGCTCCCGCCCACAGTTCAGCGCCAGGCACGCTCACCGGCACCGGGGAGGGGATCGGCCCGCACCGGCTCCTCGCCGGCTCCGCCGCCGCGCTCGCCCTCCTGGTCCCCATCGCCCTGGCCGCCGGCTGGTTCGTCGCCGGCCGTTTCCTGCGGCCCCTGCGGGCCATCACCGCCACCGCCACCGCCATCTCCGCCGGAAACCTCCACCAGCGCCTCGACCTCGGCGAACCCACCGACGAGCTGACCGAACTGGGCTCCATTCTCGACGACCTGTTCGCCCGCCTCCACGCCTCCTTCGACGCCCAGCGGAACTTCGTCGCCAATGCCTCCCACGAGCTGCGCACCCCCCTCGCCGGCCTGCGAACCCTCCTCGAGGTCACCCTCACCGACCCCGACGCCGACCCCGACACTCTGCGCTCGGCCTGCCAGGAGGCCCTCGCCCTCGGCGAACACCAGGAACGGCTCGTCCAAGCACTGCTCGCCCTGGCCACCAGCGAGCGCGGCGTCACCCGCAGGGAGGCCCTCGACCTCGCCCCAGTCGTCCAGGGAGCGCTCGTCTCCCGCCGCGACCGGGCAGCAGAACAAGGCATCGACCTCGCCGAGCATCTAGCGCCCGCGGTGACGGCCGGAGATCCGAGACTGATCGAAAGCCTCGTCGCCAACCTCATCGACAACGCCATCCGCCACAACCACCCGAACGGGCACGTGCGGATCACCACGCAGACCACAGGCACGCGGGCGACCCTGACGATCACCAACAGCGGGCCGGTCATCCCCGACGACCAGATCCAGCGCCTCTTCCACCCCTTCCAGAGACTCGCGACCGACCGTCACAGCCGCCACGACGGCTACGGTCTCGGCCTCGCCATCGTCAACGCCGTCACCCAAGCGCACCACGCCACCCTCACCACCAGCGCGCGCCCCGAAGGCGGCCTGTCCATCACCGTACGATTCGCCTCCACCCGCGGTGCAGCACAAGTGGCCTTGTGAGCGATCGGAGTGTCAGACCGGATTTCAGGTCCTGGACCTCATCGCCACCGGCCTCGCCGACCGCCAGATCGCCGAACGGCTCGTCCTCTCACCCAAGACCGTCCGCAACAACGTCTCCAACATCTTCGGCAAACTCCAGGTCGCCGACCGCTCCCAGGCCATCCTCCGCGCCCGCGAGGCGGGCCTGGGCAACTAATGGCGCCCGGTCTGCCCACTCGAAGAACAAGCGTCTCGTGACGCACCCGCAGGCCGGGGTCAGTGACAGAGATCTCGGCACCGACACCCGTCCCGCGGGAGGCCGGCCAGAACGGTTCGTACGGTCTCCGCTACGGCATGACCGGGAGGGACGTCAGGCCGCGGAGGATCGAGCCGTTGTTGTGGTGGCGGAGCTCTTCGGGAGGGACCGCCAGGGTCAGGCCGGGGAAGCGGTTCAGCAGAGAGCCGATCGCTATCTGGCCTTCGAGGCGGGCCAGTGGCGCTCCCAGGCAGAAATGCATGCCGTGACCGAAGGCGAGGTGGCGGTTGGAGTCGCGGGTGATGTCGAGCGTGCCGGAGTCGTCGAAGGCGGTGGAGTCGCGGCCGGCCGAGGCCAGGACGATGTGCACCCAGGCGCCGCGCGGGATGCGCGTCCCCGCGATCTCCATGTCCTGGATGGCGATCCGCTGGGTCGCGCGCTCGATCGGCGGGTCGTAGCGGAGCAGTTCCTCGATCGCCGACGGCAGCAGGTCGGGACGTTCGCGCAGGAGCGCGGCCTGGGCCGGGTCGGTCAGCAGGGCCAGGGTACCGTTGCCGATCAGGTTGACCGTGGTCTCGTGCCCGGCGATCAGCAGCAGCCGGATGGTGTTGAGCATCTCGGTGTCGTCCAGGGCGGCGTCTCCGTCGCGGGCCTGCACGAGGGCGGTGACCAGGTCGTCGCGCGGTTCGGCGCGGCGTTCGGCCACGATGCCCAGCAGGTAGCCGCCGAACGCGCGGGCCGTTTCGCGGCGCCGCTCCTGGGCCTCGGGGGTCAGGGCCGGGACGGTGAGGACGGCCGTCCACTCGCGGAACCTCTTGCGATCACCCGGCGGGACGCCCAGCAGCTCGCAGATCACCTGGATGGGCAGCGGCACCGCCAGTGCCTCCATCAGGTCCACCGAGCCCTCGGCCTTGGCGCGGTCGGCCATCTCGTCCAGCAACCGGTCGGTGATCTGCTGGATGTGCGGGCGCAGCGCCTCCATCCGGCGGGACGTGAACGCCTTGACGACCAGGCCGCGTAGCCGCGTGTGGTCGGGCGGGTCCATGCTCAGCATCGTCCCGGCGAAGTACTGCGCGGCGTCGACCGGGATCGAACTGTGGACGGGGTCCTTCGACAGCCGCGGATCATTCATCGCGGTACGGGCGTGCTCGTAGTCGACGACCAGGAACGCCTCGGCGCCGGGCGGGAAGTCGATGCGGTGCACCGGACCCTCGGCCCGCAGTTCCGCGTAGGTCGCATAGGGGTTTTCGGAGAAGTCGTCATCGAACAGTAACGACAGGGGCAGCACTCGCTCATCGGCCATCCGGCGTTCCTCTTCCGCTGGTTCTGCGTGGGTCGGTCACGGTGGTGCGGCGGGTCGTCGGCGGAGTGCGCCGACACCGCCGATGAAGCCGGCCCTGGACAGGTCGGGTTCGAAGAAGTCGACGCCCGGCTGCCAGTCCTCCACCGGGACCAGGCCGGGCGGAAGCAGGTCGCATCCGTCGAAGAAGCGCATCACCCGTTCGGGGCCGCGCGGAACGATGTCACCGGCCTCGGTCCTGCCGTACGCGCCGCGGACCTGCTCCTCCAGAGCCTCCGGTATCTCCCCGGCGTGGCCATGGGAGATCACCACGTGGCTGCCCGCGGCCAGCGGCGCCTTCAGCTTCTCCACGATGCCGTAGGGGTCGGCCTCCTCCGGGACGAAATGCAGGACGGCCAGCATCAGCAGGGCGATCGGCTCGTCGAAGTCGAAGTGACTCTGGACGGTCTCGTCGTGCAGGATGCTCTCCGGTTCGCGCAGGTCCGCCTCGATGACCTTCGTCCGCTCCGAGTCGGCGAGCAGGGCACGCGCGTGCACCAGCACGATCGGGTCGTTGTCGACGTAGGCGACCTTCGCGTCCGGGGCCGCTCGCTGAGCGACCTGATGGACGTTCTCCTGGGTCGGCAGCCCCGAACCGATGTCGAGGAACTGCCGTACCCCCCGTTCGGCCAGCATCGTGACCGCCTTGGCCAGGAAGCACCGGTTGGCGCGGGTGAAGGCCAGCGTGCTCGGCACCGCCGCGATCGCGCGTTCCGCGGCGGCGCGGTCGGCCTCGAAGTTGTCCTTCCCGCCCAGGTAATAGTCGTACATCCGGGCGACGCTCGGCCGGTGCGGATCGATGACCCACTCGGGAGGCAACTCGTCCGTCGGCATACGCGAGCGCCCTCACCATCGTCGGAAACTTCGGGAAGATCTTACTTGCGCCTGAATTCTCGCGTGGCCGATTCCACGCGCCGGTGCTGCGCGGCTCCTTCGTCTGCGGCGAGGTCCACAACGTCCCGAGCACGACGCCACCCCGTCGGGACCTCACCCTGCGGGCACGCGACCAGGAACTCGCGGACGCCTTCGCTTCCGCAGGCGACGCCCGAAAAGCCCGGGCCAGCCGCCCACTACCTGCGTCACCCGGCCTACGACGCCGGGGTTGAGCGGGAGCAGACGATTACCGGCGTGCTCACTTTGTCGTGCATCACCCTGACACTTACCCTCGCGGGCCTATAAGGCCTACCAAGGAGCCGGCGAGCATGTCCTGACGCCTTACAAGGGACGCGAAAAGCCCGAGTCGCAGAAGGAGGCCAACCGGGCCCACGCCCGCCTGCGCGGGCCAGGTGAACGCGCGAACGCGCAGCTCAAGGCATGGCGGATCCTGCGCAAGCTCAGATGCTGCCCGTTCCGGGCCGGACGGATCGCCAAGGCCACCCATGTCCTTCAACTCCGCGAGACCCCATCACACTGAAAAAGACTCAGTGTCGGGCGCTCACCAGGCATGAGCAAATTCCCATCTCATAGGGAACCCGGTCGGCGTGGCCGGACTCTAAGAATGCCCCTCAACGACCTACTACGAGAGGCATCCATGACCGCAGAGGAATCCGGTGCCGACCATCTCATCGATGAACTGTGTGATCGGTGGAGGGCGTGGGCGGCCGAGCCGGACCGCGAGAAGGCCGAGCGGGCGCTCGTGGAGTTGTACGAGTCCCGGGGATGGGAACGGCCCAAGGCCGTGGTGTGGTTGGACTCCCCACTTGCGGGAGCGATAGCGGCGCGAACCCTTCTGTACGGCCATGAGCATCTCGACCGCACGCGGCGTCCCGAAGCGCACGAGCTTTGGATCGGTGCCGCCAGAGCGCGCCTGGAAGGGACGTTCGGGACCTTCGACCGGCACGAGCACTCCTCGTTCGAGGAAGATGAGCCCTTCGCTCCGAGGTGGCGGCTGCCGCAGGTGCTGTCGCTCTACAAGCTCTCCTACGACATGGACGACCCGGACGTGCTGGCGGTTCTGCAGCGCGCCGGCGAGCCCGTCTGGGCGCTCAACACCGCTGTCAACGCCCGGTTCCAGCAGGAGGCATTGTCGCCGGCCGATCCCGCGTCCTTCGCCGATGCCGCCGTCCAGGCGCACGAGCGGCTGACACAAGGGCTACGAGCGGTCTTCCCCGCTGCGCACTGGGAGGCGGCGCGCGCGGCACTGCGATCGTGTGCCGAGGCTCCGCGGCCCGACCACTGGAAGCAGTGGCGAGACGTGTGGGCGGCGGTACGCGCTCCGGACAACCACGCGGTCCTGATCCTGGCGGCGCTGCGTGCCGGCGGCCTCCCGGAGACGGGCGAGTTGCAAGCCCGGATGCGTATGGCCCCGGCCATCGGATGGTGGTGGGCGCTGAACGACATCGCGCTGGTGACCCCTCCCCCTGCCGAGGTCCACACCAACTCCTGGGGCCGGTTGCACCGGGAGGACGGCCCGGCCGTACGGTTCCAAGACGGTTTCGCTCACCATTGCTGGCATGGCCACTTGGTGCCGCCCGACCTCATCGAACCCGGATGGAGTGCCGCCGACATCGCCGATGCGTCCGACGATGAGTTGCAGGCACGCGCGGCACGGCAGCTCGGCTCCGCCTCATACGCGGCCACTCTTCCGGCCGAGCGGGTCGTTTCGAACCTGCGCCGCTGCGCACTGGAACGCCTGGGCTGGCATCGCTTCGCCGCCGAGACACCGCTGGAACGGGTCGCCGGACCAGAGGCCGACCCCGACGACCCCGGGAGCGAGCTGACGCTCTACGAGGTTCCCGCCACGGTGTTCGGCCGGACAGCCCGTGTGGTGCTGCGGTCCGGCGATGCGCGCCACGGGACCGAGGTGCTGGTGCCGGCCGATGCCACCGATCCGGTGGCAGCCGCGGACTGGCTCGGCGACGGTGTCAGCGAGCCGGCCTCTGAACCGGAATTGCTGACACGCATCCTCCAGAGCGAGCACCTGCAGGACGTGGTGGCCGGGCTCGACTGGCACATGACTCACATCTCCCACTTCGAGCATGTCGAAAGCGTCCACCTCGCCAGCGGCGCACCGCTGTACTCGATAGGCGGGCACAGCACCGGCGGAACCTACTTCCTCTGCGGTGACGGCCCCCGGCGCCCCATGCTGTACGCCGACTCCGAAGGCCGCTACCAGGTGCTGGGCCGCGACCTCGCCGAAGCTCTGAGATTCATGGTCAGCGCCGATCCGGACGGGGGCGAGCCCGAAGAGGAGGACATCGAAGCCGCGGAGGCGCTGGGCCTGCGACCACTGAACGCCGAGGAGTACCGGTCGAAGGTACTTCAAGCCGAGGCGATGGCGGCCGCCCTCACCCTGGTGATGACCGATGAAGGCAACGTCTACCCCCACAGCACCGGGCTGTGGTCTCGCTGAGGAGCAGGCTGCCGATCTCACGAGCGTGGATACCGAGCTGCCGGGAGGCCTTGAGCCGCCTTCTGCCAGGCGCTGCGCCCCGCTGGAAACAGGTGCTTCCCGGCTCCCTCGCCGCAACGGCGCGACCGCGAGCGCCCCTTGCTTATCACCTCGGGCCTCACCGCCGACTCGCGGGGCAAGGTGCGCGGCGACCTGGCGCTGCCCCGCATCGGAGGGACGGGGGACTAACGGTGGTGTGGTGAGCAGGGGGGAGGGGCAGGGACGAACCTCTGTCCTTCCTGCGGCCACCCTGCCCACGGACGAGCAGCCCCGGGGCCGAACTGGTGCCAGATCTCATCGACATTTCCGCCCTGTTGGTCACCAAGTGGTGTCCGAACCCATCGACATGTGGTGCCGGTTTTCAATGACAGGGCCAGCAGGGCACGGAGGCCGGGGCCAGCGCGCCGAGCAAAGGGCCATCCCCGCGTGCGCGGGGAGCAGACCGTTCACGCCGACTCCCGGCGGCCAGGAGGGGGCCATCCCCGCGTGCGCGGGGAGCGGTCCGGCTGGAGATTTTTGAGCGGGCCCACGATGATCGGTCAGTGCGACGTCATCCAAACTGGGCCTACGCGGAGGCAGTGCTATCACGTGTCATTCCCGGGGCGACCGGCTTTGACCCCGACAAGATTCCAGGCTTGGGAGTCGGTCGTTGGGAGAGCTTTGAGATCGATGATCGTCATCCCGGGGACGTGACGATTGCCTTTCTGGAGTATTGCCTTCCCCGTGTAGCCGGCCCTTTGGTCATCGTCAATGACGAGAGCTACGCTGCTGGAACGGGGCCCTTCTTTGTGGCTGGTGAGGACCTCGCCGAGTTTGCTGCGACGTACACGGAGACGATCGGCTCCTCACTCGTGAACGGCGACACCATCGTGGTGTCCCCGGTGCCTGGGCGCGTCATCGTCGTCCATCACAACGGCCTGATTGACATGCTCCAGGGAATCGAACAGCCGGGTCTGTAGCGATCGCGGGCAAGACGGCGGAGCCGCTGCGGAGGCGGTGGCCTGGTGCGGGCACGACCACGCCAGCTGGCGCGGAACAAGAAGTGGTGTAAATGACACTTACAGCCTCTGGACCGGGCCCGTTCCAGAGCTGCTATCCGATCGATGACGGTCATCCAGGGGGACGGGCGTCATCGATAGGGAGGTCAGTGCAGCGTTGGGGGCGGCGCGGGGCGGGAACGAGTCAGGGGCATCGGCGCGCTCGGCGAAGAGGCGAGCCTTTATGGGCCGGGCAGGTTCAATGAGCACCACGACTCTCACCTCGTCGCAGGCTTCGATGAAGCCAGCGCTCTGGAACCGTCCCTCCGAGCGGATGGCGGGCGAGACTTCCGCCGGTTGGACGGGGTGATGCGGCAACCGCTCACCTTACTGGGTAAAGGCAACCCGTCGAGCCGCGGACCAAGCTCGGCACGCCGACGAGTTCCTGGACCTCCTGGAGTTAGCAGGCCTCCTGGTCAAGCGGCGATTCAGTCGTACCGACCGGGATGAGATGACCGGCTACGCTGTCGCCCTTCCTGACCAGGCGGACGATGACGGCCCGACTTGGTACAGCGGAGGCCGTCTTGCTGAGGACCTCACCTTGCCTCGCCTCAAGCAAAGGTGGAGACCCCGCAAGGCATCGCAAGAATCCGAGGCACAGGCTCCGGACCTCACGGAAGAAGAGCGCCAGGCGATCTACGAGGACGCAGCCAAGGCCGCCGCCTCCGCGACCGCCCAGATCCGCCGTCATTTCGCCACGAACCCTCATTCTGCACGGGACGCTGGCTGGGCGGCCTCCGACGCTTTGCACGTGGCCGCCAAGGCCACCGGCAACAAGCACCTTCGCCGAGCCGCCGACGCCTACGATCGCGCGGCCCGCCCTCCATACGGCAGGATTCCCAGCCCCACTGCGGCCGGCAACAGCCTGCGCACGGCAGCGCGCCTGCTCGCGCTGACCCACCCGATCGGCGCCTCGAGTTCGGCCGTGCTCTTCCTGGTGACCAACCTCGTCCTGCTTGTGGAGTGCATTGTCCAACTGCACCGCGTCCAGGGGAGACACGCACAGGAGGCCGCGGCCCGTACGGCCAGACTGCATCTCGGCAGGGCCACGCCAACGCCAAGGCAGCAGGTTGAGTGGCTGAGCAACCCGGATGCGAAACCGTCGCCGGCCACGCTCGCGATGATGGCCTTTCTGCTTCCATAGGCTCCGGCTCACCCTGGCAGAAAGACGGCGGGACCTCGCGTCCGCGTGGAGTTTCTGGTGGTGCGGTCGGGGCTTGGTCGGTTCCGTATCTGCCCCTGGTGTCGGATGTGCGTGGGATCATGCGGCTTCCGGATGGCAGAGAGGGTGCGGGGCATGGCGGAGAAACGGTATTTCGAGAAGACCGACAAGGGCGTCGTCCGACGCTGGGATATCACCCTGGACGGTATCCGATGCCGGATGGCCTGGGGCGTGGCCGGCGGTGTCATGCGCGGGCTGAGCATGACGCTCGACGATGAGGCGCATGCGCTCCGCCACTTCACCAAGAAGATCGGCGAGAAGGAGCGGGCCGGGTACGTCGAGGTCGCACCCGGGCCCGAAACGCAGGCGCTGCGGGCGAAGGCGGAGCCCGATACCGAGGCGGACGTTCGGTTGCTCGATGTGGTCAGACACGGCGACGAGTACGAGCCGGTCGCCGGGCACGCGGGCGTGGTCGTGACGTTCCACGACTTCAAGGCCGGGCCTGGGCCGTTCTACGAGTACTACATCGTGGGCGAGGATGCGGGCCGGGGGCTGTCCCTGGTGGTGAAGAAGCCTGGTCACGATGAGGCGATGGTGTCGGCCTTCCTGGACTTCGTCCGGCCGCGCGTCGGGCTGGCCTTCGAGGACCGCTCTCACTACAAGGTGCCGTTGCCCGCGCCGATCGGCCCGTTCGACCACGTGCTGTTCTGCGGGCCGTCGCTGACGGGCGCGAATTATGGGGGCAGGCTCGGCAAGGTCTTCCCGATCCGCGATTGCGAGATCGGCGACGAGGACACCGAGACGTTCGTCGAGGCACGGATCCAGGGGCGGAACTCGATGCCTTCCACCACCTGGGATCGTGAGCCGTTCCCCGTCATCGACCTGAGGTTCGACCTGCGGCGGGCAGAGGGTTTTGAGGAACTGGGCGGCCGCACATCGGAGCGGGAGAAGAAGTTCAAGGTCTATCCGCGGGCCATGGCGGAACGGGGGCTGCGGCTCATAACCGAGGCCGACCCCGGCAGCGTGCTGGAGATCCGCAACTACCGGCGCGACGTCCTGAAGGTCACACCCGAGCAGCCGCGAACGCTCGACGAGGCCGACCGCTTCCTGCTCGGACCGGCCATGACGGCATCGTGACACCGCTGCGTTCGCGCTGCTGGACGATGTCGTTTTCGGCGTCGGGACGGGAGCCTCTTCCCTGGCGGAGCCATGGCCGAGATTCGCCTACGCGGCTTGGAGACGGCGACAGAGTCAGCCGACGCCGCAGCGGGTCGATGCCGGTGATGATGACCGGGACTTCCTGGCCGGTCTGGACCGCCTCGTCCGGTGCCGTGACAGGCGGGCTTGCGAGGTCGCTGAGGTGGACCAGGCCTACGACGCCCTCTGCGACACGGACAAAAGCGCCGAACGGCACCAGCTTGATGACTGAGCCGCGCAAAAATCTGCCCCACCTGCGCATGGTGCGCGAACTGCTGGAACGGGTCGGGCTGGGGCGCGCGCAACGACAACCGCGCTTCACCGTTCGTCGTGTCGAAGGCAAGGACTTCGCAGGTGACGTGCTGCCCCACCGAGACGATCTCGGAAGGGTCCTCGAACCCGCGCCAGGACAGTTCGGGCATGGTGACGAAACCGACGCCGGGCAAGACAGGGTGGTCGGGGCCGTCGTCCAGCCCCACGAAGACGCCGAAGCGTTCGATGGCTACCACAGTGCCGGACAGCCGCTGTCCTGGGTGCAGCGCCTTGAGATAGGCCCACAGTCGCGAGTGCTCCGTCGCGGACCGGGAGAGCCAAACCCGCTCCTCCCGCAGATCCACCTCGATCACCTCGGCGGATACCCGCTCCGCAGGGGCCTGGGCCGAGTTCGTCCCGTTCCTGCAGTTCGACCCCGAGGTCCGCAAGGTCGTGTGCTCCACCAACGCCATGGAGTCCACCGGGTTTGGTGAAGTCTGTTCTACCTGGCGCCGGTTGGCGCTGGTGTGTTGAGTGAACGGTAGTAGGTGGTCTCGTACTCGACCGGTGGGACGTCGCCGATCGCGGTGTGCAGCCGGCGGTGGTTGTACCAGCCGACCCACTCGACGATGGCGTATTCGGCCTGGTCACGGGTGCGCCGGGTGCGGCGGTGGATCAGCTCGGTCTTGAACCGGACCCGGCCGAGTGAACTTCCGGTTGACCGGGTCCGGCGGCCGCGGCGCCGTCTGGTCCGGTGTGGTGGTGCGCTGCCGGTCCCGGCGCCGCCAGGGCGTGCAGGCCATGAGAGCGCATCAGCCGTTCCACCGTGCAGCGGGCGACCTGCACGCCCTGGCGGCGATGTTGTTTGTGTACGCGGTAGGCGCCGTAGGTGTCGTAGCTGGCCTGATGGACGTCTGTGATCTGCTCGAGCAGCACCGCATCCCGCTGCGCGCGGGCCGGGGGCGGGCGGCGTTCACGGCCGTAGTAGGTGCCCGGGCACAGGTTCAGGACCCGGCACACCGGCTCGACCCGAAGCGGTCACGCAGGTGGTCGACCAGCATGACTACCTCGTCCGGGGCTGGCCGAGCTCGGCGGCGAAAAGCGCGCTGGCGGCCTTCAAGATCTCGTTGGCCCGCTTCAGCTCGCTGTTCTCCTTGCGCAGCCGCTTGAGCTCCTCGCGCTCGGCGGAGGCCAGCTGCTCGGGCCGCCGGCCGGCGTCGGCCTGGGCCTGCCGGACCCAGGTACGCAGTGCCTCGCGGTGGATGCCCAGATCGGCCGCGATCTGAGCGATCGGACGATCGGACTCCAGCGCCAGCCGCACGGCCCGGTCCCGGAGTTCCTGGGGGTATTTGCGTGATGCTGCCATCGCGGTGATTCTCCCTCCTGCCAGCCAAGATCACGCTGGCTTCCAGGACTTCACCGAACCCGGTGGACTCCATCCCTGCCCTTGCCCATCGATCTGCGAAAGGACTAACCGAATACCGGAGCCGCGGCGGCTGCGTGGAAGCTGGCGCAGAAGTTCGGCCTTGCCCACGTGGGGGCCGGGCAGAGGTCGGGTGTTGGGTTCGCATTGCGCGATGTCGCTGGCCCAGGGTGGCCTCAGGTCGGGCCCAGGCATGCTTGCCGAGCGCTCGACATGAGCGTGTTTGCCCTGGTCGGACGTGATGGGTCGCGTGGGACTCGAACCCACAACCTACGGATTGAAAGCGGAACCCTTTCGCGCCGACTCCGTCAGTGTGTGCTGGATTATTGGGTCTTGGGCGGGCCGGTCTGTTGAAATGTCCTAGAGAGCGGGAGTCGGGCCGGTGGTCGGCGAGGGGTGTGAGGGGGCGGTGTGCAGCGGGGACTGGAGCTGGCGGGCCGATATCGCATGGAGGAATTGCTGGGCCGCGGCGGTATGGGAGAGGTGTGGCGGGGGTTCGATCTGCACCTGGAACGTCCCGTTGCGTTGAAGGTGCTGCTCACCAACTGGCCTGATGTGACCGGGATGGAGCAGGCCATGGCACGGTTCCGCCGCGAGGGCCGCGCAGCAGCTCGGCTCTTGCATCCGGCCATCGCGACGGTTTTCGATGTCGGTGAGGACGATGGGCACGCGTTCTTGGTGCTGGAACTGCTGAATGGGCAGGACCTGCGTAAGGTCCTCTCCCTGCATCCCGGTGGTCTGCCCATAGAGCAGGTGCTGGATTACGGCGCCCAGGTGGCCGAAGGGCTCAGCGCCGCGCACGCGGCCGGGGTGGTGCATCGCGACATCAAACCGGCCAACCTGATGCTGCTGCCCACTGGGCAGGTGAAGATCTGCGACTTCGGCATTGCAAGGCTGCAGGGCGCCACTGCGGGACTGTCGGCGGTGGGCGTGCGGATCGGAACCATCGCTTACATGCCGCCCGAACAGGTCGGCGGTAAGCCCTTGGACGGGCGAGCCGATCTGTACGCCCTCGGGTGCACCCTGTTTCACATGCTCACCGGCCGGTACGTCTTTCCCGGTGACGATCTCCAGGCCGTGGTTGCCCAGCACCTAGCCAGACCTGCTCCGTCTCCGCGTACGCTGCGCGCTGACACCCCCGCCCACCTTGATGCGCTTGTCTTGGCCCTGCTCGCCAAGGATCCTGAGGATCGGCCTGCCGATGCCACGGCTGTGGCTGGTGAACTCCGCCGTATCGCTGACCGGTTGTTGCCTAGCCGCGTTGAATATGCGCTGCCCAAGCTCGCGTTGCTGCGTCGTGGTGCACCCGTTGAGCCGAGCACTAAGCACAACTATTCGGTGGTCAAGGCGCTCAGCGGGGTGCTGGAGCAGTTCGATATCGACGCGCGGGTCACCGGGTTCACCCGGGGGCCGACGGTCTCGCGGTACGAGATCGAGCTGGGGCCGGCGGTGAAGGTGGAGCAGGTCACCGCGCTGACCAAGAACATCGCCTACGCGGTGAAGAGCGCCGACGTGCGGATCCTCTCGCCGATCCCGGGCAAGTCCGCGATCGGCGTGGAGATCCCGAACGTCGACAAGGACATCGTCAGCCTCGGGGACGTGCTGCGGTCGCCGGCCGCGACCAACGAGCACCATCCGATGATCGTGGGGCTGGGCAAGGACGTCGAGGGCCGCACGGTGGTGGCCAACCTGGCCAAGATGCCGCACATCCTGATCGCGGGCGCGACCGGCGCGGGCAAGTCGACCTGCATCAACGGGCTGATCACCTCGGTGCTGATGCGGTCCACGCCGGACGAGGTCCGGATGATCCTGGTCGACCCCAAGCGGGTCGAGCTGACCATGTACCAGGGGATCCCGCACCTGATCACGCCGATCATCACCAACCCCAAGAAGGCCGCCGAGGCGCTGGAGTGGGTGGTGGGGGAGATGGACCGGCGCTACGACGATCTGGCGGCGTCGGGGTTCCGGCACATCGACGACTTCAACAAGGCGGTGCGGGCGGGCAAGCTGACGCCGCCGCCGGGCAGTGAGCGGGTGTACCAGCCGTACCCGTACCTGCTGGTGATCGTGGACGAGCTGGCCGACCTGATGATGGTGGCGCCGCGCGACGTGGAGGACTCGGTCGTGCGGATCACGCAGCTGGCCCGTGCGGCCGGCATCCATCTGGTGTTGGCCACCCAGCGGCCCAGCGTGGACGTGGTGACCGGGCTGATCAAGGCGAACGTGCCGTCCCGGCTGGCGTTCGCGACGTCCTCGCTGTCCGACAGCCGGGTCATCCTCGACCAGCCCGGCGCGGAGAAGCTGGTCGGGCAGGGCGACGCGCTGTTCCTGCCGATGGGCGCCAGCAAGCCGATGCGGATCCAGAACGCCTACGTGCGCGAGAAGGAGATCCACGCCATCGTCGAGCACTGCAAGGCGCAGATACATGCAGTGTAAGTCGCAGATGGGGGCGGCTCGTCCTGTTGCTCAGCTGGCCAAGCCACCGTTGGGAAACCGCCGACGGCGTAAGGGGAGGCCCGAGCGGCCGACCAACGTGCCGACCACCGTGCTGGCCGTCGCGGGCGTGCGTCGCTGACCTACAAGATTCCGACCGCCAAGCCGATGGATGAGCGCCCCGGTCGGACTCCAGCACCTGTCCGGTAACACCCGGGGCACCCCCCGGTACGGGACGCCCCGGGTTCCGCCCAAGGCCGGACGAAGCCCGGCCCTGGGCTGGACCTCCAAACAGACAGACACCAGCACTTCCGGACATCGTGCGGTACCGCGAGTTGGAGTTCGACGGCTCCGGCGAACCGCTGTACACCACCAAGCGGTTCCACATCGTGGTGACCGAGGCCGCGCTGCGCTACAGGCTCTGTCGCGCCGCGGTGTTCGTGTGGCACCGATCCGCGAGGTGACTTCTCGGCCAACAACAGCAGGGAGCCGTTCGAGATGTCCCGAAGGCTGACCGGATTTCCCCGAGTCACCTCAGTGCTTGGTCTTGGAGGAGGCCGGTTTGGAAGAGGAGCCGCGTCCAGCTGTCCTTGTGGCGCCCCTTCCTGTCGCGTTCATTGACGGCACGGTCGCCCAGCACCCTCCTGACGAGCTGGGGGTAACCCTCGCCGAGGACGTGGTGATTGAAGAACGTGACGATGTCGTTCCCGAACTCCTCACCGTCGATCTGCTCGACCTCGACGTTCTTGTACATGAAGATGTAGTCGTCCGGGTCGACGTAGTAGATGCTCCCGTCGTTGACGTCCAGGCGGATGGGAGCACCGCCGTCGATGTCCCTGAGGATGTCGGGCGGGATGCCGTAGCACTCGTAGCCGATCTCAAGGGGATGGCCGAGCGGGCAGTTGCCGTCCTCTTCCCGCTCCTCCCACGCGCGGCGGCTCCGGATCTTGCCGGGCCGCCTGAAGCGGAAGTAGTCGCCGCCCAGACACGAGAACAGCCGGAACACCTCGACCACCCCTTCCGGCAGGTCCGGGATGTCCTCCAGCTCATCGGGTTCCTCAAGGACGATCCCGAAGCCGTGCTCGGCTTCCGCCCGCCGAACCAGGTCGAGCTTGGCCTCGATCTCTGCCAGCCCCGAGCGGAGCCTCTCGTCCATGCGTTTCCCTCCCGAGCCGTCGCCGCGCGTCACGGAGACAATGAACGGAACACCATCAGACGTTCACCCGGGCCGCTCAGCGCCTTGGGTGATGCGGACACCCGCTTCGACGGCCTCCTCCCAGGTCGGGTACTCGCCGTCGAAGTCGGTCGGGCCGTCCAGGCTGCCGTCGACGTAGATGTCGCCGTGCCACTCGGTGTCTGCGATCTGATCCTCGAACTCCCCGGGGCGCTGTATCCATTCCAGTGGCCAGACCGGCATCATGACGCGCACCAGCCGGCGATCCCCGATCTTGAGATGGAAAGACCACTCCTCCGCGCCATCGGCGTCCGGCTCGTGTTCCACGTCGGAGACGACGACACCACGCCGCTCCAGCTCGGCCACATAGGCGAGCACGTTGGCCGCCACGTCGGTGCCCACCTCGGCCGACGCCATGAAGTCCTCAGCTCTCAGCATGATCGTTCGACTCTGGCCCGGCGGCGCCGGTTCCGGATCGGGTCGTCAAGGATCGGCGCAGCAGTCGAGCCGCTGTCACTGTTCCCGCGCCGCCGCTGTAACCGCCGTGATTCAGCTGCATCGAGTCCACGTCCACAAAACGCCAACGTCTCCACGCTGGACAGCAGCGGGGGTGCGCGGTCAGCCGTGTGGAGCCGCCGAAGGGCGATCGACAGGGCCTACTCACGGACGCCGATGTCGACCCATGCACCCAAGCGACCCCCCACAGCGCACTAGGTGTGAGACGTACGTCCGATCTCGGCGGCGCTGCCAAGGCCTCCCGGCATCTCAGCACGAGGCGTGACCTGGCGGCGTTCGGCTCCGCCGATCGGCTGGCCAGGTTGGCCAGGTTCGCGCCCGTCCCACGCGATTCAGGACGCGTCAGCGGCAATCTGCGCCAACCGCAGCGTCTCCACCGCTGGCTGCAACGCGTCTTCTACTTCTCGGCGTTCGTCAGCCTGCGGCTGTCACCGGAGTCGCGCCGCTTCTACGACCGCAAACGTGCGGAAGGCAAAACGCATGCGCATGCGGTACCTGCCTTGCCGCGTCGGCGCGTCAACGTCCTCTGGGCCCTGCTGCGAGTCCGCAGCCTTCTACCGCACGCGCGCTGTCGCTGCTGCTTGAACCTCGGTTCCGAGACGACCAGAAGCCGGTCACGCCTCGGGGCGGCCGTCCAGGTCGGTCGGTCGGTCGATTCGCCGCTTCGTAAGCGTCGATCACTCGCTGCGGTAGGCGACCTGAGGAGTTCTGAGCGAAGCCGGGGCCGGCATCTGACCGTCTGATCTTCAGATGGCCGAAACCGTCTCGAAGACCCGCTGTCGATGAGTGTCCGGTCATTGGCTGTAGAACGTGACCGGGTGCCGGTGATCGGCGGAGCAGCCGAAGAAGCCGCCGTGGCTGTAGCGGCCGATCCGCAGGCCGCGGTCGGTTCCCTGGCGGCCCGGTAGGCGTCACCGGAGGCGTCCAGGGCGGCGTCTTCCACGGGCACCCAACGGGGAGGGCCGCCGTCGTGGTCGGACTCACCGCCCCGTTCGCGGCTGTCCAGTTGCAGGATCAGATGGGCGGGGGCGCTGCATTGCCGGCAGACGGGTGGGTCTCCCATGTCGGTGACGTTGAAGGAGATGCCGCCGCCCATCTTGCAGCCGGACGCGATCGACAGGCCGTACTGGTAGGCGGGATAGCCGGCCTCCCAGTCGCCGATCGCGTGCTGGATCTGCGGGGGAGTTCTTCGCCGTAGAGGTCTTCGGTGATCGGTTCGGGGTCGAGCACGCAGGGGGTCGGTACCAGCCACTCTTCTTCGACCGTGTGCGGCGCGGCGGGTCGGCGAGGGCGGCGGTGACGTCGGCTACGCGGCGCCACCGCACGCTGATCTTCCCGTCCGGCCAGTATCCGTCGTGGTTGGGGCACCACAGGATCTGGAGCAGGTCGCTGTCTTGCGGGAACGGGTACGCGGAGACGTCGGCTGCGTACACCTGCGCGATCGGCACCATCGCGACCGGCCCGTCAGGGCGCCTGCTCTCGTCGTGCGGCTTGCCGCACAAGGGCCAGGGCTCATCGGCGGGCGACAGCAGCGGCCCGCCGATGCTGCTGTCTTCCCGCCCCGGGTTGCCTTGCCGGAGATGCAGGCGGACGGCAGTGCGGGCGTAAGCGGCCCACCCGGGAATGTCCTCGGTGATATCCACGATCGGCGGACGAGTCGTGTGCTGCGCTTCCCCTCGTAGTGTGGAGGCATCGCCTTAAGGGGACGGCGATGCAGAGACACCCGGGTTCAGACGAAGAAGCTGTCGTGGCGGCGGAAGAAGTCCGCGCGTTCTTCCTCGGAGAGGCCGCCCAGCCGGGTGACGCCTTCGAAGTACTCCTCGCGCGGCGCTCCGGGTGCGAAGAGCATGAGCATGGAGGCGGGTTCGCCGGATTCGTTGCGGAAGGCGTGCAGCCCGCCCACCGGTACGTACAGGTAGTCGCCAGAGGTGGCGTCGATCCAGCGCCGGCCGTCGAACAGCCGCATCGTGCCGGACAGGATGAAGAACGACTCCGACATGGCCTTGTGGAAGTGCGTGCCGGGCCCGCCGACCTCCGGTCCCATGTCCACCCGGTACAGGCCGTACTCACCGCCGGTGGAGACGGTGGTGGACAGGTAGTGGTAGGCGGTGCCCTGCGAGACGTTGGTTCGGTCGGTGGCGACGGGTGTGGAGACGAAGTCGGGTGCGGCGGTCGCGGGCCGGAATGCGGCGTTGATCTCGCCGTGCTCACCGAAGTAGCGGGGGTCGGGGTAGGACATGGTCTCTCCTTGGCGTACGGGGGCGGAGTTCAGGAATCGAGGAAATCGTGGGTGAGTTTCACCAGTCCGGAGGGGCCGGCGAACCAGTCCATATGGCCTTCGCCTGGGACCTCCACCAGGCGGCTGCCGTGGTTCGCGCGGTGCAGTTGCCGGGAGCCTTCGATGGGGCTCATGGCGTCGGCGGCGAAGCCGACCACCAGCGTGGGCGCGGTGATCGCGGGGAGCAGGGGCCTGATGTCCGCCCGCCCGCACAGGTCGATCTGGCGGCCGATCCCGGCCGGTGGCCAGGCGTCGGCCAGTGACTGGGCCAGGCCGTCGTGGCCGAAACGGTCCAGGGCACCGGCGCTGAAGCCGGTCAGCGCGGCGAACCGCTTGAGCAGTTCGCGGTCGGTGACCAGCAGCTTGCGCCAGGTCTGGAAGTAGTAGCGGTCGCGCGGGCTGATGGAGTGCGCCCAGCCGCCGACAAGGACCAGCCGGCGCACCAGTTCGGGGTGGGCGGCGGCGACCGCGGCCGCGGCGACCGCGCCGAGCGAGAATCCGAGCAGGTCCACCGGGCCGTCGCGGATCGCCGCGGTGATCTGGTCGGCGATCAGGTCGACGCTCAGGTCCGCGCCGTCGTCCTCGGTTTGGCCGCTGCCGCTGAAGTTGGGCCGGATGACGGTGCGGGTGCCGGCGAAGTGGTCCACGACGTTGCCGAAGACCTTCTCGGCGTCGCCGCCGACGCTGTGGACCAGGGTCAGGCCGGGCCCCTGGCCGTCGATCTCGTCGTGGACGCGGGTGCCGCGGGCAGTGGCGAGCGGCATGGCGCCCTCCTTGGATGAGGGTGATTAAGTGAGTGCTAAACTAGCGAGCGTTTGCATGAGTGTCAACTAAATGAGTGCTCATCTATCTAGTTCCGGAGGAATCTTGGCGGATGCAGTGCAGGCGGTGCTGGAGCAGTGGCGCCGGGAGTGTCCCGACCTCGACTTCTCGCCGATCGGCGTCGTCGGCCGGATCATGCGGCTGTCTCGGCTATGGGACAAGCAGATCAAGGACTTCCTCGCCGACCACGGCCTCGAGCCGGGGGAATTCGACATCCTGTCCACGCTGCGGCGCTCCGGAGAGCCCTACGAGCTGACCGCGGGAACCTTCCTCAAGGCATCGCTCGTCACCACCGGGGCGATCACCCTGCGGGTCGACCGCATGGCCGGCAAGAACCTGGTCACCCGCGTACCCGATGCCACCGACCGCCGCTCCGTCAAGATCCGGCTCACCCCGCAAGGCCTTGAGGTGATCGACCGGGTCCTTCCCCTCCACCTGGCCAACGAAGCCCGCCTGCTGGAGGGCATCGACACCGACGAACGCCACCACCTCGCCACCACACTCGCCACAGTGCTGGAAGCCCACGGCGACACACCCGCCCGCTGACGGCAGGTGAGGGACGCCAAGTGACTGCAAGAGGTGCGCAGCGTGTCGGCCAGCCGATTCGCCTGGTCCCGGTCGAGGGCCTGGAGCAAGTGGGTCTGGTAGTCCGTGGCGGCGTCCGCAGCATCTCCGCCATTCGCTGCCGGCTGCCGATCGCATCCCGCTTGGGCGTAGCTCTGGCGCGGTGTGTCTGTGGACCGTCACAGTCACCGGGTCCGAGCTACGCCCAAGTCGGATGTGTACGGGTCTAGGTTCGGCTGGACCCCGCCAGCAGCTCGAACAGGCTTGAGAAGCCTTGGTCGCCGTGGCCGTCGGCGATCCGGCGGTCCATCAGTTCCTTGACCTCCCTCATCCGGACGGCTTCCACACCGAGGGATTCGCGGTGATCGATCATGCCGTCCATCAGCGCGGCCTGGACGTTGAGCGAACCGAGGTCCGGTGCGTACTCGCCGCTCTGGACGGCCTTGCCCATCGAGGTCAGCAACGACGGGTACATGGCCACCGAACCGGCGACGCGCTCGGCGAACTCCACCACGCCGACCCCTTCCGCCCGGACCAGCCGGAGCACGTGCAGGTAGCCGATGAGCAACTCGTAGGCCACCGCGACCTGGGCCATGAACTCCACGGCGGCCAAGCCGGCATCCTCACCGTGGTAGGCGATGCCGCCCAGTTCCCGCAGCGTCGGCTCGTGAGTGTCGAAGGCGCTGCGGGAACCGCTGAAGGGGAACATGATGTCGGGCGTTCCCACGTACGGCGGATCCCCCATGGCCTTGCCGTCGATGTACCCGGCGCCGTGTTCGCTCGCCCAGCGCTCGTTGGCCCGTGCCTGGCCGGCGGAGCCACTGGTGACGTTCACCAGCACATGGCCCGCCACCGCGGATTCGACGGACGCCAGCACCTCCTCGACGGCCGCGTTGTCGAGCAGGCAGAGCACCACCAGCGGGCTCGCCGCCACCGCCTCGGCGGCCGTGGAGGCCGCCGTGGCACCGGCCTTCACCAACGGCGCGGTCTTGCTCGCGGTCCGGTTCCAGACCGTCGTGCGGTAGCCGCGGTCGACGAACGTCTTGGCGATCGCCGATCCCATCTCACCGAGCCCCAGCACGGTGACCTGGCTGGTCGCGGCGATCGGGTTCCTGGTTGTCGCCATGATGATGCCTTTCGAGCCGAAATGATGGGGAGTGGTCGTTGGTTCGGTGGTTCAGTGCAGGGGGCGAACGGGCTCCTCGGTGCTGGGGGTGGTGAGGGTGGGGGTCGGCGTGGTGCGGCGGGGCAGGGTCAGGGCGGCGAGGATGCCTGCCAGGGTGAGGGCGGCCGCGACGTAGACCGCGTTGCGCAGGCCGTCGGAGGTGGCGGCGCGCAGGGCCTCGCCGGTCAGGTCGGCGTGCCCGGAGGCGGAGACGCTGACCAGGATGGCCAGGCCCACGCTGGCCCCGATCTGGAGGGCGGCGTTGGCCATGCCGCCGGCGGCGCCCTGGTCCTCGTCGGCCACGCCGGTGCCGGAGGCGCCGAACATGGTCGGGTAGATCATCCCCATGCCGAACCCGTAGACGACCAGGCCGCCGAGGATCGTCCAGTACGAGCCGTCGGTGCGCATGCCAAGCGCCATCAGCGCGCCGCCTCCGGAGCCGAGCAGCAAGGCGATGATCAGGGTGGTGCGGGTGCCGATGCGGTTGATCAGGCGCTCGGCGACGAGGTTGGCGATGCTGATGATCACCGAGAGGCTCAGGAAGGCCAGCCCGCCCCGCAGCGCCGAGTAGCCGAGCACGTCCTGGAAGTAGAGGGTGAGGAAGTAGATCAGGTTCTGCATGGTGGCGCCGAAGGTGAGGATCACCAGCAGGCCGACGCGGAGGTTGGGGTTGGCGAACAGCCGCAGCGGCATCAGCGGGTTGGCGGTGCGCGCCTCGATGATGAGGAACGCGGTCAGCAGCGCCACCGCGAGGACGGCGGAGGCGACGACGGAGGGCGCGGTCCAGCCGGCCTCGGGGCCCTGGGCGATGACGAACACGAGGAGGGTCATCCCGGCCGTGCCGGTCAGGGCACCAGGGATGTCGAAGCCGCGTCCCCGTTCGCGCGGGCCGTCAGAGGCGAGCAGGACGAACGCGCCCACGGCGCCCGCCACGACCAGCGGCACGTTCACCAGGAACACCGCCTCCCAGCCGAACGCGTGGGTCAGGAGCCCGCCGAGCAGCGCGCCCAGGCTCAGCCCGGCCGCGCCGGCCCCGGCCCACACGGCCAAGGCCCGGACGCGTGCGGGGCCTTCGGTGAATCTGGTGGTGACCAGGGACAGCGTGGTGGGGAACAAGATGGCGGCGCCGATTCCCTGGAGGGCCCGCGCGGTGATCAGGGTCTCGGGCGAGGTCGCCAGGCCGCCCAGCAGGGACGCGCCGCCGAACAGCAGCATCCCCAGGACGAACATGCGGCGGCGGCCCAGCAGGTCGGCCGAGCGGCCGCCCAGCAGCAGGAAGCCGCCGAAGAAGATGGCGTAGGCACTGACCACCCACTGGGTGGCGTGACCGGACAGTCCCACATCGCGGGCGATGTCGGGCAGCGCCACGTACACGATGGTGAAGTCGAGCGAAGTGATCAGGCTGGAGAAGGCCAGCAGGGCGAGGATCCAGCGTGACCTGGCGCCGGTGGTCGCTTTTTCGGGGGATTTCATCGCGGTCTCCTCAGAAGGTCAGAAGGTTCGGGCAAGGCTTCGGTCATGCCGCGTAGGGGAGTTCGGTGCGGGCGTCCCGCAGGGTGCGGGCCCACCAGGTCAGCTGGTCGAGCAGGCTCTCGGCCGCCGCGCGGCAGCCTGCCTCGTCGATCGGTCGGCCGCGGTCGTCGAACCTGTCCCGGCAGGAGTGGAAGCTGACCGTGTTGCGAACGGCGACGACGTGGAGTTCGGCGAAGACCTGCCGCAGCTGCTCGACGGCGCGCAGGCCACCGGAGACTCCGCCGTAGGAGACGAAGCCGACCGGTTTGGCCTGCCATTCGTCGACGTACCAGTCGATGGCCGTCTTGAGCGAGGCGGGGAAACTGCGGTTGTACTCGGGTGTCACGATCACGAACGCGTCGGCCCTGGCCAGCCGTTCTCCCAGCGCCCGTACCGGTTCGGGCACCTCGGAAGACCCCGCGTCGTCTGCGGCGAGTACGCCGGGCAGGGCGATCTCGGCGAGGTCGACGACGTCGAGGTCGATGTCGGTGCGCCGGCCGGCCTCCCCGGCGAACCATTCGGCCACCGTGGGGCCGAACCGGCGGTCCCGGGTGCTGCCGACGATGATGGCGAAGTTCAGCGGTCCGGTCACGGTCATCGCGCTCTCCTGTCGAAGGTCTCTGTGCGGCTCGGTGGTTCGAGCATGCCGACGGGCGCTTATCCGGCGCTTACCCCGCACTTTCCGCCGGCGACGGGTGGGGGTAAGCCAGCCTGATCTTGGGAGAAACCGCCCGATAGCGTGGGGACATGCGATTCGGGGTGCTCGGTCCGCTGGGGGCTTGGACGGCGGACGGCGTCCCGGTGGTGGTGCGCGGGGCGAAGGTCCGCGCGCTGCTGGCCGTCCTGATCGGGCATGAGGGGCGGCCGGTGCCGGTGGACCGGCTGATCGACGATCTGTGGGGCGGCGCGCCGCCGCGCAATCCGGCCGGGGCGCTGCAGGTCAAGGTCTCGCAGCTGCGTCGGGCCCTGGACGAGGCCGAGCCGGGCGCCCGGGACCTGGTGTCCTTCGAGGAGGTCCTCGGGTACCGGCTCCGGGTGGAGGCCGAGGCCGTGGACGCGATGCGGTTCACCGGCCTGCTGGCGCGGGCGCGCGGGGCCGGCACGCCGCGGTCGCGGGCGGGCCTGCTGACCGAGGCGCTGGAGCTGTGGCGCGGGCCGGCCTTCGCCGACTTCGCCGACGCGGAGTTCGCGCGGCCGGCGACAGCACTCCTGGAGGAGCAGCGGCTCACCGCCGTCGAGGAGCGGGCGGAGGCGCGCCTGGAGTTCGGCGAGCTGGGCGCGCCGACGGGCGAGCTGGGCGACCTGGTGGAACGCCATCCGCTGCGCGAACGGCTCCGTGCGGCGTACATGCGCGCCCTGTACGGCACCGGACGGCAGAGCGAGGCGCTGGAGACCTACGCCGACCTGCGGGATCGCCTGCGCGAAGAGCTGGGGCTGGACCCCGGCCCGGAGATCGCCGAGCTCCACCGGCGGATCCTCGAGCAGAACTCCGCCCTGGCCACCGCGCCCGGGACGCCTCCGCGGACGAACCTGCCCGCGCAGATCAGCGAGCTGGTCGGGCGCGACGAGGCGATGGCCGCCGTTCAGACGCTGCTGAAGTCGGCCCGGCTGGTCACCCTCACCGGCCCCGGCGGTGTCGGCAAGACGCGGCTGGCCCTGGAGACCGCCGGGCGGGCCGCCGCGGACCATCCGGACGGCGTGTGGCTCGTCGAGCTGGCCGGCCTCGTCCCGGCGGCCAGGGCGCCGGGGGTCGAACGGCTCGCGGAGACCGTCATCGCCGTGCTCGACATCCGCGACGACACCGCCCCGGGCATGCGGCGTTCCGGCGTACCCGCCGATCCGGCCGAACGGCTCGCCGGGGCGCTGCGGACTCGCCGGGCGCTGCTCGTCCTGGACAACTGCGAGCACGTGATCGACGCGGTCGCCGCGTTGAGCGAGCGGCTGCTGCGCGCGGCGCCGGAGGTGCGGATCCTCGCCACCAGCCAGGAGCCCCTGCGGCTCGCCGGGGAGTCGCTCTGGCCGGTCCCGCCGTTGCAGTCGCCCCACTCCCCGGCCGACACCGGGCCCGCGACCCTCCACAGGTTCAGCGCCGTCCGGCTGTTCGAGGCACGCGCGGCAGCCGCCGTCCCGGGGTTCGCGATCGACACCGCCAACGCCCGCGCGGTCGCGGCGATCTGCCGCCGGCTGGACGGCGTCCCGCTGGCCCTGGAGCTGGCGGCCACCCGCCTGCGCGCACTGGACGTCCACGACCTTGCCGAACGGCTCGACGACCGGTTCCGGCTGCTCTCCTCGGGACACCGCGGCGCCCCGGCACGGCAACGGACCCTTCGCGCGATGATCGACTGGAGCTGGGAGCTGCTGTCCGAGCCCGAACGCCTCGTCCTGCGGCGGCTCGCGGTGCACACGGAGGGCTGCGCGCTGGAAGCGGCCGAAGAGGTATGCGCGGACGGCCGCGACGTGGCGCCCGAGGACGTCCTCGACCTGCTGGCCCGCCTCGTCGACCGTTCGATGGTGGTCAGGATCGGCGGTCCGGGCGGGACCCGCTACCGGCTGCTGGAATCGGTCACGGCCTACGCCCTGGACCGCCTGGAAGAGGCCGGCGAGACCGAGCGGGTCCGCCTCCGGCACCTGACCTTCCACACCGAGCTGGCCGAACGCGCGGAGCCGCGGCTACACGGCCCTGACCAGCGGCGCTGGCTTCGGCGCCTGGACGCCGAGCACGGCAACCTGCGCGGCGCCTTCGAGGAGGCCGTGCGACGGCGCGACGCCGGCCTCGCGCTGCGTCTGGTCAACGCGCTGGCTTGGTACTGGTACCTGCGCGGCAGGATCGGCGAGGGACGGCGCACGTTCACGATGGCGCTGGACATCCAGGCCGAGGCCCCCGGCGCGACGAGGGCACGGGCCGAGGCCTGGCAGGCCGGACTGGAACTGCTGGGCGAGCATGCGGCGGACTTCCGCACGCCCGCGGAGACCATCGCCGACCCGAGCGAACGCGCCAGGGCGGAGTGGTTCCTCAGCGACATGCTGCTCGGTTCCGGCGATCTGGCCCTCAGCCGGGACCTGCTGAGCCGGGCGCTCCCGGTGCTCCAGCGGCTCGGCGACCGCTGGGGCACCGCCGCGGCACTGGCCACCGCGGCCGACCACGCACTCCTCCTCGGCGACCTCGGCACGCTCGAACGGGCCGGGGAGGAGAGCCTGGCGATATTCGAGGAGCTGGGAGACCGGTGGGGGCAGGTCCGGGCCAACGACCTGCTAGGCCGGCTCGCCGAGATCAAGGGCGACCATCGCAGGTCCGCCGATCTCGGCCACGAGGGACTCCGGCTGGCCGAGGAGCTCGAGCTGTGGCTGCAGGTCTCGCTGCTCCAGTCCAGGCTCGGCCGGATCGCCCTGCTGACGGGCGATCACGCCGAGTCGGACCGGCGCCACGAGCGGGGCAGGAGCCTCGCCGCCGAGCACGGCTACCGCCCCGGCGAGGCCTTCGCCCTCACCGGCCTGGCCCTCACCGCCCGCCGCGCGGGCCGCCTCGACGACGCCGAGGCCCACATGCGCACCGCTCTCACCTGGGAACGCGAGGTGCGGTACGCGCCGGGCATCACCCTCGCCCTGGCCGAACTCGGCTTCACCGCCGAGCAGCGAGGGGACACCGCGGCGGCCGGAGAACTCCATCGGGAGGCCCTCGCCGTCGCACAGGGCACCGGCGACCCCAGAGCGATCGCGCTCGCCCTCGAAGGGCGGGCCGGCGCGGCGGCCCTGACGGGCACCCCCGCGGAAGCGGCACGACTCCTCGGCGAAGCCGCCGCCCTACGCGAGTCCGCAGGCGCGCCGCTGCCACCCGAGGAGCACGGGGACGTTGACCGCATCACGGCCACGGTGCGATCCGCCCTCGGCGACGATGCCTTCACCTCGGCCTTCGCCGAAGGTCACGCGACCCCCAGTGCTTCCTGAGTCCGGGCGTGCCCACCCGGTTCCACGAACACGTTCAGGCCGTCACCTGTTGGGTTCTAAAACCCGGCGCACGCTGTACCGGCGGGTGTGGCAGGTGGCGGTGTGGCGGCGGCCCAAGCTGGCTGCCCGCGGAGACCCTGGCCGCGACCAGGCGGTCGCTCAGATCGTGGCGAGGCTGCTGGCGTAGCCGCGCCGCGCGGTGGTGTGGGCCGAGGACGAGACGCACCTGCAGGTCGCCGACCACCGCCAGCAGCTCGGCGCCCAGCAGCGGCCCCATGCCGGGCAGGGACTCGATGACGGCCGCCCGGTGGTCGGCACGGAACAACTCGCTGATCTGCCGATCGAGTTCTTTGATGCGCTCGTTGAGTTCCAGCGGTTGAGTGGCGGTCTGCCCGACCAGGGCGGCGGCGCGTTGCTCACCGGGCAGAGCGGGCGGCGGTGACCGCTTTGTCGGCCAGGGCCGCAGCCTTGTAGACGTGACGCTCGGCCAGCCAGGAGGCCAGCCGGCCGGAGCCGATCCTCCGCAACGCGGAGGGAGCCTGGAACCCGCTGAGCAAGACCAGCGGCCCGCGGCGGCGGCAGTCCAGCCCGCGATGCCGGCTTTCGGTGGCTGGATCGCAGGTCGGTCACGTCCTGGACCGGCTGCGTTTCGCTGTCCACGAACGTCGAGCCCAGCTTTCTGTGGCCGCATCCGGCCATTCGCCTTGACCTGGTGCTCATCCGTCAGCAGTCTGCCTAACCGTGAGCGCTATTCCTAATCGCGATAGGCGTGCCGAACGTCGTGAGGCGACTCGCCGTGAGATCGTCGATGCGGCCTGGGAGGTCGCTCGCGAGAGCGGGCTGTCCCAGATCACTCTGCGTGAGATCGCGCGCCGGGTAGGGATGCGTTCGCCGTCCTTGTATTCGCACTTCGATTCCAAGAACGCCATCTACGACGCGATGTTCGCGCAGGCCTACAGCGACCTGCGCAGGGCGTTCAACGCATTGGAGCTGCCGGCCGAGCCCGGCCGCCGGTCCCTGCTGATGGTGGCCGAGCTGTTCTTCGACTTCGCGGTGGCCGATCTGCCCCGCTACCAGCTGATGAACCAGCGGACGATTCCCGGCTTCACACCTGCGGAGGAGTCCTTCGCCATCTCACGGGACGGCTTCGAGGAGATGGCCGCGGTGATGCGCGCGGCGGGCGTGGGCGGCCAGGACGACCTCGACCTTTGGACGGGGATCCTCAGCGGGTTCGTCGATCAGCAACTCGCCAACGATCCCGGTGGCACGCGGTGGCGCCGCCAGCTACTCCGCGTGGTGGAGATGTACTGCGATGAGGTCGGCGTGCCCGGCCCGCCCCTGAGGAGCGACCGATGACCACGAGCACACGGGAGGCACCGCGTGCGGCGGCACTGCCGCACGGCACGGCGATGCGGATGGCCGCGACGGAGTACCGGCGATGGGTGGATCTGCTCCGGTCGCTGCGCGCCGAGGACTGGACGAGACCGACCGAATGCCCCGGCTGGGATGTGCGCGCGGTGGCCTCGCACGTGCTGGGCATGGTCGACATCGCTGCCTCGTACCGGGAGCAGCGACGGCAGATCAAGCTGGCGCGGGGACGCGGCGGGGTGTTCATCGACGAGCTCACCGCGCTTCAGGTCGAGGAGCGCGCCGGCATGGCGCCGGGGCAGATCGTCGAGGGATTGGCCGCCCGCGCCCCCAAGGCCGCGCGCCGGCGGCGCCTGACGCCCGGGTTCGTGCGCGGACGCCGGCTGGACCCGCCCCAGCGGGTCGGTGACCGCGACGAGCCGTGGACGATCGGCTACCTGTTCGACGTGATCCTGACCCGCGACCCCTGGATGCATCGTGTCGACGTCGTCCGCGCCACCGGCGCGGAGCACGTGCTCACGGCCGACCACGACGGCGTGCTCGTCGCCGACGTCGTCGCCGAATGGGCGGACCGGCACGGACAGCCCTACACGCTGCGCCTGACCGGTCCCGCGGGCGGAACATTTGAGAGTGGCCACGGGGGTCCTGCCATCGAGATGGACGCCATCGAGTTCTGCCGTGTCCTGTGCGGCCGCGACACCGCCCGCGCCGAGGGACTCCTGGACACCTTCGTCCCCTTCTGACGCCCTTAGGCCCCAGCCTCCCGCGGCCATGAAGCATCGAGACGGAGAGAGGTCTGCCGTGACCGACATCGACAGCCCACCTGACCTGATCCAATGGCGGCCGGACGCCGGTGCCACCAGTGCCCGGTCGGACACGTTCGCGGCGCGACCGGTGTCGAGAGCGGGCGGTGCGCGGTTCCGGCTGCTGGGGCCGGTCGATTTCGTGGTGGGCCGGGAGGTGGTCGATGCGGGGTCGGCCAAGCAGCGGTGCGTGCTGGCGGCGTTGCTGTGGACGCCCGGGGCGCCGGTGCCCGTCGAGACGCTGATCGATCGGGTGTGGGGTGACGAGCCGCCGGCGCAGGCCCACAATTCCCTGTACTCCTACATAGCCCGGCTTCGCTCCCTGATGAACGGCACGACACCGGGCGGGTCGCTGACGCGAAACTCCCAGGGATACCGGCTGGAAGTGGATCCCGATCGCGTGGATCTGGCCCGTTACCAGCGCTTGGTACGCATCGCGCGCACCGCGGCCTCGGCGCGGGACCGGCTGGCGGCGTTCGATCAAGCGCTGGCGTTGTGGCGGGGCGAGCCGCTGTCAGGAGTGCCCGGCCCGTGGGCGCGGCGCGCGCGGGACGGCCTGGACCTGAAACATGTCGGGGTGCTGGCGGAATGGGCGCGCACCGCGATCGACCTGGGGCGGGCCGAGGCGGTGGTGGACCGGTTGACGCAGGCGCGCGACCGCTATCCGTTCGCCGAGTCGCTGGTCGAGCAGCTCATGATCGCGCTGTGCCGGATCGATGGAGTCGAGTGTGCGCTCAAGCTGTTCCGGGAGTTCCGCGAGCGCATGGCCGACGAGCTGGGTCTGGAGCCCGCAAGGAGGTTGCGCGACCTGGAGGTACGCGCACTCCGGGCCGATCCGGACCTGGTCGGCACGCCGGAAGCGCAGCCGCGCCCCCCGTCCCACCGGGTCGCGCCGGTCCGGTACGTGCGAAGAGACCAGGTCCATCTCGCTTACCAGGTGGTCGGTCCCGAGCGGCCGGGCAGGCCCGACATCGTCGTGGTGCCCGGGCTGCTGAGCCACCTGGACCTGTGGTGGGAGGACGCTCCGACGGCCGGTTTCTTCCACCGGCTGGCCGCGCTCGGTCGCCTGATCATGTTCGACAAGCGGGACACCGGCCTGTCCGACCGGGGGATGGGGGACGACTCGCCGGCGGAACGGGTCGGCGACGTACTCGCGATCATGGAAGCGTGCGGCAGCCGCCGTGCGGTGCTGTTCGCGATCTCCGAGGGCGTCCCGATGAGCATCGTCTGCGCCGCCGCCCACCCGGATCGGGTCGCCGGCCTGGTCCTTGCGGGCGGGGCCGCACGATGGACGCCGGATGCCGGCTATCCGTGCGGTGACCGGTTCGAGCAGACGATGGCCGCGCTGGAGGACACCGCCCGGCATGCGTGGGGCCAGGGCGACACCATCGAGTGGTACTGCCAGCATCTGGCGGATTCCCGGCGTGCCCGCGAACTGGTCGGCCGGCGCGAACGCATGTCGGTCAGCCCCAGCGACTTCATCCGCATGCTCCGGCTGATCCGAGACATCGACGTACGCGATGCCCTGCCGGACGTGCGGGTGCCCACCGTGGTGCTGCAACGTCTCGACGATCGTTTCTCGCACCCGTTCTACGGCCGTTATCTCGCAGAACAGATACCCGGCGCGCGGTATGTGGAACTGCCCGGCGACCACATCATCTGGCTCGGCGAAACCGACCCGGTCATCACCGAACTCGCACAACTCCTCGCAACGGTCGCCTGACCTCCGCATCGAAGCGGTAGAGGAGAACGCGCACGAGTAGTGGGCAAAGATCGTGGACGTCGGGGCCGGTGATGGAGGCTTCGACGAAGAGCCGACGATGAAGGGGTCCAAGGCCGTCGGGAATGGTCAGGGACTGGAACGCCTGGGGTCGCCGGTGACGCACACCGCCTCCGCGCCGTGTGGCGTACCCGGCGGTGGGTCAGGAGGTGGATACCACACGACGTGCCATTCCTGGCTCTTGATCGAGGCGGCGAAAGGACGCCATTCACGGCGATGTCGTTCACGGTGTCCCTCCAGTGAGGATAAGTGGCCGCGGAGATGGGGCCTTCGTCGGGCTTGGTGCTGTGACCTGCGAATCAAGGTTCGTGCATGGTCGATGTTATTGGATCCGATAACAGCCTTCCGCCGCGAGTGAGAATCGAGGACGCACATTTGAAGCAAGGATGTCTTGCCGTCCTGCCGAGGTTGCTGGCTTTCGCCCTCCTCTTGGTGGGCGCCGCCGCTGGGGCTTGGTGGTTCGAAGGGCGCGACAAGTACGCCGATGCGGGTGTACCGGTTTCCAGACCCTCCGCCGGTCACGCGAGTCCCACCCCGATGGTGCCCGAACCCAAGAACGGTCCCGGCCTGGAAGAGATCAAATATGAGCTGCAGAGCGACGTCGTCGAGGTGGGCGGGGTGAGTGCCCCCACCACGGCCCAGTGTGAAATTTCTGAGATCCCTCCGCAGCCCCGGACGTTCGGGTGCACCGTCCAATACATGGGCCTGCGGGTGCCCTTCCGAGTGGATATCGCCGACGTGACCGACGCCAGTGCGATCGGACTGGCCGCATTCAACTGGGACCAGCGAGCCGAACAACTGCCCGTGACCCGCGCGGGCGTGTACGCGGAGTTCTGGCGGGATCGGACACGGGCCGGAGACAAGGATCTTCGTTGCGACCGGATCCCGGAAAGGATCCTGGTCCGGCCAGGCCGGACCAACTACTTCTGTTACTCCACCGACGAACGGAACAAGCATCACAGGTACGCCCTGGATGTGCGCGACACCGGGTTGAACTTCCTCACCACCGTGGACTGAGCCGAGGCGAGTTGTTTCGGAGTGGAGACGGGGAAACATGTGGCGCCTGTGCTGGACGGGGATCCGTGGCGGATCGGCGTTTACCGGATTATGGGGCGCCTGGGCGCGGGCGGCATGGGCCAGGTCTTCCTGGGACGTTCTCCGGGCGGGCTCGCGGTGGCGGTGAAAGTGATCCACGAGGCGATCGCCGCCGATCCGGGCTTCCGGGCTCGGTTCCGGCGCGAGGTCGCCACCGCGCGGGCGGTCAGCGGCGCATTCACCGCCGCGGTCGTCGACGCCGATCCCGACGCGCCGCACCCTTGGCTGGCCACCGTGTTCCTGGAGGGACGGCCGCTGAACGAGGCCGTCGCCGGGCATGGGCCGCTACCGCCGCGGGCGGTGGCCTCGCTCGGCGCCGGCCTCGCGGAGGCGCTGGTCGCGATCCACCGGGCCGGGATCGTCCACCGGGACCTCAAGCCGGGCAACGTGATGCTCAGCCCGGACGGACCCCGGGTGATCGACTTCGGCATCGCGCACACCACCGGCGCCACCGCGATCACGAGGTCGGGGGCCATCGTCGGCACGCCCGCGTACATGTCCCCCGAACAGGCGCGGGGTGAGGAGACCGGCCCGCAGGGGGACGTGTTCTCGCTCGGCGGCGTCCTGGCGTTCGCGGCGACCGGGCAGGCTCCCTTCGCGGGCACACGACCAGAGGTCACCGTGTACCGGGTCATCCACGACCCGCCCGCCCTCGACGCGATCAACGACCCGGGGCTGCGGGGCCTCATCGCCGCCTGCCTCGACAAGGACCCGTCCCGGCGCCCGACCCCGGCGCGGCTCCTTCAGCGTCTCGGGTCCGGTGCTCCGCAGGGTGTCGCGTGGCTGCCCCCGAGCATGGCGGCAGCGATCACCGAAGCCACGGCACCGATGCCGCCAGGGCGCGGCGTGGTCGGCCGCCGCGCGGTCATCCTGGCTGGGACGGGTCTGACCGCGCTGGCCGCCACGGGCGCCGTGGCCGCCGCGCGCCGGGCCGGTGACGAGCCGGGCAGCCGAGGCGGTCCAGGCGCAGGCCCGGTCCCCAAGGGGACGCTGGTCCGCAGGATCAGCGTCGGGGAGAGCCTCGCAGGCGGCCCAGCGCTGGCCCAAGGGCTGGCGATCGTGACGACCACGAGCGGAGAACTGCACGCCTTCGACCTGGCCAACGGGCTCCGGCGCTGGCGCTACGTCCCCGCCGCAGGCGAAAGCGGCGCGTTCGGCTCGGCACCCGTCGCGGCGGACTCCACGGTCTACGCCGTGAACGACAGCGGATACCTGCACGCCGTGGACGTGGCGACCGGCAAGCGGCGATGGGCGCGGAAGGCTGGTGTGCTGGGAAGCCCACCGGCGGTCTGCGGTGGCCGCGTTTATGTGTGGGCGGGCACCAAGGAAGGTGGCGGCACACCGTCCCTGGCGGTCTTCGACGTGGCCGGGAAGGGCGGGCGGAAACCGCGTCCGAGCGGGTTCTCGGCGCGCCCGTCACCGATGGCCGTAGCGCATACGTGCTGACCGCCTCGGGCATCGACGTGTACCAGGACGGTGCGACGCGGCCCACCCGGAGCGTCGACGTACCGTCCACCGGCGTGCTGACCGTCGCCGGCGGCACCCTGTTCGGCACGCCCATCCAGCATGGCACCGCTTGGGCCTACGACACGCGCGGACAGCGCATGCTCTGGAAGCACGAACTCCTCTCGTCGGAGATCAGGTTCTCGGCCGGTGCCACCGGAGCACGCGACCTGGTGTACATCCCGGACGCCAAGGGCGGACTCCTGGCCTTCCAACCCCGGGACGGGCGGCTGGCCCAGCGCCGGCGCCTCCCACTCGCCGCCCGGATCGAGGTGGCGCCCGTGGCTGCGGGCGGTGTCGTCTACGCCGGAGCCACCGACCGCACCGTGTACGCGGTGGACGCCGCCACCGGGCGGCTCCGCTGGCGCTACGTGACAGGCGGCTCGGTCAACACGCCTCCGGTGGTCGCCGGTCGCGTCGTCCACGTGGGCTGCCGAGACGGCTTCCTGTACACGCTGCGAGCTTGATCGCACTCAATGGATGTGAGGAACCCTGATGGAGCCGTTGCAGGCCGAAGACCCGGACGGGATCGGCCCCTATCAGTTGCTCGCCCGCCTGGGCGCGGGCGGCATGGGCCGCGTCTACCTGGGCCGGTCGCCCAGCGGCCGCCTGGTCGCCGTGAAAGTCCTGCACGCCGGATCGGCCGACGAACCCGGTTTCCGCGCCCGGTTCCAGCGTGAGGTCACCGCGGCGCGGGCGGTCAGCGGCGCGTTCACCGCCGCCGTACTCGACGCCGACCCCGACGCCCCCGCGCCATGGCTGGCCACCGAATTCCTCCCCGGCCTCACGCTGGCCGAGACGGTGACCAGGCACGGACCGCTCCCGGCTGAGACCGTCACCGCGCTGGGCGCCATGCTGGCAGAGGGGCTGGCGGCCGTCCATCGCGCCGGGATGGTGCACCGCGACCTCAAGCCGTCCAACGTGCTGCTGACCCCGGACGGACCCCGCCTCATCGACTTCGGGATCGCCCGTCCCACCGACGGCGGCACCATCACCCAGTCGGGCATGGCGGTCGGCTCCCCCGGCTACATGGCCCCCGAGCAGGCAACACAGCGGCAGACCGGACCGGCGGCGGACGTGTTCGCGCTGGGTGCCGTACTCGCCTTCGCCCGCACCGGAGCAGGACCTTTCGGGACCGGCCCGGTGCACGCGGTCATGTACCGCGTCCTGCACGATCCCCCCGCCCTGGACGCCGTCACAGACCAAGGCCTTGAGGAGTTGCTCGCCACCTGCCTGAACAAGGACCCGAACGGCAGGCCCACCGTGGACCAGGTGCTGCGGTCGCTGACCGCTCGGCTTCCGGACGGGACGGCGCCACAGGGACTCGCCTGGCTGCCGCAGGCCCCCGCCGCCGACATCACCCGGACCGCGGAACAGGTCCCACAAGGACCGCTGCGTACCGCTCCGCGATGGGCACCGGCCCCACGGCCGGGGACGTCCCCATCGGGATTCAAACGTCGTCACCTCCTGGCCATTGCCGGTGCCGCGTTGGGCACCGCCGCGACCGCCGCAACCGGAATCTCCCTCGTCAGCGCCGCCGCGCCCCCCTTCCGCCCCGGCTCTGAGGAAGGACCGGATCCGGATTTCGGCGGCGCCGAAGGCTTGTGGCGGCACAAGATCCCCCAGTTCGACGTCGAGGTCGGTGAGGGCCTGTACGTCTCGGCCGGTGTGGTGCTGGCGTTGTGCACCTACGCGTCCCGGCGCAGATACCTGCATGCTCTGGACGCACGTACGGGGCGTCCACGCTGGCGCGTGTCCTTCAGCAACATGGGCTTCGCTTTCGAAGGGGCGGGCGACGGCCTGGTCTTCATGCGCTCCGTCGCCTATCCGGAAAGCCCGCCCGCACAGCGCACCCATACCCTGCACGCCATCGACATCGGCACGGGCAAGGAACGCTGGAAAATCGCCCCCATCCGTTCGTTCGCCACCGGGTCCGGGTTCAGCTTCATCCCCGCCGGCCGGCAGATACAGGCGATCGAGAACGCCACGGGCAGGATCGTGAAACAGGTGGCTTCGGCATCCGTCGCCCGCGAAGCGGTCCACGCACACGGCAGCCTCTTCGTGCTGGGTGACGACCGCCTCATCGCCTACGCCGGGCCCTCCCTGGAAACCCGATGGGAGGCACGGCTTCCCGGCCCAAGCCTCACCGTACGGACGCCCGTCGTGGGAAAGGACGCCGTCTTCGTGTCGTCCGATGGCGGCCTGCAGGCTTTCGCTCACGGCGACGGAAGACGCCTTTGGAGCATCGACACAGGTGCAGGCAATGCCATCCGGTCGAAGCTGGCCAGCGGAGTCTGGAATCCCACGCCGGTGGGTTCCGTCCTCTTCCTCCCGACCGCCGGTGACATCGTCCAGCAACTGGACGCGAAAAGCGGGCGGCGGCTGGCGGCGCTCAGCGTGGGCGGCGGCCAGACCGCGAAACCCGAGCCGAACCCGCGACTGCTGAGCCCGGTGACGGCCGCGGGCGTCGCCGTCATCTTCAACGGAGTCGACCAGCTGTACGGCATCGTCCCCGGCTCCCGGCAAGCACTCTGGCAACAGCACGTCGCCGACGTGACCGAGTGGGACGACACCTATCCCGTGGCCTCCAGAGGCCGCGTCCACCTGGCCACCAAGAAGGCACTACTGTCCTACGACCCCAAGTCCGGGAAGGTCGTCAACCGCGTCCAGAGGCTACAACCGAGCGACCTCACAACGGCAGGCGATGCCCTGTACCTCGCCGAGACGGTCGAGCACTCCAAGAAGTACATCCGAGCCATACGGCCCGCCCCATCCTGAAACCGTCGGCTCGTCCCCTCGGTACGGAACTGCGCCTCAAGCAGGGGAGTGGCCGTAGACCATCAAGCCGAACGCCGCGGCCGGCCCCAGTGCTGCGGCGAGAATGATGACGGTGCCCCGCACGCGGCGTTCACCCAGAGTCAACGTCCATCCGTAAATCAGGGCGGCGAACGCGGCACCCGACAGAGCGAGCACCACGACCGCCAGGATCGTGGCGCTCCCGGTGCTCATCTCCTGGATCCTGTCGCAGGGGCCGGCGTGATCAGGGGGCGTGCAGTAGCCGGTCTCGCCGCGATACCAGGGGGTCATCCCGAGCAGCATCAGCGTGAGCAGCAGGCAGAAACCGGAAACCGCGCTTGCGAGAGCGCTCACGACGATCGGCGCCCAACGCGACAACAGTGCCATCGTCATCCTTCCTCGCTCCGAATGCATGTGCTCTGAGCCGCGCCCGCCGACCGTCATCGGCCTTCCTTCCGCTGCCGGCTGGTGCCGCCCCGGACGCCGAGGAACGACACGGCGATCGCGGCCACGAACAGGGACCAACATCCCGGTGCGACCGTTCGTCAAGGAACGGGCCGAGTCGACGGCCCTGGACAAAAGGCCACTGCGCGACACCCCCGGCGTTTCCCCCAGCCAGATCGATCCGTTCGGAGCGGTGGCGGGACGGTTGCTGGATGCCTGGACGAGCCGCGGGAGCTCCGGGTAGTCCCGCCGCATCTGGGCGGAGCTGATGCGAGTCGGGTTCAGCTTGCCGAGTCGACGCCGCCGCACGTCCTCATGAACGTGATGAGGGTGTCGCCCTGACGAACGGTCTGCTTTTGGGTGAGATCCCCGTTGTTGACTGAATCGGCGTATTCATCGAAGACCCTGGCGGGGCTTCCAGCCGTCCCTTGAGTTCGGCGGGACCGAGGTCCCCCGAGCCGATCGGCCGATCGAAGGAGGTGCGGTGGCCGGACGCATGGAAACACTTGGCCCCATCGTTCCCGGCGGCCCCCTCAGCTCCGCCCTGTACCGCGCACCCACCTGCGTGCCGGGATCCGGCATGTCGCCCCAGGGGGTTTCATCTCCAGGTCCGCCTCGAGCAGCCCCCTTCCCGCGTCCGTCCGCCCCCGATCGGCGTCCACGACCCGGTCGGGCTCATCGGGATATGCAGGTGCACCCAGAACTTGCCGGGATCAAGCACCACGGCCTCGGTACGCCACAGGTCATCGTGGTCCACCGCCCTGGAGCGGAGGCATGCCGGGCAGCTCGGAGGGAAGTCGCGGCGCGGTGGGATGGTCTCCGGGCAACGAAGGACGGGACGACGGCAGCCGCGGAGCGTTATTGGGCACCGCCGGTTTCGCGATCTCGTTGAGCCCCGCCACGACGACCACGAACGACACAGCTCCGATCATTCTGCCCGCGACGAGCAGGCGGACCTGCGACCGCGGAACGTCGTCAGATTCGACTCCGGTCACGGCTCATCCACGCCGCTGGGTCGCGATGGCGTCGGCAGCGATGCGCATCGCCTGTTGCGTCATCGGAAGGATCTGTTCCACCGGAGCGTATCGACGCCTGGAGTGCGTCCAGAGGAGCAGCATCTGAAGCTCCGGATCCAACCGCCAGCCATCGAAGCCTGATTCCAGGAGCATCCGGCGTGTCTGCGGGGTGAGACCGGCAGTGACGTGGCCAGCGTCATCCGCGGTGGTCAGGAACCTTTTGTCGAAGGCTTCGTCGCCGGTTTGGAACGCCCGACCGGGCCGCCACCTGTCATGGGGTTGCGATCTACTCGCGGCCTGCACCCAGAACTGTGGCTGGGGCAGGGGCACGGCCCAGACCGTGTGGAGGAAGACCAGTGCCGCCCTGCCGGCGCCGGTCCCGTGTCCGGCAAGCCAGTCGAAGATCAGGACGCGGCGCGTGCCGACGGTGCCCTTGAGGACGTGCAGGATGCGCGAACCGACGTCCAGGCGTGTCGGTTCCGACCTCACGACAGCGCTGGTGATCAGGTCCCTCGCCCGTCCCAGCGACTGCGGAAGCCGCTGGACGAGCGGCACCAGCTCCCCGTGCTCCGCGGTGAACGTCCACCCCTGGCTGTCGGCCACATCGGACAGGGCCTTCGCCCGTCGCGCCAGGGACCGCGGCCCCCAAAAACGCCGCACGACGACTGAGGCGATAATCAGCAGGACCACCGCAATGACGATGATCTCCGTCACCAGTTCATCCATGATTCTTCGCGCTCCCGGGAGTCGCTCGGATGAGTTTGTTCTTGAAGAAGAGGTTCGCTCGCCGGTCACCCACCGGGCCCGAGGCGATGCCCTGGAACAGCCGCATTTCGCCCGCCCGGGTGCGGTAGATCGCGAGGCCCTCGGGTTCGCGGTGCGAAAGGGTTCTGCCCGCCCGGCTGAGAAAGCGGCTGACCTCGCGCCCGGTCGCCAGGTCGACGCAACTCATGTAGGTGTTGCCGGGGGGTTGATTGTCGCCGCTGTAAGCCTCGCCCGCGTACAGATAGAGGTAGCGGCCGTACAGCGCGTATCCCTGGAAGACGCCCAGGCCGCTGGGCGTGGCGATGTCCGCCAGCCGCACGAAGATGCCCTGGCTGAACAGCGGCAGGACATAGACGGCGAACCTGAACCCGCCCGACGGGGTGTGGTACCGCACCGCGATGTTCCCGTACACCGGGTCGATCGAGCAGGTGAGCTGCCTGGCCTTTTCGGCGTCCGGGATCAGGGTGTAGCGCGGCAGGTCCTTCGTCCCGCTGATCGTCTTGCCGGCCTGGAACCGGACACGGGTCAGCCGCTGCCCACGGGCGCTGCCGTTGACCTGTTCCGGATCCACCTCGATCCACAGGTGCGACTCGGTGCCGCGCGGCTCCACGCCGAAGGAGACGGCATGGCCGAATCCGTTCAGGTGCATCCACTGGCCTTGGATCCGGTCGCCCGCGAAGGTGAGCCTGGTGACGCACAGGTCGCCTCGCGCCGCGGCGCCGGATGTGCCCCTCACCTGCGCTGCGAACAGGCGCCGGTTGACGTTGTCGAACGCGAACGACTGCATGACGGTCGGCTCGTGCAGCGGCTTGTGCCGGAAGAGGTCGGTCGCCGCGTCGTACAGGTCGAACCTGCCCGGATCGGGCAGCGCCACCGCGCCCGCCGGTGCCGCCTCGGCAGGTGAGGAGGTCCCCAGCGCGAGCGCCGCGATCATGCCACCGCCGGACGCCAGCACCCCCCGGCGGCTCAATGCCGGGTTCGCCTGGGATGGATCTGGATCAGGTGTGGCCATGCGCTTTTCCTCCATTGTCGCCGACGAAGCCGGATTGGACATGGAGATCACATAACGGCGACCATGCACAGACCTTGATCTGCAGGTCACAGCGGTGCACGCCGGACTCCCACCGTGGACTACATGGCGATATTGGGCCGTCAACGTTCCGGTCTGTTGTTGACCGCCGACCGTCCATGTCGCATGGTCGCACGTCACTCGATCGGCGGGGTCGATGCTCCGGTTGACGAGCATTTCGCAGGAATCCGGTGTTTTGGCTTGGCTCAGTACGCGCTGGCGGTGCTGCACAATGCCCTGGGCAACTACCCAACCGCCCTGGACGCCGTTGCAGAAGCATGTAAGTCCGACGAGCTGGCGCACGCCAGCTTCGCTCTCCCCGAGCTGGTCGAGGCGGCGTGTCGCGCGGGCCAACAGGAGCGCGCTGGTGCCGCGCTCGAGCAGCTCAGTTCGCGAGCACTCGCCAGCGGTACGCAGTGGGCGCTCGGGCTCGCGGCGCGATCACGAGCGCTGACCGGCAACGGGCCCGCTGCCGAGCAGCACTACCGGGAGTCGATCGAGTACCTGCGGGGGTGCCGGATTGTCGTTGCCCTGACACGGCCGCTGCGCACGACGCCAGCGCACGGCTTGCGGCGTCATATCGGCGTGCGAAAGGTGCCGTCCGTGGCAAGTGCGAGCAGCAGGCGGCGGGCCGTCCCGATGCTGGCCTCGTCCTCCTCGCCATACAAGGCAGCGAGGGCGACACCCTCGGCGGCGCGACGCACCACTTGGATACGCTCGGCACCCAGCCCGTCGACGGCGAACCGATCATGCCACCATGCGCTGTGCTCGTCGGACACCGCAGAGACCGCGGGGAGCGCGTGCAGGCCGCCCCAGGAGGCGACTGCCGTGAAGTCGCGCGCCGCCACAGCCTGTGAGCTCTCCTCGCAGAGCGCGCGGACGTAGGCCCGCAGCATCTTCCCGGGGTAGTTCTCCGACAGGTCGAGGTGGCTGAGGACCGTCGCACGGAAGCGCTCCTGCACGTCCTGCACGACAGCGATGAGCAGTTGGTCCCGACTGCCGAAGTGATGGATCAAGCCACTCTTGGACACTCCGGTGACCTAAGGGGCTTCTACCGATGCGAAGGCTCCGCCACCGGTGTGAGCCTGAGGAGATCTCAGGGACCCGCGGCGAGCGGATTGCCGGGACCTGCGTGCAGAGCCGTCGCCTCGGCCCACCTCAAACTGCGACGGCGGAGAGGAGCATTCGATGAAGGTATTCATCATTGGAGTCAGCGGCGCGGTAGGACGGCTGCTGGCACGGGACCTTGCCGAGCGCGGTGACGACGTCGCCGGCCTGGTACGTCGCAAGGAGCAGCGAGCCGATCTCTCGAGGTGGGACGTCGATGCGCGAGTCGGCGAGCTCGTCGAGCTGACCGCCGGCTCCCTGGCGGCCATGCTCGACGGCGTCGATGCCCTCGTGTACACCGCAGGGTCGAACGGCGGTGCCCGGGAGGTTACCGCCGCCGTCGATGGTGAGGGCGTGATGAAGGCTCTGGAGGCGGCGAGCATCGCCGGCGTGGACCGCTTCACCTTGGTGTCGGTCATTCCCGAGGCCGGGCGCGGGCAGGACTTCGACGACGACATGGAGTTCTACTTTGCGGTGAAGAAACTCGTCGACGTCAACGTCAGCACGAGTGAGCTCGACTGGCTGATCCTCCGGCCCTCCCTGCTCACCGATCGTGCCGGAACCGGGCGCGTGTCCCTCGGCCCGGCACAGCCGCATGACGAGATCGCTCGCGAGGACGTCGCCGCCACCCTGGCAGTGCTGCTCCATGAGCCGAGGATCGGCCGCCAGATCCTCGAGCTCAACCAGGGCTCAACGCCGATCGTCAACGCCGTCCAGGCAAGCATCCGCGGTGGACCACATGGTAGGGCACGGCGAGGTCTCGGTGACGGGGACTGACATGGCCACGACGATCCAGCGAATCGAGAACGCTGCCATCGCCGTCGCGCTCCTTCTCGCGATGGTGGCCTTCGGGCAGCCGTGGTGGCTGCTCCTCGCCGCGTTCTTGCTCTTCGACCTCTCTGCCGTCGGGTACCTCCGCGGCCCGTGTGCCGGTGCCGTCTCCTACAACGCGGTCCACAACTACGCCGGCCCGGCGATGACATCGGCGCTGTACCTCGCCCTGATCATCGTGGGCCACCATGTGATCTGGCTCTCGCTCCTCGCGGCGTGCTGGGCCTTCCACGTCGCGGTCGATCGAGCACTCGGGTACGGACTCAAGTTCGACGAGGGCTTCACCCACACGCACCTTGGCCGGATCGGTCGCCAACCGCGTGATGCGGCGGACTGAGGTCGGTGATCTCGTGCTGACGACGAGCAGGAACGGCCCCCACGGCGCATCGGCCGGGCCTCCGATCACGGAGCTAGGTGGCCGCATCGAACCTGTGTCCGCGGCCACCGGAGCGCCACCGGCAGCGTCTCCTTCGTTCGTCGAGCGGGACCCCCTTGACCGTGTGGGAAAAACAGGTTCTGAGATACGAACGAAAGATGTCCGGACGCACCCGGAGATGGGGTCGTACTCGCAGCAGCGCATCGCGTCCTGTTCGGCGAGTCGCCAGAGAGAGTGGGAACGCTCATGAACGCAGTGGACGAGGAATTCTTGCTGGGCCTGGCTGGTGTGTCGGCCACGCTTTTGGGAACCTTCATCGTCGGGGTGTTCTTCTACATCGACTCCGACATGCATCGCCGGTTGGCCAGTTCTCAAGCAACGGACGTGTACCTCCGATCCGGCACGCGATGGGTCTTCACCGCATACTCGATCCCTCTGTTTGTCCCGCTCCTCCTGGCGGCGGTGGACCCCACTCTGGGGCGCGATCGCGTTCGCCGTCCTCGGCATGGTCCTGACCATATTGACCGTGGATACCGGACGTCGCACCCTGGCCAGTGGCAGATCGGGCATGTCCCATGCATTCGTGATCGATGAGTGGGCGACGAGCGCAGCCGTCCTGGCCGCCATGATCCTGCCCTGGGCCCTCGGCGGGTGGATACCGCGACCCGCCGAGTTCGCCCCCTCGTTGCTCCTCCTTCTCGCGTCCGGATTTGCGAGCACAGCCGCACTGGTCATGGCTCAGTTCGACGCGACCAGGGCGAGTGACACCACCACTCGCGGCCCAGCGAGAATCACAGCGGCCGAGGGCCTGCTGATCGTCGCGGGATGTGCCGTCAACCGCCGCAGTGACTCCAGCGCGGCAATGCCACAACAACGGAAGGCGTCACCATGACCACGCAAAGACCGCCAGTCGCCATCATCACCGGCGCCGGAAGCACGCAGGGAATCGGTTTCGCGGCGGCACGTCTGCTCGGCGCCAGCGGAACTCAGGTGGTGATCACGTCGACGACGAACCGCATCTTCGGAAGAGTCTCAGAGCTGCGCGCCGTGGGTATCCGCGTGGAAGGGGTGATCGCCGACCTCACCGATCAGGCCGGCGTGGACGCCGTCGTCGCGTGCGCACTGGACTCGTTCGGCGGCGTGGACATCCTCGTCAACAACGCCGGGATGACTGCCGTGTCCAGCTCGTACGGCTCGGGTGCGACCGACGGACTTCCCCTCGACCACTGGCATGCCTCGCTGGATCGGAATCTGACCACGACGTTCCTCATGACCCGCGCCGTCCTGGGCCACATGCGGGCTGCCGGCTACGGCCGTATCGTCAACGTGTCCTCGGTGTCAGGGCCCGTCGCCGCCTACGGCGGCGACGTCGCGTACCACGCGGCGAAGGCCGGCGTTGTCGGACTGACGCGCTCGACGGCGATCGACACGGCCGCGGCGGGCGTCACGGTGAACGCGGTCGCTCCGGGGTGGATCGACACCGCATCCGCCTCCGACCACGAGCGGAAGATGGGCGCGGCGACACCCGTCGGCCGGTCCGGCACCGCAGACGAGGTGGCGTACGTGATCGCGTTCCTCGCCGGCGAAGGCGCGTCGTACATAACGGGTCAGCTGATCACGGTCGACGGAGCCAACTCCATCAGCGAGGAGCGCGGGCGTTAACACCCTCAGTCATGCCGCCGCCTCGCCTCTCCGAGCCGTGGCGTCCTCCTCCGCCGACGCGCGACGACGTCCGTGTCAGCCGAGCGCGGTGATGCGATGGGTCGCGGGACCGCCCCGGTGCCCGGCGCAGACCTGAGCAGCTCCGCGCCGGGCACCGGGAGGATCTGGCGGACGGTGGCGGGGCGGCGGCGCAGCACGACCACCCTTCCAGCGCCGAGCAGGGCCAGCGCGGCGGCGGCCGCAATCCCCCTGGCGTCGCCGGTGGTGGCCGGCGACCCGCCATCGTGGCCGCCGCCGTCACCGGCCGCGGGCGGCTGGGTCGGCTCGGTTGTGACGGCTTGCGTAGGAGAACACCATCGTGGAAATGCCCTCTTCGATGGCGATCGCGCGGCCACCGTCCTCGGCCTCATCGATAGCGGGGTCGGACTTGCGCTTGCGTCTCATGAGCGATCTCATCACCGGCGACCAGCCGAGGACCGCGGCGTAGGAGAGATGGAAGACGTCGTGCATGCGGGTAGTCGTCGTCGACGTCCGCCGGGAGTTGACTGCGGTAGCGGCGCACCTTCTCGCCCAACTCGCCATCGTCCATCGAGGCGTCGGCGACGAGGGCGGCGAGCATCTGGGAGCGAGAGACCTGTTCTCCCGCGCGGGCGGCGAGCGCGATCAGGGTGTCCAGGCGTGCGTCGACGGCATCAGGAGACGGCCGGGGGCTGGTCGGCCACGCGGGCGCGGTGCTGCTGCGGACGTGCGCGGACCGCACCGGGCTGACCTGCGCTTTGTCGGCGGTGATGCCCTACAGCCAGGCCGCCGGGTGGTGGGACCGGGGGCGTGACCATGGCAGGCACGGCGGTGGCGATCGTGCCGGGGCGGTGAACCTGTCCGACGTCGAACGGCTCTGGGCGCAGCAGGCCGCGGTGTTCGGCGTCCCGGCCTCGGACTCCACCATCGGCCGGACCCAGGCCGCGGTCGACGACGACCTGGCGGCAAAGGTCGCCAGGGCACGGGCGCGCGTCCGCCGGCACGTATGGAGCCTGCTCCATCTGCGGCCGGGCGGGTTCCCGTGGCCGGTGGTGGCCGGGAAACGGCTGACCGGCTGGATCGTGATCGACATCGACGCCACCCTGATCACCGCGCACTCGGGCAAGGACGGAGCGGCCGTGTAGAAGGTCGGCGTCCGCGTCGGCAAGACCCCCAGCGAGACCGCCGTCCTGATGCGGGAGATCATGAAGAACCTCTGACCTCCCGAAAGACGCCCGAGCCGACCGACGGCCGGGCGTCTTTCGCCGTTGTGTCCGAAACGTGCTCATCGGCGTGGCTCCCAGTCGTTCCTTTCGCTTCTACGGGCGTCCGTGACGTGTCAGCCGAGGTCGCTCCTCGGCCCGGGGAGCCCCCGCTCCCCCGGGCCGAGGAAGTACGACAGCCCGGCCGGCCCTTGTTGTGCGACATACTTGTGTTGCCGTGTCATCAGGTTCGCGCACGATCCAGCGCCTTCGCGTCGGTGAAAACCCGATGTCGTACCCGACCGTCCGCACTCACTGGGGCGAGCCGAGTAGGCACAAACGTTGTTCGCATAAGTGAGAATCACGTAGTCGGGGCTTGCTGGGACAAGGAGCAGGGCGTGGTGGTGGACCTTGTGGGCCGGCGCGTGGAGCGTGAGGCGGTCGAGCACCTGCTCAAAGAGGCTCGCGCCGGGCGCAGCGGGTCGCTGGTGGTGCGAGGGGAAGCCGGCATCGGCAAGACCGCGCTGCTCGAGCATGCTCGCGCCCTCGCGTCCTCATCAGGGTTTCGTGTGGCGAGCGCGGTCGGAGTCGAGTCCGAGGCGCAGTTCGCCTTCGGTGGCCTTCACCAGCTGTGCGCGCCACTCCTCGACAGGGCAGAGTTCCTGCCCGACCCGCAACGCGCCGCCTTGAACGTCGCGTTCGGACAGCAGGCAGGCCCTGCCCCAGACCGGTTCCTCATCGGGCTGGCCGTCCTGAACCTGCTGGCCGAGGTCGCCGAAGACGGCCCAATGCTGTGCCTCATCGACGATGCACAGTGGTTGGACGAAGGGACCGCACAGGTGATGGCGTTCGCGGCGCGACGGGTCGCGGCCGAGCGCCTGGCCATGATGATCCTGCTGCGCGACCCCACCGACAACCTCGATCCCAGCTTGTTCGCGGGGTTGCCTGAGCTTCGCGTGGACAGACTCAGCCCACCGGAGGCGTGGGCGCTGCTGGCCGCCGCGGTGCCCACACCGCTGGACGAGCAGGTCCGGGAACGGATCCTCGCTGAGGCGCGAGGCAATCCGCTCGCATTGCTGGAGCTGCCCCGCAGCGCCTCACCGACTCATTTGGCCGGTGGGTTCGCACTTCCTGACGCCATGAGTTTGCCGCTCAGGATCGAGGCCATGTTTCAGCGCCGCTCACGCAACCTGCCCGTCGAGACACAGCTGCTGTTGCTGGTCGCGGCGGCCGAGCCCACCGGTGACGCGGAGCTCTTGTGGCGCGCCGCCACGGAGCTGGGAATCGCTCGCGAGTCGGGCGCGCCGGCGGAGGCCGCCGGCTTGGTCACGATCGATACGCAAGTGCGGTTTCGGCATCCGTGTGTGCGCTCGGCGGTCTATCGAGCCGCCAACCCACCAGATCGCCGTCGTGCGCACGCAGCGTTGGCTGCCGCCACCGAATCTCGGACCCACCCCGACCGGAAGGCCTGGCACAGTGCCCAGGCGGTGCAAGGCACCGACGAGGAAGCCGCCGCCGGACTGGAGCGATCGGCCGGTCGGGCGCGCGCCCGAGGCGGTCTCGCAGCCGCAGCCGCGTTCCTCCAGCAGGCCGCCGACCTGACCCCCGAGCCCGCTGATCGTGCGAGGCGGGCGCTGGAAGCCGCATCCGCCAAGCACGAAGTAGGCGACTCCGCCGGGGCTCTGGCGCTGCTGGAGGTCGCCGCGGCCGGGCCGCTGAACGCACTGCAGAGCGCCCGCAGCAAGTTGTTGCGTGCCCAGCTCGCGTTCCACCTGACCCGCCGCGGCGAAGTGCCCGGACTGCTGCTGGACGCCGCGAGGACGCTCGCCCCCCTGGACGCCGCCCTGTCGCGCGAGACCTACCTGCAATCGCTCGACGTGACAATGATCATCGGCGGGCGGAACGACGGACACGCGGTGCGGGAGGTGGCCGAGGCCGCGCGGTCCGCACCCCCACCTGCGGAGCCGCCGACTCCGGCTGACCTGCTGCTCGACGGCTTGGTGGCGATGTACACGCACAGCTACGCGGCGGGAGTTCCTGAGCTCCGCAGCGCGCTTGAGGCCACTTGCCACGATGGAGGACCTGCGCAGGCTCGCGGTTGCGGCGACAGCCGATGGCTGTGGCTAGCCGCCCGCGCGGCGCTGACGCTCTATGACGACGAACTCCTCTACGCGCTGGCGCAACAGAACGTCCGCGTCGCCCGCGAGGCCGGTGCGCTGGCGACCCTTCCCGCGGCACTGCTCTTCTTGGCGTCCGTGTCCGTGCTTGCCGGCGAGTCGGCACGAGCCTCCGAGCTGATCGCCGAGGAGGCTGCGATCACCAACGCCACCGGCGGCATGTCGTTGCTCGTCGCGCCGCTCCTGCTGGCGGCATGGCGCGGGTCGTCGAGCGAGGTCACCGAGTTGCACGCCACCTTCGTCAGGGACGCCACGGCACGCGGGAGCACCAACGAGGTAGCCGTGGCCCAGCACACGCTGGCGGTCCTGCACAACGGCTTGGGCAATTACGCCGAGGCGCTCGACTTTGCGGAGCAGGGGTTCCAGAGCCTCGAACCGCCGCACGTGAACCTGGTCCTCCCCGAGCTCGTCGAGGCGGCGGCTCGGACCGCTCAGCCGGAGCGTGCGGCCTACGCGCTCGAACAGCTCACCTTGCGGGCGACCGCCTCGGACACCCCATGGGGGCTCGGGCTCGCGGCGCGATCGCGAGCGCTCGTCACTACCGGTTCCGAGGCCGAAGAACTCTATCGCGAGGCGATAGAGCAGCTCCGAGGCTGCCGGATGACCGCCTACCTCGCCCGCACCCACCTCGTCTACGGCGAGGCGTTACGCCGCGAAGGTCGCCGTCGCGAAGCGCGCGAGCAGCTCCGCACTGCCCACGACCTGCTGTCCGACATCGGTGCAGAGGCGTTCGCCGCTCGCGCCGCCCGGGAGTTGCGCGCCACCGGCGAGCACCCACGCAAACGCGCCGCCCAACCCACCGATGCCCTCACCCCCCAGGAGCTGCACATCGCCCGGCTGGTAGCCACCGGGGCAACCTCCCGGGAGGTCGCCGCGCAACTGTTCCTGAGCCCCCGCACGATCGAGGCCCACCTGCGCAACATCTTCGGCAAACTCGGCATCACCTCCCGCAGACAGCTGAAGGAGCTGTCTCTTCCCTGACTCGGCAGGCACGAACCGCCTCGATCTGGTTCATGCAGCACCGACTCCGTAGGTCTGAAGGTACGCACACGTAGTCGGTGAGTAGTCGGTGATGTTCACCGACGCGAAGTCATCGCCTCAAGCACCAGGCTCGAAGTACACATGGAGGAGGAATGAGCATGACCACCAGTGACAGCTTCAACCACGGGGTGCCCTGGGAGGACGCCTACGGCTACAGCCAGGCACTCCGCGTGGGCGACACGATCTACATCTCCGGCCAGCTCGCTCACGACTCCCAAGCCTGGTGGGCGAGGGCGACATCGTCAAGCAGTGTGAGGTGATATTCGCGAACCTCGACCGCGTCCTGAAGCACTTCGGCGCAGACCGCAGTCAGGTCATCAAGGGGGGCAGACCAAGTATGAGGTTCCCCCCGTAGCACGGCCACCTGGGGTGAGATGGGTCAGTGTCCGGTCTGTGAGGTGTGGGCTGATCGCTGACGGTTACGGTGCGTGGGTTCTGGATCTGGTCGGCCGGAGAGGAGCCCGCGTTGACGTCGATCGAGCGCACCGCTTATCCGCAGTTCAAGAGGTTGACCTCGGCTCGGGTGCTGCACGTGTTCTTCACCCCGACGGGTGAGGAGATCGGGTGGGCGCGGGCCCGGACCGCGAGCCCCGAGGCGTTGTTCGCGCTGGTGCTGGAGCTGAAGTGCTTTCAGAAGATGGCGCGTTTCTGCGGGCTGGAGGAGATCCCGGAGGTGGTCGTCGACCACGTGCGGCGGTGTCTGGAGCTGGGCGGGGAGGTCGAGCCTGATCACGGGGCGGGGCGGACGGCCAAGGCGCATCGCAAGCAGGTCCGGGCGCGGCAGGGCGTGAAGTACGACCAGCGCCGGGCGCGGGCGCTGGCGGCCGGTGCGATCCGCGAGGAGGCGCTGGTGAAGAACCATCCGCCGGACCTGATCAACGTGGCGTTGGAACGGCTGATCGAGGCGTCGCTGGAGTTGCCGGCGTTCTCCACCCTGGATCGGATGGCGACCACCATCCGCGCCGAGGTCAACGCCGGGATCTTCGCCCGCGTCGCCGCCCGGACGGGGCCTGAGGGGCGGCAGCGGCTGGAAGCGCTGCTGACGACGGGTGGGCCGGGCGGCGCCTCGATGTTCAACCGGTTGAAGAAGCCGGCTCAGCGGGCGTCCTGGTCGCAGTTCAAGGCCCAGGCCGAGTACCTGGACCAGGAGGACGCGCTCGGCGACACCGGCGCGTGGCTGGAGGGGATCGCGCCCAGCAAGGTCGCCGACTTCGCCGGGGAGGCCGCCGCGCAGGACGTCGACACCCTGTCGCGGTACGAGCCGGTGAACGGCTGGCGCTGGTGGCGTGCCTGGTGCACACCGCGCGGACGCGGGCCCGCGATGACCTGGCCGAGATGCTGTGCAAGCGGGTGGCGGGCAACCTGAAGAAGGCCCGCAGGGGAACCTGCGCTCAAGCGCCGCCGCGGCACCGGCACCCCGCAGGCGGCCGAGCAGATGGCCGAGGCGATCGCCCGCCGGATGCCCGAGCGGTCACTGCTGGGCATCGTGGCGCGGACCGCGCACTGGCTGGGCTGGCACCACCACTTCGGCCCGGCCTCGGGCTCGGACCCCAAGATCTCCGACCCGCTGGACCGGTACGCCATGGCGGTGTGCACCGGCGGGGTGAACAGCAGGCCCGCTCCGGCGGCGGCGCGCACGGACAACCGTGGCGACCACATCAGCATGGCCAGCCCCGCAACGATCAGGAAGATGAACCCCGTGAGCGAGCGGGGCCGCTGAGGCGGCAACAGCTGAGCACGTGCGCCCGGACCAGCGCGGCACGGATCGTGGTCGACGCACGTGGACCAAGGCCAGCGCGGTGGATCACGTGGTCCCTATGGAAGGGCGGCCGGGGGGTGTGGGGTGAGGGCGGTCAGTGTCTGGGCTGCCTCGCTGAAGGCGCGGACTCGGGTGGTCTCGCCGTTGTTGCGCCAGCTCAGGGCCCATTCGAAGGGCGCCGCATCGTGGATGGGAACGTAGGCCACATCGGGCCGCGCGTAGAACTGGGCGGCCTGGACGGGGACGGGATAGGTGCCCTTGCCCGCGCCGACCAGGGCGAGCATCTCCTCGGTCGTGGCGAACGCCGGACCGCGGACCAGCGGCCTGCCGTCAGCGGTCTGCGCGGGCACCAGCGACGCATCCCAATAGTCCGGAAGTGTCAGCGGCGCGCGGAGCAGGGTCGTGCGAGCCAGGTCCTGGAAGGAGATCGCATCACGACCGGCGAAGGGGTGGCGGGCCGACACGGCCAGCACCAGTGCCTCCCTGGCCAAGACCGGCCCCACGGTGAGGTCGACCTCGATGACGGGAAGCGCGACGAACAGCACGTCGACCTCGTCCCGGCGGAGCAGGTCGAGGCCGTCGCCGTACTGGCTTTCCTTGATCCGCACCTCGCAGTCCGGGTGCCGGTCCTGGAACACCTTGGCCGCCTCCATGATGAAGCGGCCCGCCGCCGCGCCCACGAATCCCACTCCCAGCGATCCGCTGACGCTGCGACCGGCGGCGACCGCTCGCGCGAAGCCGGCCTGGATCAGCTCGTAGCCCGGCGCGATGTCATCGCGGAGCCGCTGCCCGATCGGCGTCAGGGTCACCTTCCGGCTGCTGCGCTCGAACAGCGGCGCCCCGACCTGCCGCTCAAGCTTCTTCACAGCCTTGCTGACCTGGGCAGTCGACACCCGCAGACGTTCGGCCGTCCGGCCGAAGTGCAGTTCCTCGGCCAACGCCAGAAAGATCCGCGCATCCGGCTGCTCCACACCGTTCCCCTTTGATCGTTTCCACTCAGGCAACGAACGTTGCGCAACCGCATGTTGTTCCTGTTCCGCCGTACAGAGATCGTCGAGGTGTTGGCAAAACTTCGATCACCTGGGAGAACTCACATGGCCATGACTCTGGTTCTGGGCGGCTCCGGCAAGACCGGGCGACGTGTTGTTCAGCGGCTGACCGCCAGGGATCTTCCCGTGCGGATCGGCTCGCGCAACGGCGGGCTGCCCTTCGACTGGACTGACCGGGCGAGCTGGGCCCCGGCGTTGCAGGGCGTGACGTCGGCCTACGTGGCGTACTACCCGGACCTGGCGGTCCCGGGCGCCGCGGAGACGGTCGGCGACTTCGCCGCGGTCGCCGTGCGGTCCGGCGTACGTCGGCTCGTGCTGCTGTCGGGCCGGGGCGAACAGGAGGCGCAGACGGCGGAGAAGGCGGTCCAAGCCTCCGGGGCGGACTGGACGATCGTGCGGGCGAGTTGGTTCAACCAGAACTTCAGCGAGAACTACCTGCTGGAGCCCGTGCTGGAAGGCCACGTCCTGCTGCCTGTCGGTGACATCTCCGAGCCGTTCGTGGACGCCGACGACATCGCCGACGTGGCGGTCGCGGCGCTCACCGAAGAGCGGCACGCCGGTCAGACCTATGAGGTCACCGGTCCTGCTCTGCTCACCTTCGCCGACGCTGTCGGCGCCATCGCCTCGGCGGCCGGCCGCGACATCACCTTCACCTCGATCCCCGCGGCAGACTACGCCGCCGCAGTGAGCGCCGAGGGCGTGCCCGCCGAGATCGTCGAGTTGCTCGGCTACCTGTTCACCACCGTCATGGACGGCCGCAACGCCCACCTCGGCGACGGCGTGCAACGCGCACTGGGCCGCGCACCGCGCGACTTCGCCGACTACGCTCGCGACACCGCGGCCACCGGCATCTGGCGCCAAAAGGACCGCATGTGAAACTCCTGCAGACCGCCGTACTCGTCGCCTGCACCATCAGCACCGGTCTGATGGCCGGGCTGTTCGCGGCCTTCGCCTACTCGGTGATGCCGGGCCTGAGCCGCTCCTCCGACCGCACGATGGTCGAGGCGATGCAGAACATCAACAAGGCCATCATCAACCCCACCTTCATGGTCCTCTTCATGGGATCGATCCCGCTCGTAGCCCTCGCGGGCGTCCTGGCCTGGCGCGGGTACGGCAGGCCCGCGCTACCTTGGATCATCGCCGCGCTCGTGCTCTACCTGGTGGCCTTCCTCATCACCAGCGGCGTCAACGTCCCGCTGAACGACCGACTCGCCAAGGCTGGGGACGCACAACACATCAAGCACCTCGCCGCTGTACGCGAACAGTTCGAGAGCACCTGGGTGTTCTGGAACACCATCCGTGCCCTCGTCCACACCACCGCGTTCGGCTGTCTGGCCTGGGCCCTGATCGTGTTCGGCGCCGACCGCCCGGCTTCGGTAAGCCAGCAGACATCACCGGCGACCACCCCCCACGAAATGCACCAAACCTCGGCCGACTGACCTCCTCCACGCCGGCAACACGACCTCGGCAAGTGTCAGAACATTTTGAGTGGCACTCAACAAAGATCAGCCGGGCGTGGGCCTCATCGGCACCGATGGGGCCCACGCCCGCAGGAGGGGGCCAGTTGAAGGCAAGCCTGGCGGTCGTCGAACGTGGTCGAGATCTCCTCGGAGTTGTTGTAGCCGGCGGACAGCCAGTAGCAGCAAGAACGATCATGGTGTGGCGGGGTCTGGAGGGCTTCAATACTGTCAACAGCAAGCAGAAGGCGCTTCGCGACGGCTTGCTGTTGAAGGGGAGTCGTGGCACTAACCCCGGTTCATCGTTCCACTAATACGGCCTCGGGGAACAACGGAACAGCCATTAGCGCTAACGGCTTGATCATGCAGGTGATCTGGTGGCCGTTCAGCCACCGGAGCACACCGGCGGTGACGATGGCGCGGCAGGACATAAGCGCCGCGGTCCGAGACGGCGACGGCGTTGGTGGCGTCCCAGCCCCACCCCTCTTCAGGTGGCGGTGGCCGGGGTGATCCTCCAGGGGATCACGATCATCACGATGATCGTCGTGGCTGTCCTGACCAACTAGGACCAGGACAACCGGAAAGGGCCCAGGGCGGCTGCCCTGGACCCTCACCGTACGGACGTGCCGAGGGGTCGGCCTCCACCAGCAAAGCAAAAGGGCCGGCCCCTCATCCATGCCACGAGCGGGAGCGCTAAGCACACCCACAATTCCCATGTTAAGACAGGGGACGTACCGTGTCTTGGCGTCGAGTGGCCCGGGCCGTATTCGCTGGTTAGGTCGCGGCCGCGGGGACGTTGACGAGGATCCAGCTGGAAGTCCCCGCCGAGTGGGCTCACCGACCGGATGGACCACCTCTGGAGCACGGTCGGTAGCCAGATCGTGCTGGAGCGGCCGCCCACCAAGGTCATCCGTATCGAGACCGGGACAGCATTTATGTGAGACCGGGCGAGCCGGAAACAATCACCCGCGATCGGGCGGGGCCGGGCACGGCCCGGCACACCCGGTGGGGTTTTGCCACATCTGCGGCACCCCCACGCGCGGGCGCGCGTGAGGGAGATGCGGGCGCGGGGAAACCCCGAGGGAACCCGGTTCGCTCAGCCAGTTCGGCCGGCCCACCGCTCGTGCGCGGATTGGCGCGTCATCCAGGCGGCCTTCCCGATCTCGGTCCAGGAGCTGCCCGCCTCGCGCGCGGCCCGGACGGCGTCGTCGAGCCGGCGCTGCGCCTCGGCCACCGCGGCGTGCTCGGCGCGGACCAGCTCCAGCGCCTCCAGTGGCCGCACGTGGTCGTGCCACTCGCGGTGGACGGCCTGCTCCACCTCGGTGGGCGCGTCGCCCCACCGCTGGCCGTCGACCAGGTCGCCGTCGATCAGGGTCGGGTCGTGGATCCGGCGGGCCGTGAGGTCGTGCTCGGCCGGGTCGGTCACCCGCTCCCACAGCTGGCCGCGCCAGCCGCACGCGCAGTGCCCGCGCCAGCCGATCGCCGTCCGACCGGCCAGGTCGGCCACCTGCGGCGGCGGTGGCCACCGCGCGGGCCCGGGCGGCCAGGCCGGTCTCCCAGCGGTGCCCGTCGGCCAGCGCGGCGGCATCGTGGGGCAGCTGGCACATCTCCACCACCACCTCGGCCAGCGCACGCTCGGCGGCCTGGACGCCGGTGTAGCCGGCCCCGGCGATCCGGTCGGACATCTGTGTGGCGGAGGTGAGCTCATCGACAACGCTGGGTGCCGATTCGTCCAGCATCTTCTGATCTCTCGACACTCCAGGGCTCGACAGCACCAGCCCCACCAGGGTCGTTGGCGGTCTGCGGGGGAGTGCACGCAGACGAAAGACAGGGCTTGGTGTCGGCGCGCACTCTCCAGCGAGGAAGGCCGAATGGCTGGAGACGCCAGGAGCGGATGTGGACTGGCTGTCGAGCAACTGGCCGTTTGGTCGGCACGCGCTCACACGTCGGCTCTTCGGAGCACGGCCAGCCAAGGAGGACGGATGAAGGTCAAGGTCACCCCGAAGATCCCGGTGCGACTGCTCGCCATCGGCGCGCTTGCTGCACCGGCGATCCTGACCGCGAGCCCGAACGCCCACGCGACGGTCACCTCGAGTCCGGCGCACACCATTCAGCTCAAGGAATGCGGAGATCACGGCTCCAGCGACAACGTGACGATCTACAGCTACTGCGATGGCAACGGCTACCAGGTGTGGGCGGAGTTCAGACACACGGACGTGGTCGACGGACATCTCGACGTCTGGGGGCCGAACCTCCCGCGGCGCAGCTCGCCGAACGGTTACTGGCCGGCGGGTACGGACACGCAACGCTGGCGCGCAGAAGGCAATGGGACGGCATGCGCGGAAGGCTGGTCACGCGTCGCCGGAAAATGGAGGTCGGTGGGACTGCCCTGCGTGACAATCTCCTGACCAGCGGTACCGGCGGCCGCGGACATCCGACCGGCGGTTATCCCCAGTTCGCCGGACCTCTTCCGGCCGGCGGCGGGACGACACCGTCGTGCCAGGCGGCCAGGGCACCGACGGCGGCGGTGCGGGTGCGCCATAGGTTGTCCTCGGCGGCCCGGCCGGAGTCGTCGGGGTGCGGGTGACGCGGAACGGCGGGTAGGAGCGGCGGGTGGGATCGCCGGCGGTGGCGCGCCACCGCCGGCGGCCGTCGTGGTCGTCGCGGGCCACGGTCCCGGCGATCTGGCCGTCCGGGGCGGTCAGCCTCCAGGCGCCACCTTGGCCCTGAGGCCCACGTTCGGGAGAAGACCGCCATCCCGGCAGACCTTCCACGAGCAGATCGGCGTGCGTACCAAAAGTCCCAAAAGTCCGCCGATCATGTACCAATGGCCGTACGTTCACCGCCTCCCGGATGCGGCTGGAGTCAGTAAGGTCTTGGGCATGGCGGACTTCCCACGCTTGCCCGGGACGCAGCGGGCTTACTACGCCCGATTCGGCCCGGTCAGCCGGGCAGCGCACCGCGGATGAGTCGGGGCCGCGCAGAGCGGGCCGTCTCGCGCCGGCTGCGGGCCGCCGAACGCAAGTTGGCGGCCGCCCAGCGGGAGCGGCAGGCCGCCGAACACACGGTTGATCGATCCCGGTCCGCCGAGCGCGATGTGCGGGCTGCGTGCGACGTGGGCCCCGGCGGCGCCGATGGCGGCCCGATTCGCGACGGCGGCGGGTGGGAATGGCTGGCCGAGGCGCGCGCCATGCGGGCCGCCAGCCGTCGGCGCCGGGCCGCCGAGCGCGACCTGTGGGCTGCCGAACGCCGGGTGTACCGCGCTGAAGTCAAGGTTGCCGGGCTGCGCTGCGGTGCCCCCGCCGACGGATACTCGTCCTGGGTGGTCCTTCGCCTGACTCCCGAGCAACAGGCCGTCGCACGTGAGCTGGCGGCCATCGAACTAGAGCACACCATCTTGTGGTACCAGGTCCTCGCGCTAGCGCGCGAGGCCGCCAAGCGGGAGCTGGAGGCCGCCGAACGCGAACTACGGGACATCCAGCGCGCCGGGCCCGTTGGCGGGCACGAGATCAGGGCAGCCGAGCACGAGCTGGCGGCAGCCAAGCACGCGTTCGTCCTCGCCGAGGGCGACTTCCGCTGGGTGCAGTACCGGCTCGGCGTGATCTCGCCGGAGCGGGAACGCCAATTGCGCGCCGAGCGTCTGGCCCGGGGGACCGGCCAACCCGCTGACCAGGACAAGGAGTTCTGGTCTCGATACTGGGGCCGCGACTGAGTAGTCGCTGGCCGGACGCCACAAGGGGTGCCGTTAAGGATCGCCGCACCAGGGGCGAAGTAGCCACTGTCACTGGAGCACGTAAGGGGCCAGCAGGTCACCCATCCGGGTGGCAGTGGGGATCATCGGTCTTTTCTCCGGTTCTGTCTCGCCACTGCGATCAGGTACATGCCGGGTGACAGGGTCACACCCCCCTTCGCCCACGGCTTTCGCAGAGCCCAGTAGACGGCCGGAACGCGCGTCGTACACCGACAACTGGTACGTGGCCTTGACGAGGTTGTAGAAATACCCGTTCTCGTACCTGCAGCTATTGACGACTTTGGTTTCCCTGTCGGTTTCGGTGAGGCAGGCAACCAGTTGAACGGCGACATCTGGGACAGCGTTCATGTCCGGGCCCTGCTTGAGAAGGCGAGCCACCTCCCCGAGGTCCTGATAATAGTTGTGGATGTAGATCGGCCGCGGGCCGGCGGCGGCGCGCGGGGCCGCTTGCGGGAATGCCTGGGGTGTGCCATCGCACATCTCTTCGTACCTGGGACTGGGGGCCTGGTCCTCGCCGGAAAGAGAGTTCGCGGCCCATGAAAGCCCTCCACCCACCGCGAGGGACGTAACGACGAGCGCGACGGTCAACGCGCGAGACATGCGGCGGCTCCTCGGGGTTAGCGGTCTGCGAGCCGGGGGGGCTCGTCGATGGAGCGGCGGCAGGCGCCTCTACTGCCCTCACGCCGCGGGTGTCTCAATCCTGTGGGCGTGTCCGATCTTTCGCTAGGGCTTCTCACGCTCATCCAGCCGGAAGAACATTTCCAGCTCACCCGGCGACGGCTCCACCGCGAACCGCCCGTACCTGGCGACCTGCTCATCAGACAAGAAATCCACTGGCATGCCCGGCAACGTAGAAGCTGTGACCAGGCCAAACGAGCCAAGTGATCGAACCGAAGCGAAGATCCAGTCGTTGTCGCTACTGGCCGTTCCGATCCTCCCCGCAGGCCCACCGGCGGTGGCCGGTGGATGCCGGGCCGGTCAGCCGAGCACGGCATGGATGCGGACCTGCGCGGCAGTCCAGTTCGAGGGTCAGCAGCGGCACGTGGCGGGTGATGACGCCTGAAAGGTCGCCCCCCGAAAAAGCAGTGATCACAACAGTAGATGCCAATGGTTCTCATTTGAGGCAGCAATGATTATTTACGATAATGTGGGGTCTAGCTGCGTAAATACCGTACAACGCGCGACGCTGGACGTCCGATGGTTGTCTTGAGTCGTCAGAGGTTGTCCTAGGCATCCACCAGGGATGCAAGCGGCGCGGTGGCACGGTGCGCGTGGGGGGCCCGGCCAGGCACGATGGAGTCCACCGGGTTCGGTGAAGTCCTGGAAGCCAGCGTGATCTTGGCTGGCAGGAGGGAGAATCACCGCGATGGCAGCATCACGCAAATACCCCCAGGAACTCCGGGACCGGGCCGTGCGGCTGGCGCTGGAGTCCGATCGTCCGATCGCTCAGATCGCGGCCGATCTGGGCATCCACCGCGAGGCACTGCGTACCTGGGTCCGGCAGGCCCAGGCCGACGCCGGCCGGCGGCCCGAGCAGTTGGCCTCCGCCGAGCGCGAGGAGCTCAAGCGGCTGCGCAAGGAGAACAGCGAGCTGAAGCGGGCCAACGAGATCTTGAAGGCCGCCAGCGCGCTTTTCGCCGCCGAGCTCGGCCAGCCCCGGACGAGGCAGTCATACTGGTCGACCACCTGCGTGACCGCTTCGGGTCGAGCCGGTGTGCCGGGTCCTGAACCTGTGCCCGGGCACCTGCTACGGCCGTGAACGCCGCCCGCCCCCGGCCCGCGCGCAGCGGGATGCGGTGCTGCTCGAGCAGATCACAGACGTCCATCAGGCCTGCACGGCGTGCACCGCCGGGACCGGCAGCGCACCACCACACCGGACCAGACGGCGCCGCGGCCGCCGGACCCGGTCAACCGGAAGTTCACCGCCGACCGACCCGACCGGCTATGGCTGGCGGACATCACCTATGTGCGCACCTGGCAGGGATGGGTGTACGTGGCGTTCGTGCTGGATGCCTTCTCCCGCCGGATCGTGGGCCGGCAACTGGCCGACCACCTGCGCACCGACCTGCCCTTGGACGCACTGGAGATGGCGCTGTGGCAGCGCGGCCGCCAACGGCCGGTGCAGCCCGGCACCCTGATCCATCACTCCGGCCGGGGCTGTCAATACGTCAGCTTCCGCTACACCACCCGGCTCGCCGACCTGGGCGTGACCGCCTCGGTCGGCTCGGTCGCCGACTCGTATGACGACGCGATGACCGAATCGCTCAACGCCACGTTCAAGACCGAGCTGATCCACCGCCGCACCCGGCGCACCCGTGACCAGGCCGAATACGCCATCGTCGAGTGGGTCGGCTGGTACGACCACCGCCGGCTGCACACCGCGATCGGCGACGTCCCACCGGTCGAGTACGAGACCACCTACTACCGTTCACTCAACACACCAGCGCCAACCGGCGCCAGGTAGAACAGACTTCACCAAACCCGGTGGACTCCAGGCCCGGGCGAGGTCGTCCGGACCCGGCGGATCTCGAAGTCGATCGTGTGGAAACCGGGGGGCGATAAACGAAGGTGGCACCCTGTGGCGGCGATTCGGTAGCGCCCCGGCTGGATGGCCGTTGGCTGATCGGCTGTGGGTGGACGGGCTGCCCTCGGTTTCGGCAACTTCAACTGCGCCGGTATCGCCGCACTGGCTTATGTGGATGGTGCAGGCTCCAGCTCGCTGCCCTGCTGTACCAGGACCGTGAGGACGCGTTGCGCCTTGGCCTTGATGTGCGCGGGCAGGTCCTGCAGTGCGTCCGGGTCATCGCAGCCGAAGGCATGGAGGGCGTGGAGGCAAGCGAGGGTCCACTCCTGATGCGGGTTGTTGTCGCCGAGGTGGTCGCGCTGGACCTTGCCGTGGATATACCGGCCAGAGTTTCGGTCTTCGTCTGGCTGGCCCGTGAGTCCATCGAGGTAGTCGAGGTCTTGCTGTTGCGGCATCTCGGTGCGAGAGCGCTGCTGGGAGGTCTGCAGGTACCTGTTGAGGACATCGGGTTCGCAGCCTTCACGGCGCGCGTAGGCGGCGTGGAGACCGACGAGGACGCCGAGGGTGTCCTGGGCGTCGGTGAGTCTGTAGAGCACCATCCGAGGCCATTCCCATTCAGTAGGGGCGTGGCTGTATTGGAGGACGTCCTGCAGCCGATCGGTGGCCTCGGTGACCAGGCCGACGGTGGCTGCGTGGAGCTCGTGCGGCATGAACTCGTTTTTCACGATCGCGACGCTAAGACGCACAGGCCCCCTACCCGATGGCCTTGGCCTACGGTTGGGGGTCCCGTTGCAAAAGTTAGGCAGTTGAGGCCAACAACGATCTCGCCAGCGAGGCGGGGAACCCAGGGGTGCACAGGTGTTGCCCAGGCTGGGCAGCACCTTGACCTCCCCGCTCACAGGCCTCCCCGCTCAGAGGCCTGCCCGTGCATCGCCGGTACGGCGGTCGGTGCCGCGCGGCGGACGGTGAGGTCGAGTTCCGCCGGCTTCCTACAACGCCGAGCACCTGGCCTGGTTACGAAGGCGAGGGATCGTGCCGCGCATCGCCCGGCCCGGAATCGAGTCCGGCGAACGCCTGGGCCGCCACCGCTGGGTGATCGAGCGAACACTGGCCTGGCTGCTCGGCTACCGGCGGCTGACCATCCGCTACGAACGCCACGGCCATCTGTTCACCGCATTTCTCACCCTTGCCGCCGCCATCACCTGCTACAAGAAACTCGCCAGACTCTCCACATGAGACACGCTCTTAGGTGACCGCTGCCGAGGTCATCAGTGACATGAAGATGATGGCTGCATCGAATGCGATTCGCGCCAGCACGTTCAACTCTACCCTCCGCTGGTCTTGCGGTGAGAAGTGGGGACGTTCCGGCATCCGGATTCCTGTCACCAGGATGCCCCGATGCTAACGTCTATGCCCTCATCGTGACAGGAGGAGCATCTCCAGTGCTATCTGGGATATCCCTGACCTTCCCCTGATTTCCCAGGCTGCGTGTCGGTGGCCGGGATGGCCTGCTACCGGCCCGGCGAGGAGGCGGCGCTGTCGCTGGCACCCGGTGGCGCCCTGTGTTCCATGGGGCTGCGGTACTTGCAGCCCGCGCGTGTGGGTCCTGTCGTTGCCACCGCACACCTGAGCCATGGTCTCGGTCGGGCGGAACTGCGTGACTCCGGCAATGGCGACCGCCTCACTGGAATCGCCACGGTCAGAATCGCCCACGGCTAACGGCAACGCCGGTTGGTTAAGATGCCTGGGCAGTTCGAGGCCTTCTCTTGCGCAGTTGGTGGCGATGAAGTGGTGGCTGGTGGATGAGCCGTTGCCGCCGTGGGCCTATCTGCGCGGGGCTGACGATGGCGGACCTGGTCGAAGTGCTTCCCACCGCGCGCCGCGTCGCCGGTTGATCGAGACCGGCACCGCCAGATCTTGCCCATTCGGACATCTGCGCAAACAGTGAAGCCTGTGTTCGCAGGTCAGAGCAGGGATGCGCAGGAGGTCTTCTCCCTCTGGCCGCCAAGCCCGTCAGTCCCCGCCATACCGGATCAGGCGAGTCCGCTGCGTACCGCTTCAACGACACGCTCAGTCGACAGGCCGTAGCGGTCGTGAAGCGTCGGTAGCGCGCCGGCTGCGAGGAACTCGTCCGGAAGCGCTACGGGGCGGATTGCGCGGGGGCTGCCGTTGAAGGCCAGGGCGCTTGCCACGGCTTCGCCGAGTCCGCCGACGACGCTGTGGTTCTCAATGGTCAGCACCAATCGATCCTGGGCACATTCACGGGTAATGGTATCGATGTCGAGCGGCTTGATCGTTGGCACGTGGAGAACTGCAACATCGATGTTGTCGCGCTCCAGGTCCTGTGCGGCCGAGAGAGCACGCATTGTTTGCAGGCCTGTCGATATCAATAGTGTGTCGTTGCCCGGGCGCAGCAGGGATGCGCGGCCGAGTTCAAAGCGGTAGTCATAATCATGCAGTACCTTCGGTACCTTGCCGCGAAGGAGCCGCATGTAGGTCGGGCCCTCATGAGCGGCGAGTGCGGGCACGGCCTGCTCGATGTCTACGGCATCGCAGGGGTCAACGATCGTCAGGCCGGGAATACCGCGCAGGATCGCGACATCCTCGGTCGCCTGATGACTCGGCCCGTAGCCGGAGGTCAGCCCTGGGAGAGCGCCGACGACGTTGACGTTCAGGCCCGGCTCGGCGATGTCGAGGCAGAGGAAGTCGTAGGCGCGGCGGGTCGCGAAGACCGAGTACGTGGAGGCGAATGGCACGAGCCCGACTTCGGCCATCCCGGCTGCGGCACCAAGGAGCAGTTGCTCGGCCATCCCCATCTGGTAGAAGCGGTCGGGGTGCGCTTTGGCGAAGATGTGCATGTCGGTGTACTTGGCCAGGTCGGCGCTCAGGCCGACGATATCGGGTCTTTCCTCGGCGAGATTTGCAAGGGCGTGCCCGAAGGGCGCGCTCACCGTCTCCTGGCCCTCCTCCACGAAGGAGGCGATCATCGCGGAAGTGGTGGGCCTGCGCGTCGAAGTGGTGGTCATCGTGCCTGGGCCTCCAGTTGGTCGCGTGCGATCTGCCACTCGTGTTCTTCGACCCGCATGAAGTGGGCCTTCTCGCGGCTTTCGAGCATGGGAACCCCCTTGCCCACTTTGGTGTCGCAGATGAGCGCAGCCGGGGTGTGAGCGTCGGTGGCAGCGGCGGCGTCGAAGGCGCGGAGCAGATCGGGAATACTGTTGCCGTCCACGCGCTGGGTGTTCCAGCCGAAGGCACGCCACTTGTCCTCTACCGGTTCGATGCGCATGACGCCGTCTGTTGGGCCGTCCGCTTGCAGGGCGTTCACGTCGATGATCGCGGTGAGGTTCCCCAGCCGGTGGTGCGCGGCTGACATCGCCGCTTCCCACGTGGAGCCTTCGTTGAGTTCTCCGTCGGACAGGAGGTTGAAGACACGCGGTGTGTCGTTGCCCTGGTGGCGCAGTCCTAGCGCCATCCCGACCGCGATGCCGAGCCCGTGCCCGAGTGAGCCGCCGCTGATCTCCACGCCGGGGGTGTAGGTGGCCATGGCGGACATCGGCAGCCTGCTGCCATCGGCCCCGTAGGTTTCCAGTTCCGATTCGGCGATGACGCCGGCCTCGGCCAGTGCGGCATAGAGGGCGATCGCGTAGTGCCCGATGGAGAGCAGAAACCTGTCACGGTCGAGGCAGGAGGGGTCTTCGGGGCGAAGACGCAGCTGGTCGGTGTAGGCAACGGCGAGGACGTCGGCGACTCCCAGGGCCTGGCCGATGTAGCCCTGCCCTTGCACCTCGCCCATGTCGAGGGCTCGCCGCCGGATGCGCTTTGCGGCTTCCTGGACCCTCTGGATGCGCTGGGGATCAACCGGCGTAGCGGTGCGCGTATCGATTGTGGTGACCATCTCGGTTCCCTCCGTCCCCACACTCAGTGGATGTGCGATCCGCCGTTGATGTCGTAGGTGGCCCCAGTGATGTAGCCGGCCTCGTTCCGGCACAGGAAGGCCACCAGTGCCGCCACGTCCTGCGGATTGCCGGGTCGGCGAACGGGAGTCTCTGCGATCATCTGGGCCTTCCGCTCTGGCGAGAGCTTGCCTGCGGTGATGTCGGTCTCGATGAGCCCCGGCGCGACGGCGTTCACCGTGATGCCGTCCGGCCCGAGTTCGCGTGCGAGTGCTCGGGTCAAGCCGAGCACGGCCGCCTTGGCCGCCGAGTACGGCGCACCGCCGAACACTCCGCCGCCGCGCTCGGCAGAAACCGACGAGATGTTGACGATCCGGCCGAAGCCACGCCCGATGAGTGCCGCGGTCACCTGCTGGGTGACCAGGAACGTACCGGTGACGTTGACCGCGAAAATACGGTCGAACTCCGTTTGAGAGACCTCGACAAATCGGGCCGGCGATGTGATCCCAGCGTTGTTGACCACTGCTCCGATCGGAGCCAGAGCCTTCTCTGTCTCGCCGATCGCGGTGCGCACGGAGTCTCCACTGGTCACGTCACACAGCGCACCGATCGTGGCTACGTTGTGCTCATTGCCGATCTCGTGAGCAGCCTCCTTGGCGGCGGCCTCATCGATGTCGAGCACCGCCACTTGCCAGCCGTCGGCTGCCAGGGCGTGCCCGATGGCCCGTCCTATCCCTCGGCGGGAGCCGGCGCCGGTAACGACGGCGGTGTACTGCACGGTCATTGGTACTCCAGAAATGTGAATCGCTCCAGGTCATCCCGCTGGTTCCTACCTCATCCCGGCACTGCCGGGCTCCGCGTGGACGGTCCGCTCGCACCGTCGCAGCGTGTCGGCAGCGTTCGGGAAGCAGGCGTGTAGCCGTTCAAGCAACACCGAAGTCACATTAGAGTGCGTTCTCTGTTGACTGTCAACAGTTGGCCGATGACCTATGGTGGCGGAGTGCCGAGAAACCACATCAAGGGCCTGGAACGCAGCACTCTGCGCGAGCGGGCTCTGCACGCGCTTCGTGCCGGACTGATCTCCGGCGAGTTCGAGCCGGACGAGCATCTCAGCGAGGTGGACCTGGCCGAGAGCTTCGGGATCAGCCGGGGAACCGTTCGAGAGGCGCTGCGGCACCTGCAGCAGGAGGGGCTCGTCACCTCCGACTATCGCGGCCGGCTTCGCGTTCGGGGGGTCACCAGTGGCGAGATCCACGAGGTGTACCGCGTCCGTGCCGCTCTGGAGTCGCTCGCCGTGCGAACCATCATCGAGCTGCCGGATGAAGACGGCCATAAGCGGGCCCTTGAGAGGCTCGATGCGGCCATCGACCGGTTGCGGGCCTCCCAAGGCGACCCTGTCGAGCAACTCGAAGCCGACCTCGCCTTCCATCACGCCCTTTGCGAGGCCTCGGGCAACCAGACCCTATTGCGCACCTGGAGCAGCCTTGAAGGCCTGATCCGAGCGACCATCGTGCGCGTCGGCCGCGCCCAGGCGTTGGCCAACATGGACGCCGACCGCCACGCCACCATCGTGGAAGCGATCCGCAACCTCGGTGCCACCGAAGCGGGCCGCCTGGTGACCGAGCACATGGAGGCAGCGGCTCAGAGCCTGGCCGCCGCACTGGACTCCCGCAACTGATCCCACACGCGCCACACGCGAAGTTGACTGTTGACATCAAGTGTTAACAGTCAACATACTGCTCGATCATGTGATGCGGGTCGCAGGAGCGAGACCTCGGCCCCGCGAGGCAGAACGCCTGCCCCTCGTGAGGCAGTGTCCCGGCCCACGGGTCCGGCCCGCCGATCGGGCGCTGTAGCTGTGGGAGAACACAATGGAGAACTGGCCAGTCCTCATCCACACAGGGATCACGATCGGCGGGATCGTGGCAATGGTCGTCTGGGCGCGAATCAATCCGGTGATCGCCCTGGTGGTCGGAGCGCTTTACCTCGGCCTGGCCTCTGGTCTCGGCTTCAAGGACACACCCACCGCGATCACTAAGGGCTTCGGCGCCCTGATGGCCGAGGTGGGCCTGATCATCGGCTTCGGTGTGCTCATCGGCTCACTGCTCTCGGCGACAGGCACCCTGCAACGCGTCGTTCATGTACTCCTGCGGCTCGTCGGCGCCAAGCGATCACCACAAGCCCTTGGGCTGGCATCCGGCATCGTCTTCCCATCGATCTACTTCGACGTCGCACTCGTGATGATGGCGCCCATAGCCCGGTCCATCGCCGTGCGCACAGGCCGAAGCGTCGCCCCCCTTGCCGGCTCCCTCGCCATCGGCCTCGAAGTGGCTCTGCTGATGGTGCTTCCCGGGGCGGCGGCCCTAGCCGTCGCCGGATCGCTCGACATCGCGCTGGGAACCATGCTGCTCTGGGGCATCCCGTTCGGCGCAGCCGCGATCGTGATCAGCATCTCCCTGCACACCATGCTCATGGGACGAACCTGGAACCCTGAGAAAGACGTGGACCCGCTGGCCGACTACGACGAGAACAGCGGTGAGATCGTTGGTGCGTCCGGCCACCATGACGACCACCCCGGCACCGCCAGCGGCGCAGGTCCGTCCCTGAGCACAGGGACCGGCACCACCGCCACGGCGACCACGTCGCAAAAGCCGCTGGCTCTCATGCTGCTGCCGGTGCTGGTCCCCGTGATCCTGATCGTGGTCAACACGATCACAGCAGCGGCCGGGGCAAGCACAGGTCTCGTAGTCTTCCTCGGCAACCCCGTCGTCGCACTGCTGATCGGGCTCATCCTGGCGATCGTCCTGGCGGTGCCGACCCTCGGTCGCGCCGGAGTGGAAGAAGTCATCTCCCACGGCGCAAGCGCCAGCGGCGTCATCCTGCTCTTCACAGGCGTGGCCGGCTCGCTCGGTCAAGTCCTCGTGGAAATCGGTGTCGCCGACATCGTCGAAGGGCTCTTCTCCGCCAACGCGTCCTTCCCGCTCCTGCTGACCTGGGCGGTCGGCGCACTGCTCCGACTGGCGCAGGGTTCCGGCTCCGTAGCCGCCATCACCGCCGCAGCCCTGATCGCCCCAGCCGTAGCCGACCTGGGCACACCAGCGGTACTCATCGCCTTCGCCGCAGCAGCGGGAGCCAGCTTCGGCGGCAATGTCAGCGACAACACATTCTGGATGTTCAAGACCCTGCTCGGATTGACCACACGCGGAACATTCCAGGTCTACACCGTGGCGCAATCGATCCTCTCGTTCGTCGCGCTCGGCATGGTGCTGGTGGCGGGCATCTTTGTGTAGGCAACGGAGCGGTGGCCGCCGGTCTGCCACGGCCCGTAGATGAGGTGAACGTAGGGGTCCAGCACGTCGTCGATCGACGTGGTCTCCAGATGCCGGACGGTGGCCCGCAGCGCCGCGGTCTGCCGCCGCTCCTCCAGATCCCGTAGCGTCGGGGCTTTTGGACGCCGTCCCGTACCGGTGCCGGCGCTGCCAGCTTCACCGCCGGCACCGGTTCGGTGGACACCCGCCCGGCGCCCAGCCCAGCTATTTAGGAGAAGACCGAGAGCTCGACGGGCTACCGCCAATTTCTGCACTCAGCCTCCTCGCGGGCCTCCTCAAAACGCGAATCATCTACTTGCCTTACATGGCGGACCGATCCCCAAACCGCTGACCTGCCAGTTCAATCAACTACCCCCGATAACGATCAGCGCCTTGTAGGCGCCATCAGGCGCCTCGTCGATCCAGTACGGCTCCCCGATCAACAGCAGGCCGTCGGAGGCCACCGCGGCACGCATCAGGTCGATCGTCCCGGTCAGCCCGCCGCCGATCCAGGTCGCGCCGATGCAGGCGACCAATTCGAAGGCCCTGGGAGCGTGATACCGACCGGCGTCGCCATGCGCGAACCTCACCCGGTCGGCGACGTTCAGCTCCTGGACTCGCAGGTGTGCGGCAGCCAGGAACACCTCGCTCAGGTCGACCCCGTGGCCGGTGGAACCGAACACCTGGGCCCAGCGGCACAGCATCTCGCCCTTGCCACACGCCGATCGAGAACCCTGTCACCGGGCCCGATCAGGCTCACCTGGCCCAGCAGCAGAAGCTTCTCTTCGGTGAACGGATTGAGGATGCGGTGCTCGGCTTCAGCGATCTCGTGATCACGTAGCACGACCTGCGCCTGTTCGCCCGCTTCGGCCTCCCTGACAGTACGACGCTGGGCTGAGCCTAGGAGGAGAAGTCGGGGCTCCCAAGCGCCCGTCCAAGAAGGCGCTGCCCTGGCGCGGCGAGGAAGACGACGACGGGGACAGAGCAGGGGGGACCGGCCGGCCCCCTGCGGACCTGGGGGGACCGCCTGGGGCACGTTCGGGAGAACACCGCCGACTTGCCCCGGGCCGTTCCACATCATCACGGTCAGTTACAGCGGCTACACACAGCCACCTTTCATCCTGATCGCGCCGTCAATTGCAGCTGATGCGGATTCGCGACACCCGAGCCCCGGGCCTCCATGGCCTCATCGGGCGCCAGCGGGTCCCAGGTCGGGGTGCCGACCGGCGTCTGGTCGGGGGTCGACGAACATCGGAACGAAAAGTCCCGCTAAGAGCGTTGGGTTGAGCTCCTTAGCGTGACTTTTCGTTCCGATGTCTCTCGCGGGGGAATCTGTGCAGGTCAGCGGTGTGCTTGCCGGCTCTCGTCGATCTCGGGACGCGGTTGGGGTACGTCGGTCTCGATCTGCTGCGGTGAGCTGATCTTGAGCTCGGGGATGTACTTGTAGATGGTGGAGCGGCTGACGCCCAGGAGCCGAGCGATGGAGGCGATGGTCGCGTCGGGCTGGGTGACCAGGGCGCGGGCGTGTCGGATCTGCTCGGGGGTCATCGCGGGCGGTCTGCCGAGGCGGGCGCCGCGGGCCTTGGCGGCGGCCAGGCCCTCGTTGGTGCCCTCGATGATGAGTTCGCGGATGAATTCCGCCAGGGCGGCGAAGACGTGGAAGACGAGGCGGCCGCCGGCGGTGGTGGTGTCGAGCGCTTCCTTCAGCGATCGGAAGCCGATGCCGCGTTTGCGGAGGTCGGCGACGATGGCGATGAGGTCGGAGAGGGAGCGGGCGAGCCGGTCGAGGCTCGGGACGACGAGCGTGTCTCCGGGCCGCATGTAGTCGATCGCCTTCCAGAGCTCTTCGCGTTCGACGTTCTTTCCGGACTTCTTGTCGGCGAAGATCCGGATGCAGCCTGCAGCGCGATGGTCTGCCGGTCGAGCCGCTGATCCTTGGTCGAGACTCGGGCGTAGCCGACGAGCGCTCCGGTGAGGACCGCCGGTTCGGCCGCGAGCTGGTCGCCGGTGATCGCGAGGGCCAGTCCGGGGCCAGGCGGGGCGCTCATGCCGAAAAGTGTAGGAGAAAGGGCTGTGCCGAACTTGTTGAACACCATGATCCTGCAACGCGCTTTTTCGACAGATTTTCGAGGTGGGTCAGTTCCGCGGGCGTGGTCGGCCGGGGGTGTTGAGAATCGAACGATTCTCAACACCCTGAGAAACTGCCTTCGGCCGACCGTGCCAGCCGGCCCGGAAGAAAAATCGCTCAGGTGAGCTTTGAAGGCGACGCCCAGGGATCATCCAGCACCGGTTCGGCGTCGTCAGGGTGAAGCAGGCCGAGCGTGCAACGGTGGAGGGCCGTGTCACTCGTGTAGTCGATGGCGCGCATCAACGGCAGCGGTGCCATAAGGCGGGCTGTCTCGTCGGTTGCGCACGCGTCGAGCGCGTCGAGCAGGTCCCCCGGGACAGGAATATCGGTCAGGCACAGCCATCCCAGCGCCGCACTGACCCGCACCACCGCAGGCGTCGCAGGATCGGACCACAAGGTCTGAGTCCACGCTGGGCACTCCGAGTCGGAATCGGGATGCACAAACGCCAGTTGCGCAAGCGCGAGCACCAAGCCGGCGCACACCACCGAGTCGGCCTCAACGCGCAGGCGTGCGTGCAGAGCACTGCGGACCTCGTCAATGCGTTCGGATGCCACGACTGCCGCGTATGCGGCTGCGGCGCGCAGCTGAGGATCGAGATCGTCGAGCAGCGCTGTGACGAGATCGAGGTCGGCGGCGACCACGTCGCGTGCGGCTTGGATCCCCCAGTTCCCCAAGTAACTGCTGGGTTCGTACCGCCACTGGCCGTCGGACAGGCGCAGCAGCTCCTCACGGGTGCATCGGCCCGGTCCCGGCGTCCACTGGACGATGCCCGCCGCCAGCTCCAGTGCGTAGGCGCGGCAGTGGCCGTGCGGGTCGGCTGCGACGCGCAGAAGGAACGGCGCGGCCATCGCCGCCACCGACCAGGTGCTGTTGGCCAATTCCCCGTTCACGCCGCACAGCGACTCACGCACCACGTCAGCGTTGTCAGAACGCAGGCCCGCCACGTCGTTCCGGGTTTCGGCGCCGCGGGGGAAGCGATCCCAGGGGACCTGGTCGTAGGCGAACGCGTCCTTGACCTCGCGGGAAAGTGTCGCCACGACCGCTCGGACGTCAAGCGGGCCACCCGCCTGTGCCTCCGGGTCGCCATCTACGAACGCCTGAACGATCGCCAGGTAGACCGGATCGTTCTTCCACGACATCATCGGTGCCCCTTCCAAATGCCAGAGCGAGGGTAGCTGTGGCGCCGGGCATGCCCCCGTCCTGCTCAGGGCCCGACCTGGTATCCGTCGCACCTATAGATCTTCGTCATCATCGTGCTGGTCGGGGCTTCTCAGCGGGCGTATGCCGGTTGGCCCGAGGTCGGGTCGGCTGAAGGAGTAGGTGCCGTTGACGTTGATGTGACGGCGGACGAAGGGCGACAGCCGTGCGACGTCTTCGTCTTGGACGGGATAGCCCTGGTCTTTGAGCTGTCCGAGTGCGGCGTCGATGTAGAAGGTGTTCCAGAGGGTGATGCAGTTGAGGACCAGGCCGAGGGCGCCGAGCTGGTCTTCCATGCCCTTGTAGTACCGCTGTACAGCTCGCCCTTCTTGCCGTGGAAGATCCTGACAGCCTCACTCAATGCGGGGACAGCACGCTCGGTGCTCATAGAAATCAAGATCAAATAGGCGGCAGCACAGCCGGTAGCGACCTACATCCCGGTTCGATTGAGGGGCGCGCTGTCCTGCGCCGCCGCCCGCCCGCTCTCCAACGGCGCAGTCGTCCGGAAACATCTACTTTTCTGGACACTCTAACGACCAGCGCGAACACCATCCAGAAACCTACGTCCAGAAAGTCTGTCCCCAATCCGGAGACGAGGTCACGTTCGAGAGAAACCTGAGTACTCAACGGGCTACCGCTAATTTCTGCACTCAGCCTCCTCGCGGGCCGTTACCCTCACCTCGTGAGCGAGATCGTCGTGGTGCGCGATGGCTCTGGGCCGGAGATCCTGCTTGTGCATGGTGGTGCCGGCCCGCGAACGACGTGGGGCGCTTTGGCTCCGCTGGCCGCTCGGTGGACGTTGGCATATGTCCATCGCCGTGGTTTTCCGCCGAGTCCACCACCGCAGGAGTGCCAGGACTTCGAGGTGGATGCCCGGGATCTGGCGCCGCTGCTCGTGGGCCGCCCGCACGTTGTCGCCCACTCTTACGGCGTCCTGGGGACGTTGATCGCGGCCGCTGCCGCGCCGGGCAGCGTGCGCTCGCTCACCCTGATCGAGCCGCCGCTGAACTACCTTGTCCCTGACGATCCCGAGGTGGCGCGACTCGAGCGCATCGGCGATGCGGTCCTCACCCACGGGATGGACATGGACCCGACCGAGCTGCGCGAGTTCCTCCAGGTCGCGGGGGCACCCATCGGCGACGGCCCGCTCCCCGAGGACGTGGTCGCCGGCGTTCGGCGGGCGCACGGTGGTCGGGTGACCAGCGAGGCGCGCCCACACCTCGACGCGATCGGTGACGCCGGCGTCCCAGTGCTCGTGGCCTCCGGAGACCATGCGGCCGCGCTCGAGCGGATCTGCGACGCTCTGGCGGTTGCGCTCGGCGGCGAGCGCAGCGTGCATCCGGGCGCTGGTCACTTCGTCGCCGCCGCACCGGGCTTCGCCGAACAGCTTGAGACCTTCCTGCGCGGGAGCGTTACGTGGCGAGCTTCTTCCACCACCACATGAGACACGCTCTAAACTAAGGCTGTGACGGCGGGGTGCTCACGGATCACCGGCCATGGTGGACCACCTCAGGCGAGGCTTTGGATGAGCGGACCGCATCAACGCATCTGGATCGGCATCGACGTCGGCAAACACCATCACTGGGCAGTGGGCGTCGACGATGTCGACGAGTGGCTCGATGGGCTCACCGGCAAACTGTCCACCCGGACGCTGCGACTGGTTCACGGCATCCTCAAACGGGCGATCCGGCAGGCGCAGGCGCGGGACATGGTCGTGCGGAACGTCGCCGAACTGGTGAAGACGCCCATAGGCAGGAGCGGGCGCCCGAGCAAGGCGCTCACCTTCGACCAGGCGGCGGCCGTACTGCAGACGGCCGGGTCGTCACGGCTGAACGCCTACGTCGTGCTCAGCCTCATGACCGGTGTCCGTACCGAGGAGGCTCGTGCGCTCCGGTGGGATCACGTGGTCGCGTGGGTGGAAGCCCAGAACGTGTGGCGGCCGGTGACCGAGGCCGGCTTCGATCACGAGAGGTTCGCCGTCTACGTCTGGCGGTCGGTACGGGCGCACGGCGACACCAAGACGGAGAAGTCGCGCCGCACGCTGGAACTGCCCCGGCGTGCGGCTCAGGCCCTCCGCCAGCATCACAAGCGCCAGGCTGCGCAGCGGCTCAAGGCGGCCAACGCCTGGCAGAGCACCAACCTCGTCTTCTGCTCACCGATCGGGACACCGCTGGACGCCGCCAACGTGCGGCGGGCGTTCCGGCTCATCACTCAGAAGGCGGGGCTCGGGGAGACCTGGTCTCCCCGCGAGCTGCGTCACTCGTTCGTGTCGATCATGAGTGACAGCGGCGTGCCCATCGAGAACATCGCCGATCTGTGCGGGCACTCGTCCACGGCGGTCACCGAGGAGGTCTACCGGCACCAGCTCAAGCCGGTGATCACCAGGGGCGCCGCGGCGATCAACGCGGTGTTCGGCGAGGGCGGGACCGAGCCCACGACGCAGGGAAGGGCCCAAGAGTCCGCGTAGGTCGCGTGACGGTGGCTCCCCGTTTGGCTCCTCAACGACTTTCACGATTGAAAAAAGGGCTCCGGAGTGATCTCCGAAGCCCTTCTGACCTGCACGTACTCTGTCGGGACGGCGGGATTTGAACCCACGACCCCTTGACCCCCAGCCACGGCAGAGCAGTCGATCTAGGTCGAGGTGAGTCGAACGGGGAGCCTCTCACCTGGGCAAACGTACTGGGGGAGTCGCGGTGAGGCCGACTGGGTCTGATCACGATGGCTCCCCGATTGGCTCCCCGCGGCTCCCTCTGGCGAGGGGGCATCTCTGCTTTCCAGCGGCCCAGGATGGCCGACAACTTGTGTCGATGGAGTCTGGACCAGTCCGCCAGCGCTCACTCGTCTGCCGCCGGAGCGAGGACGCGCTCGCGCCGCACAACCGGGCATGCTGGACATGGAGTCTCGGACTGTTGGCAGCTCTCTCGGCGAGAGACGATCTTTCCGGTGGTGCTCGACACCCTGCGGATTAAAAGTCTAGAACGGTTGTGCAAGCGCGGCATTTTTGGTGCTGCCGGATACCATTCTGTCCACGTCCAGCCCCATTTTAGTGCCAGGCGATGTCGCAATGCGCCAGCCCGTATCAATGCTGCCGAGCCAACAACGAGCCAACACGGGCCATGGGCTTGCCACTACCCGCGGCATGGATTCGTATTCGCTACCGGACCTGAGACGCCCGACTGCACGCTGCCCGCCTGCGAATCGGGGGAATGTGCCTGACCGTCGCTAACCGGTTCAACATCGCCTGAAAGTTTGGATTCTGTGTCGGTGAAGTGAGTTGCCCAGCAACCCCACAGCAGATTACCGCCACGACCACATGGCCCATACGACGCGCCATATGAACACCCATGCCATCCGCAGGTGGCCTGTTGGCGACGCTGTGAGTTTTGCAGCGCCGCCGACAGACATCGACATCCACCGATTCTGATCAGTGACGCATCAAGCATTCGGTATAGCCGGGACTGTCGTAGGGGACGGCTACGGTTCCGTCGTCTTGTCCATGCGATTCACCTGGGGTGCTGTGGTGGAGGTTCCCAACACGTTACTGGCGGAGTTGGCCGGGCCGATCGCCGGGGCGATGCCGCTGGCCATCGCCCGCGTTCCGAAGGCGCCGGCGGCCGAGCTCGGACGGCTGCGGGCGATGGCGGACGGCACGTGGCCGATCCGTGGCGGCAGGCGACATCCAGTGGCTCACTCCCGCTCGGGCAGGACAGGCGATTCGCCGGTGCGGGACGCGCTCGGCTCGCTGCTGCCGTTGCTGACCGAACGCCTGCTCGGCGCGTTGGAGCTGACCGTGCCGGAGCTGGACCTTGCCGACGTCCCAGACCTGAGCTCTTTACTGGGCGAGCCGCTCACCGGCAACGTCGGTTTCATCAGCGTGGACGGGACCAGCGAGGCGGTCAGCGGGGTCGGCATGCTGAACCAGATCCGCCCGGGCGCGGTGCCGCTGGTCGCCGCGCTGGCCCGCCGACTGGCCACCCACCCGCGCGTCGCCGCCCTCCTGGCAGTGGGGCCTGAGTTCATCGAAGAACAGGATGTCGCTGCGGCGCACGGCGCAGCACATCTTGCGCTGGCTGTGGCCACCTCGGCCGGCGTCCTGCGCCGGGTGGGCGTCCACCCCTGGGCCACCGAGCCGCCTGCGGTGCTCGGCGTCGCGATCGGCACCGCGGTACTGCTGTTACGCGACGCCCCGATGCCCCCGGCCTACGATGCCGCGTTACTCGCCAAGACCCGGGCGGAGTACGTGCTGCCCCGCCACACCTCCGGGTCGGCGCTGGTGTGGGGGCACCGGTTCGGGCTGATGGAGGGGCATGAGGTCCCCGAGGCCGACTTCAGCGGCAACGGGCTGGTCGCGGTCGCCTCGGGTGGTGCGGTGATCCGTACCGGCGTCGAGACCGGACACGTCCAGATCGTGCTGACCGTCCTGGACGGGCCACCGCCGGACGTCGCGACCGGCTGGGAGGAGATCGTCGAGGTCAGCTGGCGGGCGAATGCCGGCGGAGCCTCCGTGGTCGGACCCCAGGCAGGCGAGCCGCAGTTGCGCGGCGACACCCCGCCCTGGGCGGGTGAGTCGCATCTGCGCAGGGTCGCCCCGCCCTGGCCGGGCGACTACCGGCTGCGGGTGCACGCTCGTGGCCGGGACGATCCCGCCGCGCCCGAGCGATACGAGCTGGTGGTGTGGCAGGCGCCCGTCGCGCCCGAGATCGTGCACGCCCGCATGGACCGGCTCGGACACCGGCTGCGCGGCGAGCCGGAGCCGGCGCGGCCCGCCCTACCCGAAGCCACCTACCGATGGGTGCGCGACAGCGCCTTGTCGGTGGCCGCGACGGTCACGGTGGTGACCGGGGCAGACGTCGCGGACGTGCTGCGCGCCTTCGGCGCGGACCCGGCCCGGCCCGAATCGCTGCGAGCCATCAGCGAGGATGTGATGCAGCGACGGTCGATCGATCCCTGGGTCGCGGTGCTGGACGTCGGCGGCGCCGTACTCGCCGTCGAGTACAACGGCTTTCAGGGCTCGAGTGCGTCCGTCCTGACCAGGGCCTCCACCGACGGACGGGCCGCCAGCATGTACTGGAACGTCAATGCGCTGACCCGGCTGTCGTTCGCCGAGCACGGTGAAATCCTCCTATCGGAGGAACCTTACGGCGGGCTCGAAGCGCCACCACAGATCGCCGAGACCCTCACCGGCCTCGACTTCGCCGACCATCACCGCCGCAAGTCCATGATGGGTCTGGTCGCGGTGCAGCGCTTCACCGGCCACGGCATCACCGCCGAAGACCTGGCCCGCATCGAGGCCGCCGACATCGCATTCCGAATCGTGCCGGACCTGCCCACGCTGCACCCGCACCGACCACAGCCCGACAACCCGCTCGGGCCCGCCGCCGACGTGCTGACCGGGCTGCCCGAACCCACGTTGCGTGACCTGGCCTGGTGGATCGCCGCCGAGGCGGCCCGCTACGCGGGGATCGCCGAAGACCCCGACATAGCCGCCAGCCTGACCGCACGCACCCTGACCCCGGACGCCCACCTGCGCGCCCGCCGCTCCCAGCTCAGCGACGGCGAACACCGCTGGCTCTGGCTGGCCCTGCACCGCGCCACCAACCCCGACCCCCTCGCCGCAGTCACCGACACCCTCGACGCGGCCCGCTACGCCGCCGGCCCGCACGCCGCGAACCTGATCGCCGACGCCCAGAGCAGGATCACCAGACCAAACCCGCCATAACTCAGCATCCGCTTGCTGGACTTGCCGCCATCAGGGGCTGGGCCGACGCCGGGTCTGGGAGATTGGTCTGTGCGATGGGGCCGGCCCCAGAGGGTCTCAGGCCGACCCCGGGCATGACCGTTCACGGGCCGTCGAGGCCTGCTGGGACCGGTCAGGCGTGGTGAGTCGCGTGGGACCCGAACCCGCAACCTACGGCTTAAAAGATCTGTCCACGTCCAGCCCCATTCCGGTGCCAGGTCATACCGGGCGCTGCCAGCCCGTGCCAATGCCGCCGAGCCAACAATGAGCCAACATGGCCGTCGGTGGGCGTGGTCAATGGGCTGATGCGACCGCTTTCAACGGTGCAGCCACTCAAGAATCGATCTTTTCCCGGCAGGCTTCCGGCGAGCCGGTCTGCTCGGTGCACTGCTCGATCTGTTCTTCCGTTGATGGCACCTGCTCTTCGTCCTGAGTCGGCTCGGTCTCCGAGTCCTGGGGCGGCTCGGGCTCCGGCTCCTCCACAGAGTCGTCGATGCCGTTGTCGTTGCGATCCCGCTCCGGCGGGACCGGCTGGACCGTGCCCACGCCATCGGGCCCGAACTCCTCGATGCAGCCCTGCCGCACACTCCCGCCCGGCGGATGCTTGCACTCTTCCGGAAGCGGCCGGTTGTCGGTGTCGGTGTCTTGCGATTCACGATCAGGCGACTGAGACGGCTCCTGCGGCTTCGGCTTGTCCGGTGTCGCAGGGCTGCTTTCCACGTGCGACGGCTCCCGCGGCTTGGGCGGGCTCTCCACGGGGGACTGAGACGGCTGGGGCGGTGTGGCCGGTTCGTCTGCCCCGCACGCCCCTGTGCCGCCCGCGATGAGTACGACGGCCGTCACCGCCTCCGCAATATGAATACTTTTCATCTTCATTCTCCCCACGATCGTGGGTACGTCGGCGAGCGGCACGCGTCGTCGCCGATGCCCGACCCGCTTGGCCCCGGCCAGGACCACCGACTATGTGGCTTTGCTGCAAGGGCGCCGCTCGCGGCGTTGGACGTCGACGGGCCGTCGGGGCGTCCGGCCGCTCCGAGCCGGTCCCCGCCGGGCCGCCGCCCTCCTGCGGTGAATCACTTCAGCGATCACGCGCGGCCGCGGATTGGATCCGGGCGGCCGCTTCCTTGCCCATCAGAGCGTGCTTGCCCATGCCCTGAGATGTACCCGTACCGAGCCAAAAGGCGGGTTATCCACAGGTAGACCAATCGCCATCGCGGGCCAGTATCCGGCGGTCCGGGTGGCCCGCCTGGCGCCCACGGACGCCTTGACGGGAACCTGAGGGGAGTATTTCGGGCTCGTCATCCAGGCGCACAAACATGTCGGCCGCGCCTTCCAGCGCCGGCGCGGCAGCCGGCAATGGCCGACCGTGCAGCACTCCCGCGGGCCATCCGCCGACCTGCTCCGCGCTGCGGACGCCCACATCAACCAGCAGCCCCGGCAAGTTCTGCCCGGACATCGCCACAGCGCCGATCGCCTTCTTCCTCGTCGACGCTGCGGACATACGGTGATTCTGGCCATCCCGGCCGCCGAGTGATCAGCGGCACATCCTTCAAGCGCTCCGTGAGTTCGAGACCTTCTGTAACTCACACCGGCCTGCCGAGGTACACGCCCTGGGGACGGGTTGGCCTGGGTGTGGCTGCATGGCCGTCCGAGCATGTGTGATCGCTACCCGTTCCGGCGGCACGCCGTCGGGTGGTGACGCGGTCGTTAACGGCGCTCGAACACTTGACGGTGCGGGGATGGTCCCCGCCGTGCTGTTCGGCGGTGCTCCAGGGCTGCGGGCAGCATCAATACGAGGCGACGGCCGGGCGCGGCCCTCATCGGCCCCAGAGGCATCGGGAGAAAGGGCGTCCGATGGTAATTCTCAAATAGACACTGGTGTCTTACTGTGGTCGCCATGATCAGACTCGTCCGAGTGGGTCTCACCTCCGTGGGGGGCCTGTCTTTCGCCGTATTCGGCGGCTTGGTCTATGAGACGTTCACCGCCGGGGACGCGAATGCGGCCCCGAAGCCCGGCTGCCAGGAACAACCCTGGTTCCCGGCGGAGTACTGCGACCCGCATCACTGGATTCCTGAGAACCTGAAGCCGCCGTCCCAGCCGCGGGCCGAGCAGCCGACCGTGCCGCGCAGCCGGTCACCGGAGCGCGGCTCCTCCCCGCCTAAGTCCCGTTCGACGCCGAAGAGCCGTCCGGCGCCGCGATCCCAGGATCCAACGCGGCCCCGACGGCCCGCCCCCGAACGGCCCGCGCCCGAACGCGCCGAGCCTAAGGGGTCAGGGGATGACGACAGGCCCGACGGTCCCGTGCCTCTGGTGCCTCCCGTGCGTCGTCCCCTGGCTCCAAGCACCCCGATGCCCCCGGCCTTCCCCCCGATCGCCGGCGTGCCCGTGGCCCCTGGGCCGGGGCGGACGACCCCGTCCGGCTCCGGCAGCGGCGACGACCGGCCGTCCGGCGCGCCGCGGAACCCCGGCCCCCTGGCACCGGGCACCGAGCCGGTCGGTCGAGAGCCGGCGCCGCGCCGGTCCCCCCCGATCGGGCGCCGGCCGGCCTTGCCCCCACCCCCGCCGCTGAGCCGCGGGCCGAGAACGATCGGCCCGATGCAGCAGTGGTGGTACTCGCTCCAGCTCCGGGTGGCGTCGAACCCGGTCTTCGTGGCCGGTGACAAGGCCGCCGGCCTGGAATCGGCGCTGCGTGCCTTCACGATCAACCCCAACGTCGGAAACGGCGCGAGGGTCGCCGCGGCGTCCGGGGAGCTCTACAAGAGCATGACGGAAACGGGCTGGAAGACCGACGTGGCGCGCGCCGAGACTCGTGTCGTCAGCGCCCGGCAGCAGGTGAACCAAGCGCAGGACAAGAGTCCCTGGGCCAGGCAGATGGCGCAGCGAGAGCTGGTCGCGGCCAACCGTGCCCTGGATCAGGCGCGCCGAGCGCACATTGCCCTGATCAGGACGGCACTGCCCAGGGCCTGGGCACGACTGGAGGCCGCGCAGACGGCGGTGAATCGCGCCGGCACCCCTGCCGCACGCAGGGCGGCGAACGCCCGCCTGACCCAGGCCAATGTGAACGTCCTCAAGGCCGTCGACAAGGCGGAGAAGCTCGACAGGTCCTCGTGGTCGCGGGGCTACGGGTGGCGGGCCGGTGAGGGACGCCGAGGCGGGCTCGGCTCCGCCCGGGGCGGGCCGGTCCCCGGCGGCGGCCGCGGCGCCTGGCCCCGGCTCGGTGCCCCTACCCCGGCGAACCCGCATCGTCCCGTCTCGGCGGTTCCGCGAGCCGGCAACGTCCGGCAGCCCTTCGCCGACGACGGATGGCGCGGCGTTGCCCGCGGCACCGCCCCCGCGACCGGACGTAACGGCACCTCTCCGACCGACCGGACCAGGTACGGCTGGCGCGGCGATGCACGTTCCGCCCCCGGTCGTACCGGCGCCAGACCGAGCGGCTCGGCGGCGGACGGATGGCGCGGCAGCGCGGGCGGCGTGCCCAACCGCACCGGTGACGCGCCGGACAGCCGGACCGGGTACCGGGGTGACGCGCGCAGCGCTCCCGGCCGCGCCGGGCTCGCGCCCAGCGGGCGGGGCCCGAACGGAGGCTGGGGCGGGCAGGCCAACGGCTCGGGCGGCCGGGGGACAGGTGGGGCAGCGCCAGGGCCGGCCAGGCCGAGCGGGCCTCCGCCTGTGCGGCCGGGGCCGTCCGGTGGGGCGGCGGAGCGTCCGCCCGCCGGACAGCAGGGGCCCGGCCGTCCGCCGGTCGCCCAGATCGGTCCAGGGCGTGCGCCGTTCCCCGATCCCGGCTTCGGGCTCGGGAGGCCGCCCACCGCGCCGGGGGCGGAGCCGCCGGACGGCACCTGGTCGACGAGGCGGCCTTCGGTCATCCCTCAGCAGCCCAGGTTCACGCCCGACAACGTGCCGGGGTCGGCGCCGGGGCGCCGCGGTCCCCTCAGCAAGGGCAACATCGCCACGGACGTCGCCGTCCAGGGCCTGGACATCGTCTACAGGCGAATGCTCGCCGAGCACATGGCCTGGCTGGCCGATCGGCTGACGCACGACAAGACAGCCGCCGGCCGGTACCTCGCGGAGTACGAGGAATTCGAAGGTATGGACTGGTCAGGGCGGCTTAGCCGGGACGTCAGGGACTTCCTCGGAATTGATGACAAGGAGTTCCTCAACGACTACTTCAACCCCGAGTTGAGAAAATATCTCATGGATCTCCACTGGCCCGAGCCGGATATCGGGATGAACCCCAACGACCGGTACGCGCTCTACCAGTACCGGGCCGGCCAAGAGGGCAGGAACCTGGACCTGCTGCTGCGCGACCGGACCGCGGAACCGGCTCCGGCTCCCAGGACCGACCCGAAGCAGGATCGCGACGAGGACGAGGACGAGGACGAGCCGCGGTCGCGGATCAAGGCGGGCAAGGTCACCAAGGGCAAGGTGGGCAGCCACCTCGACGACGACGAACCCAAGACCTACGGCCGGCAGGGCACCAGTTCCAACACCGTCGACCCGGACTACGGCAACAGCGGTCGCGAGTCGCAGACCAGGAAGCGGCAATCCAACAGGGACAACGGAAGTTACGACTCGCACAACGACAGCGGCTCCCCGGGCGACGGTTCGTCCGGCGGCACGTCCAGTGGTGGGGCGCCCTCGGCCCCCGTACCCAACGGTGGCGGTGCTCCGTCCGGCAATGCCGCGCCCGGCAGCGGCGGGCCGCCCAGCGGCGCCGGCCCCGCACCCGATCCCGGGCACGGCAAGCTCAACAAGCTCGACGCCGACCCGCCCTCCGGCGGAGGCGGCGGTGGGGATCCGTCCAAGCGGGTCTGACCCCGCACGCTGAAACACCGAGGCCCGCGTCGCACGGCGCGGGCCTCGCGTGTTCAGCCCAGGGTGCCCTGGTCGTAGGTGGAGGCCACGGCGGGCCGAGCCGCCCAACCACGACGGCGGCCCTTCACGATCTCGGTGTAGCGGTAGGTGCCGCGCAGGTCCTCGGCGGCACGGCGCTCGGCCACGAGCCGGGCGAGTCCGGCCAGGCGGGGTGACGACGCGGTTCCCGCGGGTCAGTACGGCTCCAGGGCCTGGCGCAGTTCGCGTGCGGTCTGGAAGCCGATCTGCGGGCGTTCGGTGAGAGCATGGCCGATGACCTCGGCCAGTCCGGACGGCAGGCGCTGCGCGCGCTCGCGGATCGGTACCGGCTCGCTCTGCAGGATCTGCAGCCACGGGTCCTTGCCGGCCGGGAACCTGCGCGGCGGGCGGCCGGTCAGCATGACGTACAGGCAGGCCGCGGCCGCCCAGACGTCCACGGCGGGGGTGGCGTCGCGGAAGTTCACCACCTGCTGCCGCGGGATGAAGTACGGCTTGCCGGCGGTCGCGCCGGTCCGGGTCAGCCCGCTCAGGCCGTTCGCGTCGAACGCCTTCGCCAGGCCGAAGTCGCTGACCTTGGCCGTTCCGGTGTCGTCGAGCAGGATGTTGGACGGGCTCAGGTCCCGGTGCACGACGCCGTTGTCGTGGGCGTGCTCCAGCCCCTCCAGCACCTGGCGGATGAGCGACACCGCCTCGTCCACGGGAAGCCTGCGGCGCTTGTCGAGGCTTCCGCCGCGGCAGTACTCGATCGTGAAGTAGAAGGCGCCGCCGCCGAACCCGGCGTCGTAGAGCTCGGTGATGTGCGGGTGCCGCAGCACCCGGTTCAGCGCCACCTCGTGCAGGAAACGGCGGCGGGAGGTCTCGTTGGCCGCGGCCTTCGGCAACATCAGTTTCAGCGCCACCTCCCGGCCGGTCGCCTCGTGCCGGGCGAGGTGGACCACCCCCATGCCGCCCCGGCCCAGCTCGCGCAGCAGGGTGAAGCCGGTGATCGGATCCAGGCCGTCCGCGCCGCTGTCGGCCCGCTTCAGCAGCAGCTCGACCACCGCCGCCGGATCCTCCTCCCGGCAGCCCTGGCAGAGGTCGCCGCCGCCCTCGGCCTGCTCGCCGCACCGGGCGCAGTGGGCCAGGACGTTGGTCCGCGGAGCCTGGATGGAGACCCGCAGCGCGGTCTCGCCGATCTCGATCTCGTCGCCGTCGGCCAGATCGTGCTCGGGGAAGGACAGGCGCGCGCCCTCCTCGGGCGTCTGGCCCTCGGCCCGCTGGCCGATCTTCCGGCCGTTGACGTGGGTGCCGTTCAGGCTGCCGAAGTCGCGGATCCGCGCCTGCGGCGGGTTGATGTCGAGCAGGCAGTGGTGCCGGGATACCCGCTGGTCGCCGCGCAGCCGCGGCTCGCAGTCGGCCGCGCGGCCGATCACGCAGGTGGTGCGCTCGGTGAACACGTACTCGACGGGCTCGGCGGCCCCGTCCTGCGCGCCGGGCACCAGCGTCAGGGTCACCGCCGCCGTCATCAGGACGCCTCCTCCGCTTCACGCAGTACCAGTTCGCCTCTGCGGGCGTCGACCACGACCGGCTCGCCATCCTGGAAGAGCCCGGCGAGCAGCGCGCCGCTGAGCGGCCGGACGATCTGCCGCTCGATCGCCTGCTCGACCGTCCGCACCCCGGACGGGGCGTCCAGGGCGAGGAACACCAGCAGCTGCCGTGCCGCGTCGGTCAGCCGCACGGACGCGCCCCGGGCCCGGACCCGGTCGATCAGCTTGTCCACGATCGAGCCGAGTGCGGCGGCGTCCAGCGGACGGAAGTCGATCACTCCGCTGAGCCGGCCGACCAGTTCCGGGCGGAGCTCGGCGGCGGGGTCGGCCAGGTTGGTGGTCAGGAAGATCACGGTCTCGGTGAAGCCGACGCGGCGGCCGCGCGCGTCGGTCAGCCGGCCCTCGTCGCAGATCTGCAGCAGGATGTCCAGGACCTGCGGGTGCGCCTTCTCGATCTCGTCGAACAGCACGGCACTGTACGGGTGCTCCCGCAGCGGCCCGGTGAGCTGGCCCTCCCGGTCGTGCCCGACATAGCCAGGCGGCGCGCCGAGCAGCCGGCTCACGGTGTAGCGGTCCTGGTACTCGGACATGTCGATGGCGACCAGCCGCCGGTCGTCCCCGAACATGAACTCCGCCACCGCCTTGGCCAGCTCGGTCTTCCCGGTACCGGTCGGCCCGGCGAGCAGGAACACCCCGATCGGACGGCGCGGGTCGCCCAGGCCGGCCCTGGCGGCGCGCACCGCCTCGGCGACCTCCCGTACCGCATCGTCCTGCCCGATCACCCGCTGCCGCAGGTGCTGCTCCATCTTCAGCAGCCGGGCCGCTTCGTCGGCGGTGACGCGTTCGACCGGGATCCGGGCGCGCTCGGCCACCAGCTCGACGATGTCCGCCGCCTGAACGACCGCGTCGGCGGTCGGCCCGTCCGGCCCATCCGGGCTGAGCGTGCGGATCCGCACCGCCGCGCAGGCCCCGTCCACCAGGTCGATGGCCTTGTCCGGCAGCCGTGATTCCGGCAGGTGCCGGATGGACAGGTCGACTGCGGTCTGCGGGACGTCGTTCTCGATCCGGACGCCGTGATGCTCGGTGAATCCGTCGAGAAGTCCCCGCAGGATCGTCACGGCCTGGTCGCGCGTGGCCTCCTCGACCCGGATGACCTCGAACCGCCGCTGCAGCGCGGCGTCCTGCTCGATGTACCGGGTGTACTCCTCGGCCGTGGTCGCGCCGATACAGCGCACCTCCCCGCGGGCCAGCGCGGGTTTGAGGATGTCGGCCGCGTCGCCGGCACCCCGGCCACCCGCGCGCAGCACGGTGTGCAGTTCGTCGATGAAGAGGATCACTTCCGGGGCGGCCTGTGCTTCCTTCAGCACTCCCCGCAGCAGGCGTTCGAAGTCGCCCCGGTACTCCGCGCCCGCGAGCAGCGCGGACATGGAGATCTCCAGGATGCGCGAGCCGGCCAGGTCCGGTGGTGTGCCGACGGTGGTGAGATGGCTCGCGAGGGCCTCCACGATCCCGGTCTTTCCGACGCCCGCGGGGCCCACCAGGACGGCGTTGGGCTTGCGCTGCCTGACCAGCACCCGCGCCAGCATCTTCAGCTCCGTACGGCGCCCGATCACCGTGGGCAGCCTGCCGTCGCGTGCCGCCCGGGTCAGGTCGCGGCCGTACTTGTCGAGGTACGGAGTCGGGACGGGCGGCGGCGCCGGCTTCGGATCGGGTGTCGGCTCCCGTTCCGGCTTCGGTTCCGGTTCGACAGGCGGGTCCGCGGCTCTGGTCGCGGCCTTGGCGGGTCCTCGGTGCGGCCGCCCTTTCAGCCGGACGGGGCTGCCGTTCGGGTAGAGGACGGCGACCGGGTCCTTCACACCGAGTTCGGAGAAGACGCTCCGGCAGCGCGCGGGCAGGTCGGCCACGATCTGGTAGAGCAGCTCGTCGACCCCGATCTCCTGACCGTCCGCCTCCTGCCAGCCCCGCCTCATCGCGGCGTGGACGAGCGGGTCGAGCGGTGACCTGGCAGTCCGCGGGAGCGTGCCCGGGACCTTGTGCGCACGCCGCAGGGCCCGGCGGAGGATCTGCGGATCCAGCCCGGCTTTGGCGAACCTTTCATGGATGAACCGGCCCACGTCGGTGAGCTCGGTCTGCTGGGCCGAGGGGAATGCGCGCAGCAGCTCCTGGTCGAGGCTGGTCAGCCTGGTCAAGCCCATCAGGACGTGCCCGGGCTCCAAGGTGGCGGCACCGCCGGCCTTGGCCTCACGCTCAGCCAGCAGGAGGGCCAGATAGACACCCTTCTCCCCGTCGTCCATCACATCCTCATCCGCAACCGGAAGCGGCCGTCCACGATCACTTCAGACGCGGGTGATCCGCGCTTGGTTCGATCTCCGGCGTGAGGGCCGCCAACTCCCAGTCGAGTTCCCAGACCCTGACCTCATGCTCACCGTCGGAGGTCACCACGAGCGTGCCGTCGGGACTGATGGCGAGTGCGCTCCCACCCTTGTGGCCGTCCAGCACGCGGACGGAGCGTCCCGTGGCGATGTCCCAGATGTGGGCTTCGGGTCTCCAACCGGCCGAGATCGCGAAGCGCCCGTCAGGGGTGACCTGGAGCCTGGAGGCCTCCTGCGGCACGGGGTCGAAGGTCCGCACGAGGTCTCCCGTCGACGCCTCCCACATGTGGATCCGGCTCAGCCAGGCGCCGTCGCGCTGGGAGGGTCTCTCCGGGCCCCCGCCGGCCAGGATGAACGAGCGGTCGGGAGTCATGCACACCGACTTCACTTCCTTCGATTCAGGCCGCAGGGTGAGCAGGCAGCGGCCATCGGTCAGGTCCCAGAGTCTGACCAGCGCGGGTTCTCGCGAATGCGGGTCCCGGTGGCCGTCGTTCCCGGCTGACAGGAACCGGCGGCTCTCAGCATCGGTCCAGAGCCCGGTGACGGGATGCGGTCCGGGTATGACATGCAGGCACGCCCCGGTGAAGGCATCCCAGAGCCTGATGGTCCCCTCGACCCCGTGGGCCACCAATGCCAGGCGCCCGTCGTCGCTGAGGACCCGCCGATGCGCCCTGGGGAGAGGGACGACGTTCACGCACCGGCCTGTCTCGGTCTCCCAGACCTTGATCTCATCGTCGGCCCCGATGGAGGTGAGGTGGGCACCGTCACGGCTGAAGCGCAGGACGCCGACCCCGCGTTGGCCGGACTCGATCGACCTGACCTGGGCGCCCGTGGACAGTTCCCAGATGTTGATCTGCCCGTCCTTGGCGGCGGACGCCACCAGGCGACCATTTCGGCTGATGGCGAGGGCCATGCCACTGCCGGGCGGAAGCCCCCAGGTGACCCAGGTGCTGCGAATGCCGACGCGGGCCGTGCGACAGCTCAGATCCTTCCACGCTTCAAGGACGCGCGGCAGCCGTTCGCAGCCCGGTAGCGCCCTGGCCTCCCTCAGCGCTCCCAGGGATCGGGCGTAGGCACCGGAGGCCATCGCCGCCTTCGCCTGTGCCAACAGGGATTCCAGCCGGAATTCGAGCCCGGCGACCTCGTCGTGGCCGCGCGGGCGGCTCACCCGCAGCGCGGCCTCGAACCGCGCGGGCAGCCGCCATGTTCGTACCGTGCCGTCAAGGGACGCCGACCTCGCGGAGGCGCCATCCGGCCCCAGTTGAACGGCGCTCACCCGCTCCTGGTGCCCCTTGAAGGTGCGCACACAGCGGCCGTTCGCCAGGTCCCAGTACGAGACGTTCCCGTCCCACTCTCCGATCAGGGCGACGCGCATGTCCTCGCTCAAGGCGACCGACGCGACGTGCCGGCGCTCCGGCAGGGTCAGGCTGCCCAGCATCCGGCCCGACGCCGGTTCCCAGACGCGGAGCGTGCGATTCCCGTCGACCGTGATCACGGTACGGTCGCCCGGCCCGAACGCCATGAACCGGCAGTCCCCGCCATCGACCACCCACACGGTGCGGCCGCTTTCCAGGTCCCACAGCCGCACAGCGCCGTCATCCCTCCCGCCGAAACACGTCAGAGCCCGGTCGCCGGTGGCGCTGAGTTCGAGGTGCGAGGCCCCGTCGTGCCCGTCGATGGTCATCCTCGGGCCGGCGCGGTCGAAATCCCAGACCTGGATCCGGCCGTCCGCCTCGACCCAGGCGACCACGGATCCGTCGGCGCTGAGCCGGGCGGGGGAGTAGGCGCTGTTGAGATCGGGCGAATTCGAGGGGACGTAGGTGCGGTCGACGATGCGCCCTTCGCGTCTGTCCGCTTCCTCGGCCTCCCGCCGCTTCCGCTCCCCCAGACCCTGCGTCCATGGGGTGACCTCGCCGATCGCCAGGCAGGCCCCCGAGGCGAGATCCCAGAGCCGGACGGTTCCGTCCCACGATGCCGAGACCGCTCGCCGGCCGTCGGCGCTCATGTCGACGGAGGTCACTCGGTCACCGTGCCCGTACAGGGTGCGCAACTTCCGTCCGTCCGCTGCGTCCCAGAACCGGACCCCCTGGTCCTCGCCGGGAGTGAGCGCCAGCCGCCAGTCGGCGGACATGCGGATCTCGTAGCCGGCGGGTGCCCGGCCACGGGTGCGCCAGGGCACCGGCCGCGTTCCGACGCAGTCCGCGTGGACGATCCCGCCTCCCCGCAGCAGATGCCGCGCCTCCTGGTGGTCCGCCCGCTCCGGGCCGACGCCCTCCAACAGGGTGCGGGCGGCCGCCCGATCGCCGCGTTCCATCTCCACCAGTGCGCGCGAGAGCACTCCCTCCTCCGGGTCGCCGAGTTCCTGGTCCAGGCGGTCCAGCAGGACGAGGAGGCCCTCGTCGGTGATCTCTCCGCGCCGCCAGCGCAGCAGTCCGCTGTTGAAGTTCGCGCCGCGATGGTGCGGGTCCGCCCGTAGCGCCGCCGTGAGCGCCTGGTCCGCCTCACCTGGACGGCCGAGGTCGAGAAGTGAGAGGGCACGGTTGTTCAAGTCGTCCGCGCGCAGGTCGGCGACCGTGGGGGTGCGTCTCGGATGGGCCCGGCCGGTGACCCGGAGATGGCTCTCCTGGAGCGAGCCGGCGACGGCGGCCATGGAGCCGGGCCGCGCCCCAGGGGCGGTGCGGAGACAGGCCCGCAGTAGTTCGGCGACATCGTCGGGGATCTCCAGGGCATCTGCCGTCGCGTTGGCACGGTGATCCTCCAGTGCCTCACCGACGGCGATCCCGACCAGCCAGACCGGACCTCTGGTGAACATGGCCACGATGGTGGCCGCCAGGCTGTAAATGTCGGTCGCCCGGCCCAGAAGGCTGCCCGCCAACTGCTCCGGAGAGGAGAATTGAGGGGTCATCAGGCCGCCGTTGGGCACCGGGACGCTGACACCGGGCCGCTCAAGGCTCTCGCGGCCACCGGTGTCACGCGCCACCGCCAGGCCGAAATCGGTGACCTTCGCCGTCCAGCCGTCGTCCAGCAGGACGTTGGCGGGCTTCACATCGCGGTGCACCAGGCCCATCGAATGAGCATGTTCCAGCCCCCAGGCCATCTGCACCGCGAGGTCGAGGATCCTTGCGAGCACGTCCCGAGGGGTGCCCGAGTAGAGGCTCCCGTCCGCGATGCGGCCGTCAAGGCTCCCGCCGGAGACGTATTCGGCGAAGATCGTCGGGACCGCGTCGATGGTGCGGACATAGTGGCACCCGCACACGTTCGGGTGGAGGCCCAGGCCGACCCACGTCTCGGCCTCGGCCGAGAACCGCTCGCGGTCGGCCTCGTCACCGAACATCTCCCGCCGGGGCACCTTCACCGCGAGGTCGCACCCCCATCCGCGGTGCCGCACCTGGTAGACCACGCCCATCCCGCCCCGGCCAAGCTCGCGGACGACCTCGTACCGGCCCTCGACCACCCGACCGGGCCGCCAGGCGCGCGCCGGTCCGTCCTCGCGGGCCTCGGTCACTCCAACCCCCGCCCCTCCATCCCGACGCATAACGGTGGAATCGTACTGTGACGCGCGGTGCCCCCTCATCCCGTTGAAGCCGCGGCGGCCCGAGGATCCACGAGTGATCGTTCCGGGATATCGCCCTTTCCCGGACCAGAGACCGCCCGAGTGGAGCAGTTCTCAACGTCTCGGCCAGTACACCTTGTCCGGCCGGTTCAGCGTCCTGCGGGGCGGCCATCGCCGCCTGCCCGAGGTGCACGGCTGCTCCCGTCAGGCCTGTGGTCTGCGCGGGTATCGCGGTATTGAGTGTGATGTCGGGTCTGGGATCTTCGGGGGTGCGCATCAGCCTCTAAACTGCGCCGATGACGGTCGTACCGGACGGTGTCCCACCCGATCTGTTCTCCGATGGCGAACTCGGGGCTCTCAGCGAGGCCGGTATCGCGTTGTTCGCCGGGCGGGTGGTTCTGGAGGCGCA